>JAIUNT010000027.1 GCA_020161545.1 Pseudomonadota bacterium
TTTTGGCTTGCGAGAGGGGGAAGCAAGGTTTCAAGAAGCGCCACGTCTGCCGCCTCGCCATTTCCCGCTAGCAGCATGAGCTTATCGAAAAGACCCGGCAAATGGGGCAAGATATCGTCAACATGGGTGTGCAAAAAGGCGCGCGCCGCGGGCGCAAGGCGGCAGAGATTTTCCTCATCCAAAAACGTGATAAAGGCGTCCAAATCCCCTTTGTTGGGCTCATAGGACGCCACAAGCAGAACCTGTTTATGGGCCTCATAGGCTTTGAAAAATGCGCTTTTGGTAGTGAGTGACGTGTGGGTGAACACAAAGACGTCTTGGCTGGTCAAAACCCCTTCCACGCCTTTTTGGTCCAAGGATTTTTCAAGGATCACGCAGCGAGGGTTTGGCGAGCCTCCCCACAAAGAAGGCGCCGCAAGGGATGGCTCGGTCTCATATGCAAGGGATCTTTTTTCACGCACGCGCAGGAACGTGCCCAGCATATAGGTGCGAAGACGCGCCAGCCCCTCGTCGGATCCATAAAAGCAAACGACCTTTGCCTCAAAGGGTTTTTTGCCCAAAAGGGGCACAAGAGAGGCCACCTTCATGGGAGGCTATTCCTTGAGGGCGTGGGTAGAATGCTCTTGGAGATAAAGCACAACATCTGCGTGAATAGATCTGGCCAGCTCTTCCATCACCCGTGCTTTTGCGTCCTTTTCTTCCACAATCAGGGGCAAGCTCGCCGTTGAAGAGCTATCTCCAATGGTATAGCTCGTCACAACGGTTTTGGCGCGTGAGAAAAGGGGCTTGTGCTCAATCCTGTCGTACAAGGTATAGGTGGCTGTTGCACGGATGCGGGCACGCTGGGCTGTTTCATCTCGGCGCAGGCCCACCTCATCCTTTGTGAAGGTGACTTCTGTTTTCAAGTCAAACAGAGGATCTTGGGTTTGGCCATAGGGAGAGAAAAGGGACAAAAGTCCCCGGCGCAACAGTTGCCCTTCACGCTCGGCAATGGGCGCCACATGGACGGGATAGGCTCCTTTCCATGGAGCAGACGGTCCATACAAAGGACGCATCCCACAGCCGCTGACGACAAGGGCGCCCACACACGCGATTAAAAGATTACGACACCACAAGATTGAGGACCTTTCCTGGTATATAGACGGCTTTGCGTAGCTGTCCTGTTGTTAAAAATTCTTGGACCCGGGGTAGGGCCAGCGCCTCTTGCTTGAGGGCGTCTTCATCGGCGTCAAGGGAGACGTCCAGTGTGCCGCGCAGCTTACCATTGACCTGGACTGCCAAGGTAAAGGTCGTGCGCAAGGTCCACTGGGGGTCTGCCTCTGGCCAGTATGCCTGGGCCAAAAGACCTTCACCGCCGAGCTTTTCCCACAGGGACTCGCAAAGGTGAGGCACCACAGGGCCCATGAGTTGTACCAGGGTACGCGCAACCTGGGTGAGGATGCAAGGCTGAACGGTGGCAGCAGCAACAGCGTCAAATAAGGCGTTGGCGTACTCGCGTATGCGCGCGGCGTAACAATTGAGGGCAAAGGACGCAAGATCCTTGGTCATGGCGTCCGTGAGGGTGTGTGTTGTGCGCAAAAGCGCCTCGTCAGCGGGTGAGAGCGCGCCGGGCGCCTCAAAGGCAGGGGTGAGGCTGTCAAGCTGACGCCACACACGGTTCAGGAACTTCCATATGCCGTGGATGCCGGCGTCTGTCCACTCAAGATCCCGCTCGGGAGGGGAGTCCGAAATCATAAATAGACGCGCCGCGTCCACGCCGTAATCCCGCAAGATAGGCGCCACGTCCACAACGTTTTTCCTCGATTTACTCATTTTTTCCGAGCGCCCTTTAACAAGGGGCGCCCCCGTTTCAAGATGAACGGGCTTGCCGTCGTCCCCGTAGGTCACATCCATGGGATAAACCCACTGACCATCTTGGGTCTTGAAGGTTTCGTGGCACACCATGCCCTGGGTCAGGAGCGCCTTAAAGGGCTCGTCCACACTTACAAGGCCAAGCTTTTTAAGACAGCGTGTGAAATAACGGGCGTAAAGAAGGTGCAAAATCGCGTGCTCCACCCCGCCGATGTACTGATCAACCCCCAGCCAGTGACCTGTGGTCTTGGGATCAAGGGGGGTCTCGAAGGTGGGGCAGGTAAAGCGGGCGAAATACCAGCTGGAGTTAAAGAAGGTATCCAGGGTATCCGTCTCACGCTCGGCGTCTTTGCCACAGGTAGGGCAAGGAACTTTCTTCCACGCGTCCATACGGTCAAGGGGGTTGCCGGGCCTGTCAAAGACGACGTTGTCGGGCAAGCGTACGGGCAAATCCTTGTGGGGAACAGGTACCGCGCCGCACGCCGCGCAGTGAATAATGGGAATGGGGCAACCCCAATAGCGCTGCCGGGAAATACCCCAGTCACGCAGGCGGTAGGTGGTGCAGCCTTCCCCTTGTTCCATGGCTTGCAGGCGGCGGATGACTTCTGCCTTTGCGTCCTCCACGCCCATGCCGTCCAAGAACTGGGAGTTGTAAAGGACGCCGTCCCCCGTAAAGGCTGTGTCTGTAATCTCGCAGGTCGGTGCCTTCGCCTCACGCACTACGGGGCGCACGGGCAGATCGTAGAGATGGGCAAAATCAAGGTCACGCTGATCGTGGGCAGGGACCGCAAACAGGGCGCCCGTGCCATAGTCCATCAGCACAAAGTTCGCCACATAGACGGGCAGCTTAAGGGAAGAATCAAAGGGATGTTGGGCCACAAAGGGCGTCTTCATGCCTTTTTTCTCAGCCTTTTCAAGGAGCACTTCGCTTGTGCCCATTTGGTCGCATTCCTCTATGAAAGCGGCCATTTCTGGGTTTGTTTTGGCGAGCTCCTCCACCAGGGGATGGTGGGGGGACAATGCCAGATAGCTTGCGCCAAAAATCGTGTCGGGGCGCGTTGTGAAGACGGTAATCTTCTCAGCGCTGCCTTCTAAGGCAAAATGGATGGTTGCGCCCTTGGACTTTCCGATCCAGTTGCGCTGCATGGTGCGCACTTTCTCAGGCCATTGGGTGAGGGTGTCAAGGCCGGCGAGAAGCTCCTCCGCCTCGTCCGTAATGCGCAGATACCACTGGGTGAGTTTTTTCTTTTCCACCACAGCGCCCGATCGCCATCCGCGCCCGTCCACCACTTGCTCGTTGGACAGAACCGTCAGGTCCACAGGATCCCAGTTTACGAAGCTTTCCTTGCGGTACACAAAGCCAGCTTCTAGAAAACGCAGGAAAAGCTCCTGCTCTTGGCCATAATACGTCGCGTCACAGGTGGCTAGCTCACGGCTCCAGTCGTAAGAGAACCCAAGGGCCTTAAGCCCCTCACGCATGTTGGCAATGTTCTCATAGGTCCACTTGCCGGGATCTACACCGCGCTCGAGGGCTGCGTTTTCCGCAGGGGAGCCAAAGGCGTCCCACCCCATGGGATGCAAGACGTCATATCCGCGCGCGCGCCAAAAACGGGCAATGACGTCCCCGATGGTATAGTTACGCACATGTCCCATGTGCAGGCGTCCAGACGGGTAGGGAAACATCTCAAGAACGTAGTATTTTTTGGCGGCGTCCTGCGACAGGGGGACGAAGGCATTTGCCTTGTCCCACGCCTGTTGCCAATGTTTCTCGAGTTGTCTAAAAGGATATCCCGTCTCTTGCATCGTTTTTCTTTCTTGTTTGTGTCTTTTCAATACCTAATGAATGGCTTAATGGACGTGTCCGCTTTTGAGTTGGCGGGCGCGGTGCAAAATCGCCTCTTCCAGCTCAAGCTGGGTTTTTTTGCTGACACTTTGGCTGACCCACTGGCCTGCAACCATCTTCTGACGGAACACAGATATTTTCAAGCCATCAGAGCGCAGCTCTTTGGTTAAAATACGCACGTCCACCTTTAAACGCTCGTTTGGCTCATTTTGAGGCGTGTACCAATCAGACAGAATGACGCCACCAAAAGGATCAACGAGCATGAGGGGCATGAAGGAAAGGGTATCAAGGGTTGCACGCCACAAATGTGCGTTCACCCCAATGCCAGCGCCGTCACCGTTCTTCTTGGTGTCCCCAAAGACAAAAACATCATCGCCAAAGAGTTTGCCCACTTGCTCTTCTCGCGCTTCGCGCCGTGTTTGAATGTCTTCATAATTTGTTGTGGGGTTGCCACCCTGGCAAGCAGATAAAAGAAGGCAAGATGTTGCCACAAAAAGGTAGAGGTAAGGATGTTTCATGATCAGACTCCGTGATAGGTATAGGACGCGCGTTCCCCTTAAAAACCGTGCTGAGTTTGGCCCTTTCTAACCACCGCGTCAAGAAAAACGTCATGGTTTTGGATGGGCCCCCACAACAAGAAAATAACACTTTGAAAAAGAATTCTATGGGATGAGGCTATCTAGGGTGGTGGGCACAATAAAAGAAGCCGGTAGCCTTGTCATGTGCGCGCGCACGGGCGCTTTCCTTGGTCTTTAAAAATTGCGCGTCTCACCTTGGCCGCCCCGCCCAAGAGGCGCTGTGGGGCGTGCGTTAAAAGCTTCGTTACCAAATCTGGAGAACTCGTAATGAGGCGCGCTGCCTATCTGGTCGAGTGTTTTTTTGCTCATATATTTGGTTGGGTGTCCGCCATCGAACAGGCCATCACACGCGCCAGTGGCGGTACGGTGCCTTGCGTCAACGTCCGTCGTTTGCCTGCCACCTTGGCACGCAGATAAAAGAAGGCAAAACATCGTCACAAAAAAGGACAGAAAAGGATATTTCATGGGCGGGCTTCCCTATATGTGTGGTTTAGAACCAGGGCTAAGTTTGGTCCCTTCTCAGGACAACGTCAAGAAAAACGCGGCGCTTCACGGTGCGGGTCAATAACGCAAAAAATTAACACTTTGAAAAGGAGTTCTTTGCGACTATACCACCAGGTATCGCGCACAAAAATAAGAAGAGCCCATGCTGCCTGACACGCTGATCCGCCACACATTCATGCCAGAGGAAGAGATTGTTGCCGCGCTTCTTGGTGCCGCGTCTCTCACGCCTGCACAACTGGTGGGCATCTCAAAAGAGGCCGATGCCCTTGTGACATACGTGCGCGGGCGCGCAGCAAAGCCAGACATGGTGGACGCTTTTATGCATGAGTATGAGCTGTCAACGCAAGAAGGGGTGCTGCTCATGTGCCTTGCCGAAGCGCTTCTGCGCATCCCTGACACCGCAACCGCCAGAGAGCTTTTGCGCGATAAGCTGGGCCAAGCAGACTTTGAAAAGTATCTTGGGCAGGGTAAAACGTCCCTCACGCGTGCCTCAACCCGGGCCCTTAAAATAGCGGCAGACCTTTTGCGCGCGCCTTCCAAGGAAAGCTGGGCTTCTCGGGTCAAAGGCCTTGTGGCAAAGTCCGGTGAGCCCGTGATCAGGCGCGCCGCCTTTCAAGCCATGCGCCTTCTGTCCAATAAGTTTGTCATGGGGCATTCCATTGGCCAGGCGCTTGAGCGCGCCAAAGAGGGACTGGCCCGGGGGTATAGCTATTCCTTTGACATGCTGGGGGAAGGCGCTAAGACAGCCCCTGACGCGGTCCATTACTGGGGCGCTTACGCCCAGGCCATAGATGCCATCGCCCAGTTCAGGGAAGGGCCTCAAGGCCTTGGGGGACCCGGCATTTCCATTAAGCTTTCGGCCCTTCATCCCCGCTATGAGTTCGCGCAAAAGGCGCGTGTCTTGCGTGAGCTTGTGCCGCGGGTGAAAGAGCTCTGTGTAAAGGCCAAGGCGGCCAATATGATGCTGACCATTGACGCCGAGGAGGCGGAGCGCTTAGAGCTGTCACTCGAAGTCTTTGCCATGCTTGCAAGGGACGAGGATTTAGCGGGGTGGGACGGCCTAGGCCTTGCGGTGCAGGCCTATCAAAAGCGTGCACTTCCTGTGCTTACGTGGCTGAGAGATCTGGCCCTTGAAACCAAAAGGCGCCTGCCCGTGCGCCTTGTCAAAGGGGCCTACTGGGACACGCAAATTAAGCGCGCCCAGGAAAAGGGGCTTTCGGATTTTCCCGTCTTTACCCGCAAAGCGGCAACGGATGTGTCCTATGTAGCCTGCGCCAAATATCTTTTGGCGCACACAAACGCCTTTTATCCGGCCTTTGCAACCCACAACGCGCGCACTGTGGCCACCATTTTGTCCTTGGGGGCGAGTCCTCAAGACTTTGAGTTCCAAAGACTCTTTGGTATGGGAGAAGCCCTTTATGAACCCCTTGTAGGAGAGCGTGCGCGAGGATACACATGCCGGGTTTACGCGCCTGTGGGGGCGCACAAGGACCTCTTGCCGTATCTTGTGAGGCGCCTTCTAGAGAACGGCGCGAACTCGTCCTTTGTAAATAAAATTGCCGATCCGGATCTACCCTTGTCGGTTCTCAACGCTGATCCTGCCCAGGAGCTTGCTGGCTACACCAGTGTGCGCCATCCTGGCATTGCAAGGCCGCGTGATATCTTTGGGGCAGCAAGGATAGGCGCACATGGCTTAGAGTTGACCCACCCCATGGACGTCGATCCTGTTTTAGAAGCATTGGCACGCCCTTGGCGTACCCAGGAGGTGCGCCCCCTTGTTTCAGGGAAAGCGATCCCTGGCGAGGAGGCAAGGAGTGTTCTGTGTCCCTTTGATCACGAAACCACGACGTCCCATGTTGAAAGCGCACAGGGCAGCATCCTTAAAAGCGTCTTGGGTGCGGCCCACCGTTTTGGGCCGCAGTGGCGCAAGGAGCCCGTTTTGGCACGTGCCGAGATCCTCATGCGCACCGCTGACCTTTTGGAGGCGCGCCGTCTGTCCTTTATGGCGCTTTTGTGCCACGAGGGCGGTAAAACCATTCCTGACGCGATGGCGGAGGTGCGAGAGGCCATTGATTTTTGCCGGTATTACGCGGATCAAGGGCGCCAACATTTGGACCAGCCCATAGAGCTTCCTGGCCCAACCGGCGAGCGCAACACCCTGTCCCTTGAAGGTCGGGGCGTCTTTGCGTGCATCAGTCCCTGGAATTTCCCTTTGGCTATTTTCATGGGACAAATGGCAGCTGCGCTCATGGCAGGCAACACGGTTTTGGCCAAACCCGCCTCCCAAACGCCCCTTGTGGCCCTACGCGCCGTGGAGCTTTTGCTTGAGGCCGGCGTGCCCCCTGAAGCCCTTCACTTTGTGCCGGCGTCGGGGCGTCTTTTTGGACAGACCGTCCTGGGGGATCCGCGGCTTGGTGGCGTGGCCTTTACGGGTTCCACCCACACGGCGTGGGACATCAATATGACCCTTGCCCAGAAAAAAGGCGTGATTGTGCCCTTTATTGCCGAAACCGGCGGGCAAAACGTGATGATTGTGGATTCCTCGGCCCTTTTGGAGCAAGTGGTGCAGGACGTGCTGGCCTCCGCCTTCCAAAGTGCGGGTCAGCGGTGCTCGGCCCTGCGTATTCTTTTTGTGCAGGACGATATTGCGCCGCGCCTCATGAAAATGCTCACGGGCGCCATGGAGGAACTTACCCTGGGTGATCCGCGTCTTTTGTCGACGGATGTGGGGCCTGTTATTGATCAGGGCGCAAAAGACGCTCTTCTAGCGCACGTGGGCGCTCTGTCACAAGAAGCAACGCTGTTGCACCGCGTTAACGTGCCAGACACCTGGGAGGCGCGTGGGACTTTTGTGGGGCCCAGCGCCTACGAGATCTCGTCCCTTGACACACTTAAGGAGGAGCATTTTGGTCCCATTCTCCACGTGATGCGGTTTTCGGGAGACCGTTTGTGGGAGGTGGTTGATCAGGTGAACGCCCTTGGTTTTGGCCTTACCTTTGGTCTCCATACACGTCTTGATGGGCGCGCCCGGGAGGTTGCTGCGCGTGTGCGTGCCGGCAACATTTATATCAATCGTAATATGATTGGGGCGGTTGTGGGCTCCCAACCCTTTGGAGGGCAGGGGCTGTCTGGCACGGGACCTAAGGCAGGAGGTCCCCATTATCTTGCTCGCTTTATGACGGAGAAAACAGTTTCGGTGGATATCACGGCCCAGGGGGGGAATGCCAGCCTTATGACGCTCGTATAGCGCACACCCTTTTAAATGATGACTGCGTCAGACTTCGGGATAAGGCGTGCTCACTTATGTCTTTATAAGCTCCGCGCACCTTACCCTCACCTTCCTTGTCCTAATTTAAAATGCTTGTCCGCTGTTAAATGCGCTTGCTCTCACTATAGTTGGTCCGTAAAGGCCAGAATGCTTTGCATCACACGCTGTTGAGCCTCTGCCTCTTCATAGAAGTGATCCGTCTCCAAGGTGACGAGGGAGACTTTTTTCCCAGCCTCTTCTAGGTTTTTAGCAAAGGTTGTGGCGTCTTCAGCTGCACAGATGTCGTCCTGTGTCCCATGAACGATGAGCATGGGTGCGTTGACCCTATGGGCGTGGGTCATGGGTCTGAGGCGCAGATTTAGCTCTTCTTCTGACACACGCGCAGCGTCAACAAAGCGGGCTTGAGATTCCAGACGTTTCGTCCAGTCATACACGCCGCCAAGGGCGATGATCCCTTTGGCAAGGCCTGGGTATTTGATGTCCAGCATGGTGGCAAGATAGGCGCCGTAACTGTGCCCCATGACAACGACTTTCTCACGGTCAAGGTGCGGGTTTGTGTCCAGCATATGGGTAATGGCGGTGGCCACGTCGGCGACCTCGCCCCCCCCTTGATCACCGTGAATGAGGTCTTGGAACGCTTTTCCACGGCCCAAAGACCCTCTGTAGTTGATTCCTGCAAGGCTGCATCCCAGCTTCAGCGCGCTTTCCAGATCTTGGCTATATCCAACGGTGTCCTGTGCATATGGGCCACCGTGTAAATTCACCAGTAGAGGCGTTTTGAGGGCGCCAGTTTCAGGTGTGTAGAGGTGGGTGTAAGTGGTCACGCCGTCAACAGCACTTGCAAGGGTTTGCACATGGATCCTTGGCATATCGTGGTGCTTGGTTTCAAGGCTGGTGAGGGCGCCGCTATCAAGGTCAATCAAATCTTTGTGTGTGGCCCAGCCGGGTGTGGACATATCGAGGCTCGCCACGATCACCTGGTCTCCTTGGGGGGACATCTTCACTTTCTGGACCTTGCGTCCCTCCAAAAGAGATGCGACCTGTTTGGTAAGACCTTTCTCTTCTTGGAAGGTGCCGTCTTGGTTCTCAAGAATCACAAGGTTCTGGGCATTTCCGTCTTGGCCGCCCAAAATCGCATAGCCCCTTGGGTTATGGGTTGCTAAGCCAAAAGAGATCACATCTTCCGGGCGTGAGAAAGCGACGCCCGATGTACGCGACGCGGCGTCATAGCTTAGGATGCTGGCGTTCGTCATGTCTGGTCCGGCGTATCCAAGATAGTACCCCTTACTGGCTGCTGTGCGCAGGCGGGCTGTCGAAAACTCGCTGGCAGGAGCACTAGGGTTGGAATGGGTGCGCATGGGGCGGGGGATCTGGCTATCTAAATCAATATGCCACATGTTGCTGATGTGCTTTTGGACGGGGTGGCGGTCGTCGGCTAGGAGCGTATTTTCATCAACAAATGACGCGTGGGTAATGTCGCCTGGCACATACTGATGGCGCAGCGCTTCGCCCGTTTGTGTATCAATCTCCAAAAGATAGGTCAGGATAGGATTTTGAGCCGCCCACGCAAAATCGGCAGCAAGGCTAGCCCCGCGCGTCCTTAAAGACAAAAATGTGACAGCGTCTTGGAGTTCGTTGCCCCGTTCTGTTTGTGCCAGGACCATAGAGGCGCATTCGTGGGTTGCATGCGACACGTGAGAGAAGGATGGTTCAGCGGCCCAGGGCAAATCCTTTGTGTCATAGGAAGACGCGGAGCTTAAGCTTCGGATTCGGGTGGATAGTTCTGCGAGTGAGGCGATCACTGTGTCGCAGAACTCTATGCCGTGTTTGCACCCGTTTTTGTATTCTTCCACATCTTTTTCTAAAAGGCTGTTCTGCTCTTTGAGCTCCTCAAGCAGTCCGGTAAGGGGCTGCAGAATGCTTAAAAGCACGCGGTCTTGGCGCGTAAAGCCAAGAATACTGATCTGTAGATCATGCTCGCCCAGGGTGTAGAGCGTGCGCCCGAGGGATCCCGATGTCTCCAGGTGCTCACGTGTGACAAGGCGCACGGTTCCCTCTTTATCACACGATACAAAGAAGGTTTCATCAGGGCTGACATGTAAGTGGTCCACATCCATAGACGCGCCAATGGGCCACTTGTTTTGGAGGGACCCATCTTTATTTAAGAGGCTGAAGCACGTGGTGCTTTCATCCGTGTCTGCTTTGTAAAGGCTGCCAAGAGGGAGAAACCCAAATTTAGTGTTTTCCAGAGTTGGCGTGGCAGACGCGTGGGCACAGTTTGCCCACAGGGTGCAGAGCAAAGACGAAGCAATTAAAAGTTGTTTTTTCATGATTGATCTCAAATAAATTACGTTTGAGAATTAAAAATAATAAAAATAAATAATTTGTCAATATGATTTTATGTTATGCATACTAATGAGCCGGCGCTTGCGCGTGCTTACAAAACCAAAAAAGGTTGTCACGGCGTCGAAAAGGGGGCATAAACGAACCAGATGTCCTTGTGACTAGATGAGAGTGTGACCCCATGGTAGCCCCCCTTGATTTTGAAAAACCCATTGCTGAACTTGAAAGCCGCCTGCGTGAGCTGCAACATTTGTCCAGTGACGGTGCCCTCAACATTACCCAAGAGGTTGCAAAACTTGAGGGAAAAGTACAAAAGCTCATCGCCCAAACCTATGACAAGCTTTCCCCTTGGCAAAAAGTCCTGGTGGCGCGTCATCCCGATCGTCCCCATCTGGCCCACTATCTTGAGGCCCTTATTGAGGATTTTATTCCCTTGGCAGGGGATCGTCTTTTTGGTGAAGATAAAGCGCTTATAGGGGGTCTTGGCACTTTTCGCGGACGGCGGGTGGTGGTCATGGGACACGAGAAGGGTTCTGACACAGACGCCCGCATTAAGCATAATTTTGGTATGCCGCGCCCGGAAGGCTACCGTAAGGCCGCGCGCCTTATGCGCTTGGCGGATCAATTTAAGCTGCCCATCATTACTTTTGTGGATACGGCCGGCGCTCACCCTGGTTTAGAGGCAGAGGAGCGCGGCCAGTCGGAGGCCATTGCGCGCTGTATTGAGACCCTCCTTGAGGTAAAGGTTCCTGTTTTGAGTGTGATTACGGGCGAAGGTGGGTCAGGCGGGGCCATTGCCATTGCGGTCGCCAATGAAGTGTTTATGCTTGAACACGCAGTATATTCCGTGATCTCGCCTGAAGGATGCGCGTCTATCTTGTGGCGTACAGCCGAGAAAAAAGAAGAGGCGGCGGCGGCCCAAAAGCTCACAGCCCAAGATCTTAAGGGCCTTGATGTCATTGACGCCATTATACCAGAGCCTTTGGGGGGCGCCCACCGGTCCCCCCAATCGGCCATTAAGGCTGTGGGGGACGCCCTCGAAAAGAGTCTTGCGGCGTATGGCTCGTCTAAGGCTCAGGATTTGGCCCACAAACGCCAGGAGAAATTCCTGCGCATGGGACAGAGTTTACTCGCCTAATTTTACAGGAAAAAGTGTTTCACCAAGAGGATGCTTCCAAGCACGCCAATGCACCCATAGGTCACAATCATCCCTCGTATGCGCCACACGGGCATGGCGGTGAGCCGGTGTCCCTCGTAGATCTCAGCCTTTAAAATGCTGTAGGCGTGCATGAGGCGTCCAGCCATAAAAGTGACTCCAAAGACGTGAATCCAAAGCGGCGAAAGCCTCATCATTTCGTTTAAAATCAGTAAAATAAGAAAGACGGGTGTGTATTCCGTGAAATTGCCGTGGGCGCGCATGCACCGGGTCATGCCCATGTTTTCGCCGTCTCCAAGCCCTACGCGAAACGTCCTGCGTTTGATGACCGTGTTGACGGAAAGGGCAATAAGCATAAACCCTAAAAGGGCTGCGTAGAGGGCTGCGGTCATGGTTTACTCCTTACGGGCAACTTCTACCATGATTTCATTGCGCCTCAAGAAAGGCAATGTCCATGGGGGATTAAAGAATGCAAAATTGGGCGGGCTCAAGGCTGTGAGTTTTTTGGTGGCCAGATAGTCCTCAAGGGCCTTTTGCTGTGCGCGCAGGGTTTCTGGCGAGGCAAGGCCTGAAAAGCGCACAGCGGCAAAACGCCGGGAAGGAATTTCTAAGAAAGTGATGCGCGCGCTATTTGGCCTGGGCAGGGTTTGAAGGGTGTATCCGTAAGGCATTTTAAAGCGCACATGCCACGCACCTTGTCCGTCCTGGGTTTGGGTGACAGGCGCCGTCATGGAGATGGTTTCACTTGTTTCCTGCATCACGGGCGCTGTCATGGGAACTTTTTCCGACGCGCTATTGTTGCCAAAAATATAGTCTGCTAAAAGGCGAAAGCCTTCTTTAATGGCCGCTTCGCGCTCGCCTTGCACCGAGACCTGGGCCACGATCATGGGATCATAGTCCCGGATTTCTATGTCGCCACTTTGGGAAACAACCGTGTATTTTGCTTGCTCGACTTGGCTCATGATAACACCGGCAAAGGCTCCTCCAAGGACAAGGGTCAGGATAACAGATAAAAGAACGATTTTCTTCATGAATGGGCTCCTTGAATGATGGGGATGAGGCGCTTGGCGAGGTTTTGTGCGCTGTGCCAAGACCCTTCCACACCGCCGTTTTTGCCTCCCTCGATTAGGGCAGCCACGTTCCTCTCTTTACAAAAAAAGGTCTGGCAAAGCTGGTTTTCGCCAGGAAGCGCGTAGCGCCATCGGTGAAGGTCCGTGTGGGAGAGCTCGTCCGGTGTAAAGTCCGTTAGGTAACAAAAATGGTCCACCACGGCGCGCTTGACCTCGTCAAGATTGTCCTCCAAATGACTGTAAGACCAGGGGGAAGAAGCTCTGGCCACAAAGCATGTCACGGCTTGGTTTCGCCCCGGCTTTGTGGTGTTAACGCTGATCCAGTGGATGGGGGTCTGATCAAAAGTTGCGCAAGTCCAATCACGGTGCCAAGGTGTTTGAACGCCAACCATCAGCACAAATGAAGGCGCCATCACGTGGCCCTCAAAGGGGTTATCCTCGGGCAAGTGATGGGCAAACAAGCGCTTCGTTTGAGGGGAGGGAGCTGTCGAGATGATCCAGTCAAAGGTGCCAAGCAACTCTTCCGTCTTGTCCTTAAGCGTCCAGGGTGCGCGCGCTCCCTCCTGAAGAGGCGCCACTTCGCAGGACACGCGCATGTTCAAACCCGCCGCCAACGCCTTACAGAGGCTGTTCATCTGGGGGGCGGCCACAAGCCTGTCCTTGCTTTCTATGAGGCTGGTCGAGCCCTCGTCTGTCCTAAGGCAAGGGCCTTGCCATGGGCGTATGGTGCCCTCTTGCTCGAAAGGCGACAGGAACGCTTTGAAAGCGTCCGACTGGGCTGTGAAGGAGGGCGCCCCATGGTCAAAGGCGTAATCGCCAGCCCGGCGTGTGCTCATGCGTCCCCCGACACCGCGGGCTTTTTCAAAGACAACCACGTCTGCGTGGGGTGAGAGCTCCTTAGCAAGGGTGAGTCCCCCGATCCCCGCCCCTATGATGGCAATACGCATTGTTTTCTCCCCTGGCATCTTTTGGAATAGTATTTCATCTTTTTATCTTCAGGTCCTTTGGTATGCGTCTCCCACTATCTTTTTCAGAGACGCTTCTAACGATCCATATGAAAAGACAAATCCACTCCCCAGTGCTTTTTGGGGAAACACATTTTGACCTTGAAGCATAAGTTCCTCGGCCATTTGGCCATAGACTGCTTTTAAAACGAAGCTTGGTACGTGGCACACGCAGGGTCGTCCCAGGCACTTGGCAAGGGTTTTTGAGAATGTCTCGTTGGAGACGGCCTGGGGAGCGCTGGCGTTGACAGGCCCCGCCAGCGTGTCAGTCTCAATAATATGCTGGATGAGGCCCAGCACATCATCGCGGTCGATCCATGAGAGGGGCTGCTGTCCATCTCCCAGATGCCCGCCAAGCCCAAGGCGAAAGGGAAGCCATAATTTTTCCAGCATGCCACCGCCTCGCCCAAGGACAGGACTCAGTCTTAACAAGACTGTGCGCACACCAAGATCCTGGGCACGAAGCGCTTCCGTCTCCCACGCTTTGCAAAGCGTATGGGCGAAGGAGTTTGGTGACGCTGTGGGCGTGTCTTCTTGAAAAATGCGCGTCGCATCTGTGCCGTAGTACCCAACGGCGGACGCGCTGATAAAGACCTCCGGTTTGTGGGCGGTTTGACCCATGAGCTGAACGAGTGCGCGGGTCGTGTCTACACGGCTGCGCCAGATGCGAGCCTTGGCGCCCTTGGTCCATCTTTGGGCAATGGTTTCGCCGGCCAAGTTGATGATGATGTCAAAGGCATGGGCTGCGGCGTCTGTGAGGGAAGAAAGGGAGGTGATCTGGGGCAAACGGGGGTGTGTGTTATGTGTGAGCACAAAGACCTTTGCGCCTTTTTCCAGGAGGACTTGGCACAGTGGGTTTCCAATAAATCCCGTGCCCCCCGTGAGAAGGATTTTCTTGCCCTGAATCCTGCCCATTGTGCCTCCCTGTTTGCGTTAGAAGTGATGTGACGCGAGCAGCATATCATGCATGGTGTAGCGCCCTGGGGGCTGCACGGCCAGCCACTGGGCCGCGTGAAGGGCCCCTTTAGCAAAAAGGGCACGGTTGATGCACGTGTGCGACAGGGTGAGGGCCTCATCTTCGCTGGCAAAGGAAACGGTGTGTTCTCCTAAGACGCCCCCTAAACGTTGACATGTCACCTGAATCTCTTTGTGGGGGGGCAGGGCGCCCTGGAGGGTTTTGAGAAGAGACTTTGCCGTGCCCGAGGGTGCGTCTTTCTTGTGAACGTGGTGGACTTCATGGAGGGCAACATCAAAGGTCTCCAGAAGGGGGGCTGCGCGTGCCAGAAGAATGTCGAGCACCGCCACACCCAAGCTTGTATTGGGTGCGATCATAAGGGGAATGGTTGTTGCTGCGCTCATGGCGCGTGCGTCAAAGGCGTTTGTATGTCCCGTTGTGCACACCAGAAGAGGGATTTTGTGGGCGCGCGCCGCTTCAAGAAGTGTCAGGCTTAGATCTGGCGTTGAGAAATCGATGACGACGTCAAGATCTTTCATAAACGCATGTGGATCCGTTTCTTGACGCGTGTGCGTGGGCAAGGAAGGCAGGGACGTTACGGGGGATCTTACCAATACGGCGTCTAGACAGAGGTTGGTGTGCTCTTGCAAAGACGTCAGAAGACTCGCGCCCATGCGTCCTGTAACACCAACAATACCAAGGCTGATCATGTCCCGCTCATAAAGTGTTTGCGCACCCACTAGTGATACAACATTCCAAGGCCCCGTGCAAAGGCACGGTACACCTTGGGAAGGCGAGAAAGATATTTCAGATCACTGTCTCGCATGGCCACGAGGTAATCATTGGTCTGGGCCACGGGAATTTTCGTAGTGGGTGTGCCTGCAAGGATTTTGAGAGCCATTTCCGCCGCAACGCGCCCTTGTTCTGCGGGAGACGCCGCAAGGGCCAGATTTCCGCCATCCTCTACAACAAAGATATTGCCGCCCAACACGGGGATTTTGGTGTTTTCCATGGTCCAGCGCATGACTTCTCCGGGGGGAACAAATGTATGGGCGCCGTCCGTGCGCGTAAGTTGTCGGTAGTTTGTGATAAAGAGGCAATCGGCGCGAGTTGCCGCGTTGAGGACCGCGCTTTTCCAGTCATCGAAATTATCCACAAACACAGAGTCAATGAGGTTAAGGGGCGCCCAATCAAACTCCAGAATGGACTTTGCATCCAACATCACCGTATCCGACTTGTCACCCAAATTGATGATACGAATGTCAGACTCCTTAATTTTTGGGTCCACAAGGTACGGGATCACGTCCTTACACGCGTCCAGCGGAACGCGCTCCAAAACACCCGTCACGTTCTTTGTGTCTTCATATCCATAATCCTGGAGCGTTGCGTTAACGCCCGAGAAGATGATCTTAATGTTTGGATTATCAATATAAAATTTGGCCACATAATTTTGTGCGTCATCATCAACAGCGATAATGACTTCGGGCTCTAGGTGGGAAATAAGTCTGCGAATAAGCACGCCCATTTTTTGCTTGTATTCAATGGAGGGGTGGTTTTTCGTATTCATATACTGCCAGTGCACCGCAAAATCCGTGCGGTTACCAAGCACGCCGTTAATGCCTTGGTTAACGGTGCGCACCCAAGAGTAATCGGTGTTGTAGCTGTGTAAAATGAGAATCCGGGGCTTTTGCATATTAAAGGATACAAAATACGCAATGAGTCCAAGGACGAAGAAGATTTTGAGGATGTGTCCTGAGCGTGTAAGTCTGTCCATTGTCACACAAGCCCCATGGATTTCCAGTAAGGAATGGAAAGATAAATGGCGGCAATACGCGCCAGATTCATGAGCATATTGAACCGGAAGAAGGTCTTTTTATCAAACAAATCTTTCTGGATACAGTGATCAAGGAAAGCGCCGTAAGGCGGGTATTGACGTGGGAAAATCCACATTTTACCCCAGAAAAGAATAATGAAGCTGACAAGCCAAGGGCTGATTTCATATTGCTGGGCGATGGGCATAAAAAGCGTGGCTAAAATAATGATGGCAGGACCATAAGGGACAATCAAGCGCACGATGAAGACAATAACAAATAACACACTGATAAAAATGCGAAAATCTTTTTTTATGTAAACGCCCGCCCATTCAATGTGGGTCAAGAAGAATGTTTGCAAGGAAAGATAGTCGACGACGCCCATGATACCGATGAGACCACCCAGGGTGATGAGGGCGGGCCACTCAATATCGCGTTGAAAATTATCACGCTTAAGCACGTTAAAGGTGAGGAGCACAAATAGGACAATTAGACCAACGGAGGCGGGTGTGAGGCGGTGGAAACTTGTGGTGAGCACACCAACCACAAACACGAGAAAACATGAAATGGCGAGCTGTTCATCGGCGGTTCTTTTTCCCAACAGACTTGCTTGTTCTAAGATGCGTTCTCGGTTGATTTTGATGACCTCAGATGTTTGTCCCATCAATGGTATGACAACGGCGTAGGCAATCATCATGATAAGCCCAGGCATGGCAGCTGCTTGAAGCCATCCCAGCCACTGGAAACGCTCTTGGTCCTGGGCCCACAAAAGACCGAGGATGATAAAGTTGTGCAGAGAACTGCTGAGAAAAATGGCGCTAAAGAGCATGGTGCCACTATAGGCGGAGATGGCCAGCCTTGTGACACCTACGCTGCCAGGCTTTAAGTTAGCGTAAAAGGTCAAGTCACTCACAACACCTGCCATCAGGGCGCCGCGGTGCGCAGCCGTTGGAATGCTGGGCGTTAGGCACAGCCCCAAAAAGAATGTGGTCGCATTGAACCAAAAGTGATTTTCCGGGATATATTTGAGAATGGATAAAAGAAGCCGGTACACAATACCGGAATTTAGAATCACGCTTCCAATGGCATAGATACACAGGGCAGCGATGAATACCTCGGAGGCAAATCCCCCCAAAATCACTTTGGGCGGCGCGATCCCTGCCGCCATGACGGCGACCACAAGGAAAATGCTGGGAATATAGGCTTGCACAATGTCAAAGACCCACATGCACAAGGCGATAGATAAAAGGCCTAGAAAGAGGCGCGAGGACTTATCTGGCAAAACGTCTTGCAAAGCAAGATAGATTAGGAAAGGGATAATGATGGCGTATAGCCATCCCACAAAGTCTGAAGTGAGTACCCATAGAAGCGCTTTTTTCTCCTGACTTTCCTCAGGCGGGCGCACGGGGAGAAATTTTCCAAGGATTGTCTGAAAAATACTTGTAATAAAAAGGTCTTCCGATGTGGGGTTCTCAAAGAAAACCTGCTCAAGGGCGTAATGGGGTATTTTAATGAGCACGCTCGGCTGCTTGGAAAGGGCGCGCGTGGCGTAGTTTTGGGCGTGAATGCCGGCCTCTTGGCCAATATACTGCCCCGCTTCAACAAGGGCAGGGGCTGCGTCGCCTTCTGGGAAAAGATAAACCGCCCCTTCCGCAACGAAATACGTGTGGGTTGCCCTGTCTGTTGGGGAAAAGATGATTTCATCTGCGCCAACGTCAATGACCTCTGCGTGGGCAAGAAGGCGCGCCTTCGCCTCGGACGTCGCTGCCTGGATGGTGCGGTCATTTTTTAGAAAGTGTCTGAGTGCCTGTGCTTCATTCATCGCAGCTTTTGCACATCCTTTCATATCCCTGTTAATTCTAACTTAATACAAAGTATGGTCTTATAGCAAGAGAAGGTCGTCATCAGAGTATTTATTTAGATCATGGAATGGATTGGCTCACCTCTAGAGATCGCTCATCAATTTGATGGGTATATTTTTGACATTTTCGGTGTCCTGCATGATGGCACCCATGCCCATGATGAGGTGATTGGGTGGCTTTTGGCGCTTAAGGAGCAGAAAAAGAAGATCGGTCTTATCAGCAACTCTCCCCTGGTGCCAGAGCAAGTCAAGCACACCTTAGAGGGGTTTGGTATTGAGCGTGCGTACTACAACGACACGCTTTTAACGGCGGGCCAGGAGGCGCGCTATTTTCTGGAAACCTACGCCCCTGGCACACGATGCTTTTTTGTGGGCTCGGAGCAGATGGCCGCGGCGCTTATTCCTCCCGCCATGAAGCGTGTTGACGCATTGGAACAAGCGCAACTCATTGTTTTTGCGGGCCCAGATCCGGCCGTAAAAAATAGAGATTTTTATGATGATCTTTTGCAAGAGGCCCTTGCGCTCAAACTTCCCCTTGTGTGCGCCAATCCCGATGTGAGCGTCTATGTAGGAACAGAAGTCGCCCTGCGCGCGGGCCTTTTTGCACAGCGCTATGAGGACTTAGGCGGACACGTGACCTACCATGGTAAGCCACACCCATCTATCTACATGCGCCTTGCCCAGCAATGGGCCCCCATTCGTCCTGAGCGCATCTTATGTATCGGGGATTCCTTTGTGACTGACGTCATTGGTGCAACTTTTCAAGGGCATGCCAGTCTTTTGATTGCGGGATATCTTTGCTTGCAAGAGTTAGGTATCGAAGTGCCAGAGGGTACGTCGCAATCGCGCCTGCGTGAAAAAATTTCTGCGCATATTGAAAAAGGGCCTTATAATCCCACCTATGGATTGTTTTTATCGTAGGTATATGCCGGCATGTCTTTGTCGTTTACAGTGTTGCTAGGCCTGAGTGTCCTGGCGCTTTTGGTGATCTCGGCGATCTTCTCTGCCTGTGAGACCGCCTTTGTGGGTGCGTCCAAAGCGCGCATCCATGCCCAGGCGCGCAAGGGGAATAAGAAGGCTAAAATGCTCCAGACGCTCTTGGTCAAACTGGAGAGCCTTGTTGGGACTATTCTTCTTTGTAACACTTTCACCAATGCGCTCTTAACCATCCTCATGGCCACCTTTCTTGAGGGCGTCTTTGGGGATAACTTTGCTGACCTCATCACGCCCTTTGTCATCACGCCTCTTCTTGTGATTTACGCAGAAGTCATGCCCAAACTGATTGCCATCAACAGGGGCGACTCAGTGATGCAGTCCATGGTCTCGCCCATTTCCTTTTTGGTGAAATGGATTGCCCCTCTCACGCGTTTGATTGAGGTGATAGCCAAAAGAACCTTGAATCTTGTGGGTGTGCGCATCGATCCTCAAACCCATTTGACAAGCGCCATGGAGGAGCTGCGCGGGGCCATTGATCTTCTAGGAGAAGGGGCGCCCCTTCGAGAGGAAAATGCCATGCTCCACAGCATCCTTGACCTCCATGATGTGGATGTGGATGAGATCATGATTCACCGCAAGAGTGTGTCCATGTTGGACGCCTCCATGCCCGTGGACGCCCTCTTTGATAAGGTCGTGAAAAGCCCCTACACGCGCTTTCCAGTGTGGCGTGGGAACCCCGACAATATCATTGGGATTTTGCATACGAAAGATTTGTTGCGTGCTTATCACAGAGGGGATACGCACAAAGAGGGATTTCGTCTAGACAAAATTCTCACAAAACCTTGGTTTATTCCCGATACCGCGCCCCTTAAGGCGCAGCTTCAGGCCTTTCGCACCAAAAAAGAACACTTCGCGCTAGTTGTGGATGAATATGGCGCCTTTTTAGGCATTGTGACCCTTGAGGACGTCATGGAAGAGATCGTGGGTGAGATTCTTGATGAGCATGATGAGCCACTGGCTGGCATTGCCAAAACCGCAGGAGGGGATTTGCTCATCAACGGCAAGATGACCATTCGTGATCTTAACCGGCAGTTCTCCTGGGATTTGCCTGACGAGGAGGCCTCAACCTTGGCTGGGCTTGTGATCCATGAAAGCCGGACTATTCCTAAGGAAGGTCAGGTGTTTCAGCTAGCGGGGCTGCGCATTACGGTTGTGAAGCGGCACAAGAACCAGATTGTGCTCTTGCGTGTCACGCCCCTTGTATAAGGATAAAGCATGGAAGAAAAATTGCACGCCCTGATGCAGGATGTTTTTAACCCTGAATTCCTAGAGGTCATCAACACGTCCCACCATCACGCAGGGCATAGTGGATCACCTGGCACGGGCCAGTCCCACTTTACGGTGCGCCTACGCGCCACGACCCTTCAAGGCCAGACACGCCTTGCCGCCCACAGGCGTGTCATGGAGGCGGCCGCGCCTCTTTTTCAAGAAGGCCTCCACGCGTTAAGCATAGAGATACTCTAAAAGAAAAGGGCCCCGAAGGGCCCTTTTCTCAAAGAGGCTATGTGGCTCCCTTAGCGACGGTCGCCCAAGAAGCGCAAGAGGTACATAAAGAGGTTGATGAAGTCGAGGTATAGGGTAAGCGCACCCATAACTGCTTTCTTCTCGCCGACCTCTGCGTCATCCGCTTCGTAGTACATGCTCTTGATGGCCTGGGTGTCATAAGCGGTCAGACCCGTGAAGATCAACACGCCCAAGACGGACACCACAAAGGACAGGCCTGAGCTTTGCAGGAACAAGTTGACGATGCTAGCCAAAACGATGCCAATGAGTCCCATGAAAAGGAATGACCCCATGGCGGTCAGATCCCGCTTTGTGGTGTATCCGTAAAGGCTCATGGCCGCAAAGGTGCCTGAAGTGATAAAGAACACGCGTGCAATGCTTGTGCCTGTATACACGATGAAGATGCTCGCCAGGGACAGTCCCATAACAGCGGCGTACACCCAAAAGAGCGCTTGGGCTGTGGCGGCAGACATGCGGTTGATGCCAAAGGAAATGGCAAACACGAAGCCCAAGGGCGCCAGCATTACGACCCATTTCAGGGGTGTGCCGAAGATGGCGCCCATCATGGTGGGGGAAGATGCTGTCAAAAAGGCAACAACCCCTGTTAGGCCAAGTCCCACAGCCATATAGTTAAAAATTTTGAGCATATAGGCGCGCAGACCCATGTCGACGGCTTCATCGATTTGGCGGGTGCGTGCGGATTGATAACGATAGTCTGCCATAGTGACCTCCTTAGTATATGGCTGGCCCGATGATCTACCTTACCTGGCGTCGTGGTTATCCACAAGCCATCATCGGTTCTCACGATTTAAGTGTATCATTTATGCAACGATTAGGGAAGGAAAACCGGTCATTAGGAGGCTTTGCGGGGCAATAAAAAAGGGCGCTAAAGAAGCGCCCTTTTTCGGGTGTCGTACTTTTAGTGGATTTGGATATCCGCACGACGATTTTTTGTGCTTGCGCGCTCGTTCACCTCGCCTGCACCAACGGCAGTGATGCGCTTTGCGTCAACGCCCATCTTCACGAGAACGTCACGAATGGCAGATGCGCGGTTTTGGGAAAGAAGCAGGTTGTGCTTACGTCCACCAACACCGTCCGCGTGACCTGTGACTTGAACAGTGCGAAGAGGCATGTTCTTAGCAACGCGTGCCACCTCAGACAAGGTGTGCATGGACGCGTTGGAGACAACGGAGCTGTTCATCTCAAAGTGGATTGAGAATGTTGGGGCTTCGTTTTGGATGGACTTCTCAAGGTGCGTCAGCGCGTTTTGGAAGCCAGCCCAGCACTTGGCGGAGATATCACAGTTGCCATCATCGGCTTCTTCAACGGCGCAGTCATACATGACTTGTGCGCGCGCAGCGATATCGGGAGAAATTACACGGCCATTGTTATCAAGGGCAAATGTGAGGCGCTCGCGGCCATCGAGGAAGCGAGGCATGTCTTTTTCGGGGATATCCCAATGTTGTGGGTTTTCTGGAAGGACATTGAGGCCAGTTGTTGCTTGGATACCCTTAACAGCAAAGTGCGTGGCGCCAATTTGATCGTTGTAGACATTGCTTTCACGCTTGGCGAGCATCTCATACTCTTTGGCCAAGTGGTTTGCAAAAGGCATACCATCCAGGCGTGCACTGTCGAGCTCGTCAATGTAGTAACTCGCGCAACCTGAAAGGGCCACAGCTGCCGCTACTGTTACCACGTGAAGATGCCAATATCTCTTTTGTTCCATAGTGTTATCACTCCCTTTTTTCTTATGAATCACATGCCCATCGAGCATTAATAGCTACTCAGGCCACGCTTAAGTATACGCGTCTCAAAAGGAAAGATCTATCCCCGATATACTTTTTTCCTGTTCTTTCAACAAACAGTTTAAATACGTGCCAAACGATCGTTAGAAAAGGTGGGCATTTAATTCAAGTGCAGGTGGCTAAAAAGATAACAGATTTAGAGGACCTCTAAAAACCATGATCTCCAGGCACCGCTGACAAGAGTAAGAAACTATAATTTTTATATTCTGGCAGGGTCTCATCAAACAAAAGCAGGTCTATTGCGAAACATCCGTCGATAATGTCTACCTCTTTAATTTTAAAGTGCAGAGCAATATGAATAAATTTCTGTATTTGTATTTATTCTTTGTGGTTCAGGCCGTTCATCTGCATATTTGCGTGGTTAAATTCAGCTGGCAGTGTATCACGGCCATACATAATGTGGTCCACCGGTGTCAACTTTATCAAAAAAAAATAACTTGAAAAAAAAATAAAAAAACGTTATTTTGAGATTTTCCAATAATATTAATATTTATAAATGAATATAATCTTTTTATATTTTGCTTTTTCTCTCCTTTCTCTTCTGAGACAGCCCCTTATGGCCAGCGTTGAAGAATTCACGTCAGGCTATGACAAACCATTTTCCATCAATATCACATGGGTTAATAACCGATTTGATCCGGATCAACGCTATATCTTCCCTTGCCGTGATGAAGAGGAGCTTAAGGGACAGTATCTGGATTGTGTGGTGACATGGGCCCAAAAAAACCCAGGACCAAACTGTAGCGTCAATATTTGGTACGATGGTGCTCTCTTGAACACTCGCGCAGTTGATAACACCAAAGTCTTTCTTGCGGCTCACTATGAGACTGCTCCACTTACACAAATCTCTTATAGGAATTTTCGGGACATCCCTTTGGTTTCAGAAAATGCCCATGCTTTTGAAGAAACGGTGCCCGTTTATTTCAGAGCAGATCTTTTAAGGGTTGTGGCCGCTCTTCATGATCTTAAAACAGAACAAACATCTTGTTTTATTTTCGCCAATTGCAATTTTCCTCCCCTTGGAACGGAGGCGTTGTTTGATAGAGAAACCTGTGAACTTCTCTCTTGTTTCGGACATCTCTTTTCCAACAAAGGGTTAGCGGGGTATGAGAATTGCTTTATTATGATGACAAGGGATTGTCCAGAAATGGTCCTGGCCCTTGAAAGGGGTGTTGTTCAGTACAGTATTGAACGCGCAAGAGATTTGGTCACACATCCAGAGACTAAGCGAGTCCTTTTTAATCACGATCGTGGGAGCGACGTAGCTCAACATGTTTTCAGCTCCTATCCCAAGGCATTTCTGTATTGTTACGCGATGCTGGCAAAGGAGGAGATTAAACCCTATCTGCCAGACCATTATGATGTCTATGACTGGGATAAACATGGCACGCGCCTTTTTTATCCATCCTCTGGATCGATCTGGCAACTTGGTCAATTTTTGGCCCCTCGCGTGTCAAAACCTCCAAAGAGCCTCGTCACGTTTATGGAAAACATTGAGTTCCATAAGAGTTTGTCAAACGTGTATGT
>JAIUNT010000028.1 GCA_020161545.1 Pseudomonadota bacterium
TCCTCCCGACGTGCATGATGCGTCGACAGATTTTGACATGAATATGGACGGCGTACGTGCGCCCAAACCCGCCACCCCTCCTCCTGACATTATTCCCATGACAGACAGTATGCTGTTTGTGTCTGTGCCCACCTCTTCCCATGAGAACGCCGATACGCCCCAGAGTCGCATTTTTGGAGATCCAGATGCTTTGCGTCTTGTGCTCTCACAAAACCGGCCAGGAACGCCCCCTTTGCCGGGAGGGCTTCTTGAGGCTATGGGCACGCCCTTTGTGAGGGGGGGCGAGCAGCAGCTTTCTTGCTCCGACGATTGTGAGGATGGTGAGGGCCACGATCTCTTCGATCCCGACGAAGATGATTTGGACGGCCTCGCGATGCCCGGAGCCGCTCAGGGACTTGCTGGTTCGCAGGAAAGCCGGGCGCTAACCCTCGCATCTCACCACCTTATTCTGCCGGCAAAAAATCCAGACAATGTTTCACTTGTGCTCAAAACTTCCCGGGATTTGGATGCGCTTTTGGAGGCGACCTTTTGCAAGGGCACATACGGTCTTGTGGAATTGATGGCACAGTATCAATTGCCCGATGGGATGAGGACTTGGGTGGAACATCGTCTTATTCTGCACCATGAATTCACCTCACGGGGGCTCATCACTCACCTATGGATGGGCGTGATGACCCAGCGTAAGCGTGCGGTTCAAGAGCGCGTGCCTTTTAAAGCCGCCAGGGACGCTGGACTTCATCTTTTCATGACACCTGAGGTTTTTGTTGAGGGGCTGCAACGTGCGACGATCTCCTACCGCGGGGCGCGTGTGGCGCGCCTTTGTGGGGAAAGCCAAAATGCCCTCCCCCATGAGAGCGTTTATCTAGGTCTTTCAAGGAAAGAGTTCAACGCACTTTTGACGTACGTACGCGCCCATCCTGCCATACCCAGTAGCGCGCTTATGGTGGAATCTCCATCCTCGCCTTTCGCCTATGTCTCCTCGTCTGTGCCTGTGATTGAGGAGTTGGACGATGCCGAAGCACCGCATTCTCCACAAGGCACCATTTGTGATGATGCACGCACCAATCCTGTCATGCCCATCAGTGCGCTCTTGACTGAGTCTCCACCTGCATCTCCCGTCCATACCCCACTAGCGTTTCCCGTCAGCGGTGCGCCCTTGACTGAGTCATTGCCCTCGTCTCCTGCCCTTGCATCTTCGGCGCTTCCTGTCATTGAGGAGTTGGACGATCAAGAGGTACCACATTCTCTGCAACCGGCACCCAACGCATGGCAGCCACCACCCCAAGCTGTCGCCGCTGGTCTGGTGGGTTTGACAGCCGCCGCCATTTTGTTCTTTGGGAAGTATTGACGATAACCCAGAGCTGCGCTTTTGTGGATGACGAGGGCGGGCGCCATCTGCTAACCTTCTGACACGATAAAAAAATATGGGGAGCGCAGCACGTGCGATTTGTGAGGGCACTGGTTGCCTGTATGTTACTTGCGGGTTGTCAGGCGCATGAGTGCCACCATGACCCAACACTGCAAATGAAGGTGAAGGATTACGAGGACCACATACTGGCGCCTCACCCACCGGCACAAACCCATCCTTTAAAAACCCAGGGGGCTCATAAGCCATCTCAACCCAGTGCTTTTTCCCACCGGGTGAGCCTGAATGCCACCCATGACGTGCCCCTAAAGGATTTGATCCTGGAGCTTGCGCGCCAGGCGGGCGCAAGCGTGAGTGTTGCGCCCAATGTGAAAGGTGCCCTGTCCCTCCACATTAAGGACAAGCCCTTTATCGATGTGCTTGGGCAA
Organism: Pseudomonadota bacterium; assembly: GCA_020161545.1. GTDB lineage: Bacteria > Pseudomonadota > Alphaproteobacteria > Caedimonadales > UBA1908 > JACESU01. Next base: position 1,795 of record JAIUNT010000028.1, read on the forward strand.
ATCTGTGACGGGGCATCTTTGCGTTATACCCAAAAGGGGGACACCCTGCTTGTAGAGGCGGACGCACCCTTTGTGCAGACCCACAACATTCAGTTCCTGACCCTTGTGCGGGAAAATAACAGTCGGATCTCCATCGCGACGGATGTGTTCTCAGCCATTGATGGCAAGCAGAACGAGCTTGATAACGGGTCCAATACCCTCTTAACGGGCAATAGCCGCGCCGATTTCTGGGAGGATTTGAAAAAGAACCTGATGCTGATTTTGCAAGAGGGAGGCGCAGGACCCGTCTCTCCCGATTCTTTTTCCCTTCACCCCCAGGCAGGACTTCTGTCGATTCTGGGCACAAAAGCCCAGCACGATAAAATTGCCCGCTATCTTCAAATGTTGCAAAAAGCGGCCTCGGGGCAGGTGCTCATTGAAGCCAAGATTGTTGAGGTGCACCTGAAAGATGAGTTCAAAAGTGGCATTAACTGGCACTCACTCAAGGGAGATTTCGCGCTCCAAGCCCCCATGGGTTCTGTCACAACGCCTGGTCCGTTCAATCCGGACGCCACTCCACCCCGCAATATCTTTACCATTGGGGGCCATGGGCGGCACCTGTCTGGCCTTATCAGTTTTATGCAGCACTTTGGCACCGTGCGCACCTTATCAAATCCGCGCCTCACGGTGATCAACAACCAAGCGGCCCTTTTAAAAGTGGCCACCAACCGCGTTTTCTTCCGCATCAATTATGACCGAGACTATTCCTTTGAAAATAGTTCACGGGAGCGTGAGCATGTTTCCAGTGAAATTCAGACCGTGCCCATTGGTCTTGTAATGGTTGTGCAGCCCTCCATTAATCTGCAGGACGGCAGCATTATCATGACCGTGCGCCCCACCATCTCGCGGGTTGTGGGTGAGAAAGCCGATCCTGCGGTCTCCATTGTGTCCCAAGAGCGCCTCACCTCCCTTGTGCCTGAAATCCAGGTGCGCGAGATGGACTCGGTGTTCCGCGTGAACTCGGGGGAGGTGATTCTCATGGGTGGGCTCATGGAAGAACACGCAGATCATGGCCAAGACGGTGTGCCGGAGGTGTCGGATATTCCTCTTCTGGGTAACCTTTTTAAGGGGAAAGAAGATCAGCGTTTTGTAAGTGAGCTTGTCATTTTTCTGCGCGCCACCATCCTCGACGGGACGCCTGCCCCCCAAGGGCAGGACACGAGTCTTGTCGCGGCAGATACAAAGGTCATGGAGACCTTTACCCATGATCCCCGTCCGTGGGATATGCGAGGCGGCTAGCGCACCTTCTTGAGGGGGTGGAGGCGCTCCAGGGAGTGAGAGATCTCCGTATGGGTGGGCAGACTTGTCTGGGCGCCCATGCGGGTGCAGGTGAGGGAGCTGGCAACGGCTGCAAACTTAAGGGCGTCCTTGAGAGAGGCGCCTTTATCCAGTTGGGCCGCCAGGGCGCCACAAAAAGCGTCTCCTGCAGCCGTTGTGTCCACACTCATGATGCGCAGGGCCGGGACCTCCCACTCCTCATGGGGGGCGCAGGCAAAAGCACCTTGGGCGCCCAGGGTCACAATACATGTGACGCCGTGGGTAGCGGTGATGCGCTTGGCGGCCAGCGTGGGCGAAATGGCATCAAAGCCCAAATGGAGCGCAAGGATGGTAATTTCAATCTCGTTGAGCACAAGATAATCAATGGATTCAAGGATTGTCAGCGGAATTTTGCAGGCGGGGGCAAGGTTGAGAAGCACTTTGGCGCCACGTTCTTTGGCCCGTGCAATCAGGGTCCAACTTTCTTCTTGAGGGACTTCACACTGGACCATGAGAAGGGTTTTGTCATGAAGAAGCGTGTCTGGCACATCCTGGGCGCTGACTTGGGTGTTTGCGCCTGCGGCTACAACGATGACGTTTTCTCCCGTTCCGTCCACGCAAATGGTGGCGCATCCCGTGGGCACGTCCTGGCAAGTGCGCAGATGGTCCGTGTTGACGCGTGCGTCACCCAGAGCCAAGCGTAGGCGCTTGGCGAATTCATCTCTACCCACACACCCAAAGAAGTGCACCTCTTGCTCGCAAAGGGACGCGGCAACGGCTTGGTTTGCGCCTTTTCCCCCTGGAATAAGATCGTATCCTGGGCAGACAACGGTATTGCCTGGGCGCGGCATCTCAGGCACGCGCATTACCATATCCATATTGAGGGCACCAAAAACAACGATCAACGGCAAACTCCCTTGGAAATGTGCTTTTTCTGAAGGTACTACATACGCATTTGTAAGAGAATGGTCAACGCTCTATGCGATGACTTTAAAAATATGCTAGTTTTTTTGTATAGATTTTATGGAAATGATGAAATGGTTGACTATCAGACACTTTGCCGCTCAATGATCCTGGGACAGGTGCTGCCGTGCACGCAGGTGAGTGCGCCATTTTTGGCGGGCCTTGAAGATCTGCCACGCCATGAAGCGGTGGCCGATGCTAAAAAGTCTCTGGCTTACGCGGACAAAGATGCCGCCCTTGAGGAAGGGCGTTTTTTGATGGCGGCCATGCCCTTTGCGCGCCTTGTGATGGCCCTTGGTATTGGGCATGGAGAGAAAATCCTCGATGTTGGATGTGGGGCGGGCTACACAAGTGTTTTGCTCCATCGCCTGAGTCCTCGCGTCACTGGCCTTGAAAAAAGTGCGGCCCTCATTGAACGGGCAAAGGCTTTTGATGGGGCCCATGGGGATGGTCGTAGTCCTGTCACATTTTTTGCGCAAGAGGATCCACTGCTTGGCAAGGCAGAAGCGGGACCCTTTGATGTGATCGTGGTGGAGGGGGCGCTGGCCAGCGTGCCCCACGCCCTTGTGGACCAGCTCAGCGAAGGGGGGCGCCTTGGGTGCTTCATCAAAGGCGAGAAAGGGTCGCTCTCCCGGGCGCTGGTGATCACGAAAACTGCGGCAGGTGCGGTGCAAAAAGTGCTTTTTGAGGGGAGCATGTCTGCCCTTGAGTTTGATCATAAAGGGGGGGAGGCTTCCCATGCAGCTTGAAGAAATTGACGCCGGGGCCCTTGACGCACTGCTCCAAACGTCCGCGCCCTGTGTTGTGCTTGATGTGCGTGAAGTTGAGGAACAAGCATCCCGCCCCTTCGCCGGCGCGCTCAGCATGCCCCTTGGTTTGGTCCTTGAACAGATGGACACCCTTGATAAAAGCGCCAATATTGTCACACTTTGTGTCTCGGGAAGAAGATCGGCCATGGCGTGCCATTTACTTCAGGAGGCGGGGTTTGCTAGAGTGAAAAACTTGAAGGGCGGGATAAACGCGTGGGACGCGTATTTGGACGCCCAGGATTAATGAATTTGAAAAGAGGTTTTTTGTGCGTAAACAACACCTTTTACTTTGTGCAAGCCTAACGCTTGCCGTGTCTTGGGCCCAGCTTTCCTTCGCCCAAAAGGAAAGCAAGGTGTCTACTGGAGTCGTCACAAATGTCCGGCACGACTTGCCCATGGATCACCCTTTTTACAAGGCGTTGATTAATACATACAACACAAGTAACAGCCTTCTTGCGGCTGTGCGCGGACAGTACGCGGCGGCTGAAAGTGTTTCCCAGGCTCTGGCCGGATGGCGTCCGACATTGGTTTTAAACGGCTCAGGAACGCGTCAAGGGGTTGAGCAACAGGTTTCTTCTGTCACAACCTTTGGCACGCCCATTCCACCGCGCGCGTACTCAACCAACTACGCTGCCTCCTTGGTGCTCTCGCAAAACCTTTACGCCGGTGGCAGTACCGAGGCGGGTGTGGCAAGCCAGCGTGCGAGTTTTGCCGCAGGGGTTGCGTCATTTACGAACACTGAGCAGCAGACATTGTTTGCATCCGTGCAGGCCTATTTGGATCTTTGCCTGAAGCGCGCAACCCTTGAGCTGCAACAAAAAAATGTGGACACGAAGCGCAAGACTTTGGAGCAAACAAGAGCCCGTATGGAAGTGGGTGAATTGACACTGACGGATGTTGAACAGACCAACAGTGATTATGCGTCTGCCCTTGCCCAAGAAGTTGCGGCCAAAGCAGATCTTATCACGGCCGAGGCGACCTATTTTGCGGCCATCGGCGAACAGCCGGCTAAAAACTTGCCTTTGCCCGAGCCTGTGACCCACTTTATTCCCGTGCCAACGGCCAAGACAGACTTTGTGGATCTGAGCCTTAAGAACGCGCCGGCCATGGTGCAGGCCATGCTGGCGGCCCAAGCTGCCAAGCATAATATTGATGTACGGCGCGGTGCTCTTTTGCCCAGCGTTGACCTGCAAGGAAGTTTAGGGCGCAACATAACCTCCGACACGGTGAACCGTTTCTCCGCTGCCGATGCGCGCTCAAACACGGCCTCCGTTGGCGTGCAGGTGCGCATTCCCCTTTATGGGGGATCCGCGGGTGGCGGCAGCGATTGGTCCACCTTCCGTCAAGCAAGACAACAAGCAACCCAAGCAAAGATCACCGTGCGCGCTACGGAAGATTCCACGCGTCAAAGCGCTGTTTCAGCCTATGAGTCATGGATCTCTTTCCGCGATCAGATTCCCGAGCTTGAAAAGGGCGTAGAGGCCGCGCGTCTTGCTCTTCAAGGCGTGCAACAAGAGTCCCTCGTGGGTGAGCGTACTATTTTAGACGTGCTGACGGCTGAAAATACCCTTTTGTCCGTGGAGACATCTTTGCTTCAGGCGCGCATCCGGTATTTGCAAGCCGGGTTTCAGATGCTCGTGTCCTTGGGGCAGCTTACTGCCGCCGGTCTTGCGCTGCCTGTGTCTCCATACCCCATCCAAAGCTATGCCAAGGATGTGGAGGGCTTTATCTTTACCGGGTATGATCCCGAGCGTTAATTTAAGAGGATATGAAAATGACTGGTCAATTTGCTGAGAATCAACGGTCCATGGAAGAGATTTTATCCTCTATTCGGGAAACCATTGAGGAGGATATCCGGGGCGGGCGCCGCTGGGCTGAAACGGCCCTGGGGCCTGCCATTGCGTCTCTTCACCCTGACGGCGCTCCCCAAGCACCCACGGGCAAGGTCATTGAGCTGACCCAGCTTCTTAATGAAGACGGCTCCGTGACAAGTCTTGAGCCCCAAGAAATGACCTACGCGCCAAGTGCGCCGGCCCAAGGGGCCCCCATTTTAACCCTCGTTCAAGAAGTGCCCGCGCAAGAGGCACAAGAAGAAGCGTACGCCCAAGAAACGGCAATAGGTGCAGGCGAGGCCCCGTCGGCAGCGCTTTCTCCTTCCACCCCACAACAGGAGGTAACACCCATGACTGATACAAACGCTGCACAGCAAGCCGTGGAAGATATTTTTGACGCAGCGCCTGCGCCTGAGGCGGCGCCTGTAGAGGCTTCGGCCAAGGACATTGACGCTATGTTTGCGTCGGCGCCAGCACCAGCCGCTCAAGAGGAAGTGGCAGCACCCCAGCCCGTGCAAGAAGAAAAGGCCTCAGCCCAAGATATCGACGATATGTTTGCGGCGGCGCCCACGCCAGCTGCTGCCGTTGAGGAAACCTTCGCGCCCCAGAGCTCACAAGAGATTGCGCAGGCTGTGGACCTCATTTCCCAAGAAACACTGGCGGCGTCTTCTGACGCGCTGGCGGCCCTCACGGACCGTTTTGCCTCTGCCCCGAGCATGACATCTGGAGAGACGGGTATTGGTTCAAAGACCGTTGAGGCCCTGATGCAAGATATGTTGCGTCCTATGTTGAAGGATTGGCTGGATGCCCATTTGCCTTCCCTTGTGAAGTGGATTGTGACGGAGCAAATCGAAAAGGTCGTGCAACAACGTTTTGGCAACCATAAGGGTTAAGCATCATGCATAAGTCCTTCTTGCCATTGCTGTTCATGGGTTCCTTGTGCCTTCCAAAGGCGCAGGCCTTTGAGCTGAGCACAAAAGACGAGACAGGACAAAATGTTCCCATCGAGATTGACGCAAAAAGCGGCATTACATGCGAGCAAAAGGGTCGTGTGTGCACCGCCAAAGGCGACGTGGTTGTCACCCAAGGCGATACAAAGCTGACTTGTGATACCTTGAAGGCCTATTTTCACATGGACGCGAGCGGGAAGCCACAGGGCCTTGAGCGCTTGGAGGCCATTGGCAGCGTCCACATGACAAATACTGTAAAGACCCAGGAAGCGCGCTCAAACCACGCTGACTTTTTGGTCGACACCTCCCACTTGACCATGACGGGCGGAGATTTATTCCTGACCATGGGGGACACCCACGTGAGCGCGCGCGATTCCCTTGAGTATTATGATCAAACGGGCCACGCAGAAGCCAGAGGCGACGTGCGGGTTGTGAAAGGGGAAAAGCTCCTTGAGGCGCAGGAGGTGGACGCTTATTTCACAAAAGATAAAGAAGACAAACGCAAGCTTGAGCGTTTAGAAGCCAGGCACGACGTTTTTGTGTCGACCCCTGAAGATATGGCCGAGGGCGATGCGGGCGTTTACACCGACGCCGACGAAGTGGTGGTTTTGAATGGCCGGGTGAAGCTCACGAAAAAAGGCCAAGGGCAAATGGTAGGCGAGCGGGGACGTTTTGACATGAAACAAGGCGTTTCCTTTCTTTTGCCGGCCACGGGGGTTGACAAATCCGCTCCCCTTGCCACAATGGGGGCTGCCCAAAACCAGGGAAGCACTGGCCGCGTGAAGGTGCTGTTGCTTCCACAGAAGAAGAAAGACGAAAGCGGTGCCTAAGGCCTCGTCCACCCCCCTCGATTTTGACGCGCTGAACCAGGCCAGAGGCCTTGAAGCAAAGCATCTTATGAAGACCTATCACAACCGTCCGGTTGTGCGTGATGTGTGTCTGCGCGTCAAGCGCGGCGAGGCAGTTGGTCTGCTGGGCCCAAACGGTGCGGGTAAAACCACGGTTTTCTCCATGATCTCAGGGCTCATCAAGGCTGACGAAGGCAATATCTTCCTAGATAGCTATGACATTTCCGCCCTTCCCATGTACCGCCGGGCGCGCTTAGGCATAGGTTATCTTCCTCAAGAAGCCTCCATTTTCAGAGGTCTCACTGTGGAGGATAATATTCGCGCGGTGCTCGAGGTGGTCGAAGGCAATGAAGATAAGCGCGAAGACGCCCTGGAAAAGCTCATGGAGGAGTTTTCCCTCACCCATGTGCGCCGCTCCTCCGCCATGACCCTGTCTGGTGGCGAGCGAAGGCGCGTGGAGATAGCCCGGTCTTTGGCGGGAGAGCCGCACTTTATGCTGCTAGATGAGCCGCTGGCCGGCATTGACCCCATCGCGGTCCATGACGTGCGTGCCATCATCAGTCACCTGAAGGAAAAAGATATCGGTGTGCTGATTACGGACCACAACGTGCGCGAGACCCTTGATATTGTCGACAGAGCCTATATCATCAATGAAGGGAAGGTACTGATGGAAGGCACGCCCCAGGAAATCGTGGCCGATGAAACCGTGCGCCGCGTGTATTTGGGGGAGAACTTCCGCTTATAAAAAGCAGAAGGGGGCGGGCGTTGGCGCTGTCTCAAAAGTTACAGCAAAAACAAACCACGTCTTTGGCCCTGACGCCCCAGCTCAGGCAAGCGATCCACCTTTTGACATTGAGTAATCTTGACTTGGCCCAGCATCTGGGCCAAGAGCTTATGGAAAACCCCTTGCTTGAGCTTGAAGGATCCCAGGACGACACCCCTTCTTTGCAAGAAAAATCCTCCGAAGAAGACTGGGAAGACCCTTCCTCCCAAACCCATGAAAATTTGTGGGGAAATGACAGTGATGGAGATCGCTGGGCCGGAGGATCCTCAAGGCAGAGCGATGAGTATGGCCTTGAGGGGCGAGCAGCCACCCAAGGGGAGACCTTGGTGGCCCACCTCACAAGCCAAATCCACATGCGTTTGAGTGATACCCAGGAAAAGCTTATTGCCGCGCACTTTATTGCGGATCTGGATGAGGCGGGATATTTTGTAACGCCTTTAGAAAATCTGGCAAGTGCACTGGGCGCGCCTCTTCCCCTTCTTGAAGAGGTTTTGGCGAAGGTTCAGCGCTTTGAGCCCGTGGGGGTCTTTGCGCGGTCTGTGGCGGAGTGTTTACGCCTGCAGTTGGCGGAGCGGCAAGCCCTGACGCCAAAGCTGACACGGTTTCTGGCGCACTTACCCCTTGTGGGAGAGGGGCGTGTTGAGGAACTCATACGCAAGGCCAACATCACAAAGGAAGAGCTTGGAAGTTATTTGCAACTTTTGCGCACCCTTGATCCCAAGCCGGGTCTGGCGTTCTCTAAAGGGGATGACAGCGCCCTGATCCCTGATCTCTTTGTCACATGGCACGAGGGTGACCAGCGCTGGGACGTGCGCTTTAACGAGGCAACCCTGCCCAAAGTCCTCATCGATACGGGTTACTACGCGCGGGTGTGGGAAAAGGGGAACCGCGAAATCCAGAGTTACCTCAAGGAGCGCATGTCCAGCGCCAACTGGCTTCTCAAAGCCCTTGATCAACGCGCCCAAACCATCCTTAAGGTGGCAAGTGTGCTCATCAGCACACAGGGAGACTTTTTGCGAGAAGGCGTGATGCGCTTGGTGCCCCTTACCCTCAAGGAGGTTGCAAGCACCCTCGACATCCACGAAAGCACCGTTTCACGGGTGGTGCAGAACAAATACATGCGCACGCCGCGCGGAACCTTTGAAATGCGCCTTTTCTTCTCCCACGCCGTTGCCAGCATGCAAGATACAGAAACCCTTGCGGCGGCCAGTGTGCGACAAACACTCGTGCGTCTTGTGGAGGAGGAAAATCCCGAAGACCCGTACTCCGATGATCAGCTGGTTCAAAAAATGGCGGAAGCCGGGGTGGATGTGGCCAGGCGCACCATTTCAAAATACCGCCGGATTCTCAAAATTCCTTCGTCTTATGATCGCAGGCGCGCCTTTGAGATGGCGCGCCTGTCGAGGGCGAGCTAACCTACTTCTTTGTGATCTTCACGAAAGAAAAGCCACTCGACATTTCCCCATATTCTACACGGGACGCAAGGCCAATGTCCGGATAACCCGCAGATCCCATATGGTAGGAGATACCGCTTACAAGACGGCTCAAGCATCCTCCTGCCCCAAAGACTGCATCAACGACATAATTGGGGGTAGAGGACCATACGCCGTCTGTGACAGTGGTTTGCATGCCCCCATTTCCTTTCGCAACATAAGCAGGTATATCGTGTGGCTTAAATGCTTCTTTAAATTTATCTGGGCCAAAGTGCCACGGAAGTGTTTTACGGTCGACGCCCTTGAGGAGTATTTCTGCAACCACGTCTGGTTGATGGTGTATCCACAGGACCTCTTTTGGAGCTTGGGACGCAAGGCGCATTTCCGGTAGATAGATGGATCCCGTTGATGTGAGGGAGCACCTTAGTATCTCAAGCAGTGTAGGCACATCCCAGGCGATGAATCTTGTGACGCTCACATCGCATACGACAGTATCTACTTTTTGTGGAAGCACTTTTCCAAGCCGTTGCCAAAAGGCGAGTGTGTTAAAGTCTGCTCTTAGAAAAGGTGCGTCTGTCGTGCTTCTTCCAACGCCTGCTGTATCCAGGTCTACATAAATGCGCAGACCAGACGTGTGAATGCCCTGCATATGCGCCTCATGGGGCATGGCGCCAAGGAGCACCTGAAGGGGCTTGCCGGACGCGGCTGTTGCCCTCACATGTTCCCAGCCGCTTTCACCCTGGGCGCTGGCGAAAAGGGGCGTGGGCATGAGTAGGCTTGCAAGAAAAAAATATTTTATCATGATATCTCCCCTAAAAGTGTTCACTTCGCCTTGAAGAAGATGCGTGGGACATTTGCCCTATGCCATGGGCCCCTCGTGTATCATACACGTTCCTTGGCGCACGTGATCTTCCCATATGAAATTGTTTTCTCTAGAGTGTGGGTGAGAAGACGTAGTTGGAAAAGAGGGTGCATGCCTTATGACGCAATCGCGCCTTATATGAAGGTGCTGGAGGCCAAGGTTGGCTTTTTACGTAAGACAACGTTGGGCGATCAAAGGCGCGCCCTTGACGCGTTGTCGCGTAAGGCGTGCGTGTATGACCTGCAGTATGTGGTGCCTCTTCTTTTGCGGTGTCATGACGCACTACGGGAGGACATCGCAAGGCTGGTGCGTACCCTTTTGTGTTCAAAGGGCGTGTGGGATAAGGGGGCAAACCTTTATGCATCTTTCAATTGGCTGCCAGCTGAGGCGCTTATGGAGCGCGCGGATGCCTTGCGCCTGCCCCCAGAGCTTTTGGTGCATATCCTGGGGATTGCTGGTCTGAACCAAAATGGATACATGCGGCAGAAGGCACTTGTGCGCATGGAGAGCATGCCCCATCCAGAGGCATTCCCCTATATATTGGCGCGCTTGAATGACTGGGTGGGGGAGGTGCAGGCTGAGGCTGAGCGTGCCTACGCATCTCTTTTGCCAACTTTGCGGATACAGGACATTGTGCCCTATGGAGGGCTGATTTGCGGACTCGCGCATATGGGGCGGCGTGATCTGACCCATGTGCGTGCACACATTGCGGCCCATATACGTGAGCCTCTTCGCCGTGGGGATCTTATGAGCGCCATGAACACTGGCTCCTTAAAAGAGCGTTTGTTTTTGTGTCACATGGCTGGAGCCGAGGAAGATGTGGTAGAGGCAGCGCTTCATAACCGAGCGCCCCTTGTGCGGGTGTGGGCACTCACCCAGCTTCCCCAAGATGAAATGTCGATAGAGAGGATGACGCATTTACTGCGTGATCCATCAAGCCGTGTGAGGCTTGCGGCGCTCCGGCACGTGCCCGAGGCGCGCTTCTTAGAAATGCGTTCCTTTTTCGAAGCGGCGCTCTTTGACCAGGCAAGGGGTGTGCGAGACTACGCCGCTTTTGTGATGACCCGTCTTGGAGAATCGGACATAGGCCCCCTTTACCGCCAGGCGCTTTTAAAGGAGACGACACCTCCTCCTGGCGCTTTGATGGGGCTTGCCCAAAGGGGTGCGCCCACTGACACACAGATCCTCTTGCCCTTTTTGGCGCACTCCAATGGACGTGTGCGCGCGGCTGTTTTGGCGGCATGTGCGCGCTGGGGGCTCTTGGAGATGGACACGCGTTTGCTTGAGGGGCTTGGGGACACAAGTAGCAAGGTACGCCGCACATGCGCGCTGATTTTGGCAAAAAAACACCGTTATTTGCGTCCACAGCTTAAAGGTCTTGTGATGAAAGCGCCCCTTAAGACGGCCCAGAGCGCCTTTTTTGTTTTGGTGCAGTTTGGCGGCTTGGAAACACTAGAAGGCATTCTTCTTGCGCTGGCGCGTCCCGACGACCGGCTGCGCGCCCACGCTTGGAAGCATCTTGAAGTGTGGTGGAATAAGTCCTACGCGCTGTCTTTGTATCACGTGGACCAGCGGTTGCTGGGTGATATTGAGGCACGTCTGACTACGCTGCGTGCCACGGGGGGTGAGCCTTGGGACAAGGAATTTAATGCATGGGGTGCTTTGTCCCAATATCTTGCCAGATTACGAAAAAAGCCTTAATGGGAGAAAAGCGCGAGGCCCTCAAAGCCCACGATATCGAGCTCTGCACAGGTGGGTAGGAAGTCAAAGCATGCCCGGGCAAGCGCGACGCGCCCTTCGCGCGCCAGAAGCGCGTCAAGCTTTTCCTTGAGTGCGTGGAGGTGAAGCACGTCCGTGGCCGCGTAAAGCTGTTGCTCGGGTGTGAGAGTCTTTTGTCCCCAGTCGGAGGACTGCTGGGTCTTTGAGATATCAACGCCCAAAAGGTCGCGGCACAGGTCCTTGAGACCCTGGCGATCAATAAAGGTGCGCGTCAATTTGGAGGCGATCTTGGTGCAGTAAACGGGCGCGCAGCGCACGCCCAGATTGTGCTGAAGAATGGCCACATCAAAGCGGGCAAAATGGAAAAGTTTCAGGACGTTTTTGTCTTCAAGCAGGGCCGCTAAGCGAGGCGCTTTCACAGGTCCTTGGGGGATTTGGACGAGATGACATGTGCCATCGCCACTTGAAAGCTGGACAAGACACAGGCGATCTCTATGTGGATTCAGGCCCATGGCCTCTGTATCAATGGCCACAACAGGCCCCAAATCAAGGCCTTCAGGCAAATCTGAAGCGTGTAAATGAATGGTGGGAGTCACACAACTGTCCTTTTACATGTTGGTGCCCAAGAGAAGACTCGAACTTCCACGAGCATAAGCTCACTAGTACCTGAAACTAGCGCGTCTACCAATTCCGCCACCTGGGCAACGATTTATACCTATCTTCCCCGCGCGCTCAAGTCAAGGGACAAAAGCACGCGGGTGTAAGAATAAGTGTTATCTGCTTGCCGCTGCGGCTTGGGGCGCGGGCGCAGCGCTTTGATTTTCCCCCTGGGCCTTTGAATAGGCTTCTTTGCTGTCAAAGGTTTGAAGAAGCTCAATATTGACCCAACGGTGTTGCTCTTCAATGAGCGCCACAAGGGCGCGCACCTGGGCTTGGTCGCAGGCCCCGCTTCGGGCCATGAAACGACAAGACCACAAATCCACAACGTCAGGAGACGTGCCGGCGGATGGATAAATCTGAACGCCGCGGTTGGAGATCATCTTCAGCTCAAAGGCCGATGCATGGGCAATGTGGGTAAGGGAGGATCCAAGGGCCTCCCCAAAGAGCGGGGAGTCCAAAAAGATGTCCACGCCCACGACTTTCTTGCTGCTGCAAGGGACAAGATCCGGACGTTGATCAACCTTGGGGATCACGAGGCTCTTGTAGTCGCGCGCCTTCCAGGCGTTGGAGGACTTGCCAAAATTCTTGATGATGGTTTGGGTGAAGTCCGTGGTGGACACGCCCTTACCTGGCGCCGCAATATCCTGGGGCATAACGCCCGATTCAAGGGTTGCAAGAACCGCTTGCTCAATGATATTGGCGGCTTCAAACTCTTTGATGTGACGCAGCATCATGACGCCTGAGAAGAGAACAGCTGTGGGGTTGATGGTGTTCAGACCCGCGTACTTGGGCGCGGATCCATGCACAGCCTCAAAGATGGCAATGCCGTCACCAATGTTGGCACCAGGTGCAAGCCCCAAGCCGCCAATGAGGCCAGATCCCAGATCGCTCAGGATATCGCCGTTCATGTTGGTTGTGACGATGGCCTCAAACTTATCGGGGAAGCGCACGAGCTGGTGGGCGCAGTTGTCCACGATAATATGATGGGCCTCGATATCGGGATACTCGGGAGCAATTTCCTCGAAGGTCTTCTTCAGCATCCCTTCGGAGAATTTCATGATGTTGGCCTTGGTGGCACAGTGCAGGGTCTTGCGGCCCTCTGCGCGTACAAACTCAAAGGCCAGACGCACGATTTTCTCGCATCCCTTGCGGGTGATCAGCTTCAAGCACTTGGCCACACCTGGGGTCGACATATACTCAATACCCGCGTAAAGATCCTCTACATTCTCGCGGATAATCACAAAGTCGATGCCTTTGCCTTTATAAGGGCCATCCACACCGGGAAATTCTTTAATAGGGCGAATGTTGGCATAAGTCTCAAAAAGCTTACGCAGGGTCACGTTGGCACTCTTCTCACCAAATCCGACGGGTGTCTCGAGGGGGCCTTTGAGGACAAGACGGGTGCGTTTAATGGAATCAATGGTTTCTTGGGGGACGCCAGACGCGATGCCTTTTTTGAAAACTTCTTTTCCGGCTTCACACACTTCCCAGTCAATTTTGACGCCGCTTGCATCAATAATGGCTTTGGTTGCGCCCACGACTTCAGGGCCAATACCGTCGCCCTGAATCAGTGTGATATGATGTGTCATCCTTTGATCTCCCGTTTATGATTATATGTTTATCTCTCCAAGTATAGCGAAGGAAAACATCCTTTTAAAGCCATGCAAATGCAAAACAACCACAAAGTGCCCCCGATGGCACACTTTTTCTTGAGCTGTGACCAAAAAGAACCTATATCAAAGGGGTAACCGGAATTAGGAGTTCCCTATGACGACTCAGCGCGCCTCACAAAATGTACAAGGTATCCTTTGGAAAATCGCAGCGTGCGCAGCTTTTGCTGTGCTCAACGCCATTGTCCATTATCTGACGGGTGGGGCGGGGGATAAGAGCGCGCCCCTACCGGCGGCGGAAATTGCCTGTTTGCAAAATGTTGTGGGTTGCGTCCTGATGGTGCCCTTGATGTTGCGCGGGAGAGGCCTGGCCTTTTTTCAAACGCAGCATATCGCCATGCACACCGTGCGTATTCTTTTCGGCGCGGGCGGGATTATTCTTTTGTATTTGGCCTTTGCAGTCATGCCCATTGCTAAGGCCGTGTCCCTGGGGTTTTTGGGGCCCATCTTTACGGTGATTGCGGCGTATTTTTATTTGAATGAGCGCCTAGGTCCCTGGCGCATGTTTGGTATTATCCTGGGCCTTGTGGGTGCTTTTTTGATCTCGCGCCCAGACGCGGAGTTCATGCAGGGGGAGTTGAAAAACATCTGGGCCTTGGGTCTGCCCCTGGGCTCAGCGGCTTGCTTTGCGCTGTGTAAAATCGTGGGGCGGGAGCTGACTCTGCGCGGTGACTCGCCCGCCCTTTTGACGGTCTATCTCCTTGTATTTATGGCACCGGTGTGCTTTGTGCCAGCCTTGCCCACGTGGGTCAACCCGACCCTCAACCAATGGGTATGGCTTGTGCTTTTGGGGGGAGTGGCAAGCTTTGCCCACTATAGCATGGCCAAGTCCTTTGCGTGCGCTGAGGTTGTCTATCTCACGCCCTTTGGGTTTTCAAGGTTACTCTTTAGCGCCGCCATTGCCTACGTCGCCTTCGGCCAGATGCCCAAGACCCATGATTTCTGGTTGGGGACACTGATTGTGTTTATCGGCACCCTTGCCATTTGCTGGGAAGAGGAAAAAGAGAAAAAGAAAGAGCGCGCCCCTTTGCCACAGGAAGCCCTCGCCACGCGCGCGTAAGGGTGCTACCCTGACAGGAGAACAATAAAGAAAACAGGGATGCACGGGGTGAAGCGCGTCATTCACCATCTTTCTCAGGTCAAAACCCATGCAAGTTTTGGCCGCGTCAAAGCCTTAACGGGCCCCCTTGCCCATGTGGTGGGTTTGGAGGAAGACGCCCTTCAAGGGGCGCTGTGCGAAATCGTTCCCAAATCTCATCCCCCCATCCTCGCCGAAATTGTTGGATTTTCAGGCAATACTGCCTTGGCCATGCCTTATGAGGCGGGAGAAGGTGTGGGCCCCAACTGCGTTGTGCGCTTGAAGGCGCCGACGCTGGCCATCTATCCCCACGAAAGCTGGCTTGGGCGCGTCGTGAATGCCCACGCTACCCCCTTGGACCGCCAAGGCCCCATCGCCCATGGTATGCGTGCTTATCCCACGCGCGCCTCGCCCCTGCCCGCCCACAGGCGGGGCCTTGTGAAGGAGCGTTTGGGGCTGGGCGTGCGGGCCATTGACACCTTCATGACTTGCTGCAAGGGCCAGCGTATGGGCATTTTTGCAGGCTCCGGCGTTGGAAAATCATCTCTTTTATCCCAGATCGCGCGCTTTACCCAAGCAGACGTCATTGTCATTGGCCTCATTGGTGAGCGCGGGCGCGAGGTGCGGGAATTCATTGATGAGCAGCTGGGCCCGGAGGGCATGAAAAAATGTGTGGTGGTTGTGGCTACCTCCGACGAGACGGCGCTCACACGTCGCCAGGCCGCCTACACGACGGTGACCATTGCGGATTTTTTCAGGGACGAGGGCAAAGAAGTTCTGTGTTTGATGGACAGCGTCACCCGCTTTGCCATGGCCCTGCGCGAAATAGGCCTGGCTGCCGGTGAACCTCCCGCAAGCAAAGGATATACGCCTAGCGTTTTTGCAGAGCTCCCACGGCTCCTTGAGCGCACGGGGCCCGGTCTTGAGGATAGGGAGGGCTCCATCACGGGCCTTTTCACGGTTCTTGTGGAGGGGGATGACCACAACGAGCCTATCTCCGACGCAGTGCGTGGTATATTAGATGGTCACATAGTTCTTGACCGGGTCATCGCCCAAAGGGGGCGCTTCCCCGCCATCCATGTGCCCAAAAGCTTGTCCCGTATGGTGCCAGGATGCTTGTCACCGGCTGAGCGCGAGATTGTGGTAAAGGCACGCTCTCTATTGAGCGCCTATGACGAGATGGAAGACCTTATTCGCCTAGGCGCCTATAAACGAGGCACATCGGCGGACGTGGATGAGGCCATGCGGTTTTATCCAGCCCTGGAGGCCTTTCTTGCCCAGGAACTTCACGATCAGTCGGAAATGGGGGAGAGCTTCATGAACCTTGCAACGCTTTTGGACGGGAAGGGTAAATGAGTACGCAAAAAGCCCTCAAGAAACTCCTGCGCGTCCAGACCCACGAGCTTGATGTGCGCAAGGCCCTTGTGGGTCGCTTAAACGCGCGCCTCGAGGCCCTTCGTGAAGAAGACGCCAATTGGGCGGCAAGCCTCATGGACGAGAAAAAAGCCCTTGAGAGCGACCCCCAGTGGGGTGTGGCCTATTTGCGCTACGCACAGCTTGTGGAGAAAAAGAGAAAGCAACTTGATGGCCTCATGGGGCAGGTCGAGGACGCTTTGAACAGGGAGCGAGATTTGCTGCGCGGGGAATATGCCCAGGTGCGCGCCACTGAAAAATACCTCACCCTTCAAAGTGTGCGTGAGGAAAAGAATCAAGAAAAAGAGCTCCAAACCCTTCTCGATGACCGGTTTGCAGGTAAAATGGGAAAAAAAGACTCGCAAGAATTTTAAAACGCACACGACCCTTAGATCCATCTGCCAAGGGTCGTGCAGCGTATCTTCTGGGGGCTACCCTTATTGGCTTTGGTTCTTCTGGCGTGTCGCAATGACCTTGCGTGGACCAGCCCCAAAGAGGCCATAGGAAGACCATAAATACTGCAAACGGCTTTGGTGATGGCGGGGCTCAACGACAAACCGGTCCGGTGTATGTGTGCGGGTCAGACCATTTTTTGTTGCGCTTTCCATATAAGGTGCAGCCGCTTGTTTGGTTATGTACACGACGAGGTTCTCCATCTGTAAAAGCGCGTCCATGGGTAAAGTCAGATCTTGTCCTTGGGGCAGACCATAGGTGCGCCATTCAGTGCGCACACGGGCGCGTTCATCATCCATGTATCCCAGACGAAGTTCTTTTAAAGCGCTCAGTTCCCTAATCCACTCAGGCACCTGGGTCACATGGGTGTGGGCAATGTTGAGTGCCTCCAGGTTGCTCAGACTTTTGAGGCCCTTTGGGAGCTCTAAAAGATCGTAATTGCGGGCAAGGGAAAGGGATTCTAGTTTTGTGAGGGCGCTGATATCTTCGGGTAGATGCATGAATTTCATGGACTCTAGGCGTAATGTACGTAAGTTCTGAAGGGGGGCCAGAGATGTAAAGGTGGGACGTAAGGGTGCATTGAGTGTTGGGTTTATATGACGCCAATTATCAATGGGGTGCCCCATAATAGTGAGGGATGAAAGGGAAGGAAGTTTCCCAATATCTTCAATGAGGTAATTGCTTACGGGTAATGTGCAACACTCCATAAAAAGGCATTGCACAGAGGAAGGAATGAGCGTTGCATCGAGTGTGCTTGGACCCTCTAAAGTGACCGTTAAAAGGACAGGGCCGTTTTGTGCTCTTTGAAACGCGCTTAGATAATCATTTGGGCGTGTGCTTGTAATCTTAAGGTGTGCGTCGTGAAAAGTGACGCTGTCGTTTTCTCCACTTTTTGCAAAAGTGAGCGCCCTTTCTTGAGAGGGTATCGTAAGATAGGTTTCAAGATCTTCCAAAAGAGATGGTTTAGACAGAACACCCGTAGGTATGGTGAGCGTGATAAATCCGAAAAGAGAAATGAGGTGGCTTTTATATGTCATGCTATCAGTACTCCTTCTTGGGTTAATGGTGAGGGGTGGTGCCATATCATTTTTAAGCATGGTGTATGATTTTTGATAGAAAACTGTCTCTCTTTTTTTGAGGGGGTTGTGTGACGCTCAAAATAAATGGTGCTGTTTTTTTGTGCCCCATGATGATGAGGGATGAAAGAGCGGGAAGCTTGCTAATATCTTCAATGAGTGAGCCGTTGGCAGGGAACGTGCAGTTTTGGATGAAAAGGACGCGTACGGTTTTAGGAAGTAAGGTTGTATCGAGTGATTCTGGGTTTTGAAGGCTGAGCTTCGAAGGGGAGTGATCAAATGGTGCTTTTTCAAGTGCTCTTAAATAGGTATTTGGGTTTGCGCTTGTGATGCTAAGGTGCCCATGACGGAAGGTGACGCAATCATGCGCGTCTTCCTTTGAAAAGGAGGGAGGCCTTTTGTGACGAGGAGCTGCAAGAAAAGTCTCCAGCTCATCCAAAAGAGAGGATGGTGCACTGGCAGCAGCGGATGTGCTCAGGGCCATGGAGGTAAGAAATGGTAAAAACAGCGTTCGGTGCTTCATATTAAAAACTCCCTTTTGAAAGATCTTTTGATAAACAGACCGTTCCTTATTTCCCCCGTATGCTCTTGGCGATATAGGACAACGTACGATGCTTTTTGCGTAGAGGGACTTGGTAAATGCCAGCTTCGTCTATGGTCACAAGACCAGCGCTTAAGGGACTTTCAAGATAGGGCATGGCCGCGTGGGCATTCATGTGAATGATGAGGCCCTGCATTTTTTTCACAAAGCCTTTTGGTAAATCAAAGGTGAGGTTTGCGGGCATGCCGCGGTAGGTTGCCTCGTGCACGAGCCCCATGGTGTGCGACTCATCGGGGATTTGAGCTAATACATCGTCGATATAGCCTACATAAAGCTCGCTGAGGCTTCTCATATCCGTGATCCACTCAGGAAGCGCATGGATGTGTGTATCCGTAAGGTCGAGTGTGGTGAGCTTTGTAAGGGCTCTCATCTTCGTTGGCAGTTCGCTCAAATCATAGTTGTTGCGCAGTTTGAGCGTCTCAAGATGGGAGAGGCAGCTGATATCTTCGGGAAGGTGCGTGAATTTCATGGTCTCTAGGCGCAAGGCCTTCAAGCCACTTAAGGGCGCTAGGGTTGTAAAGGTTGGGCGCAGAGGTTCATGTCCATAATCAACGCACTTGGAAAAGTTATTTTTGTAAGCATCGGAAACGATGAGAGGGAAGTAGCGCTTTCCCACAATCACAAGGGAGTTCAGTGACTTGTGCGTGCCAAGCTGCGTAATAAACGCATTATCAAGAACAAGGTCGCATCCGTATAGATTGAGCTCTTCAAGATCAGGGCTCAGAAGCTCCAAAGGCACTTGATCCACACCAGCCAGACTCACGCGTTTGGCAAGGGGGTATGCTTCTAAAAAAGGCCGTGCATTTGGCCCTCTCACCTCTAAGTGATCTCCAGCAAGGTTCACCTCATAGGTGTCATTGATATGCCTAAAGGAGCGTGAACGGACCTTTTCTCCACCGGAAAGGTACGCCTCAAAGGCTTTGAGCATAGGTCTTAAATCATCGACCATGTCAGCAAATGAGACAGATCGTGGGGAAGGCGTGGTGCTTCTGGAGCGAGGTGAGATATAGGAGCTGCAGGGGCTGAGAGAGCTTGAGGAACAGCTTGTGCTGGGAGAGCTTGTGAGGAATTCCAGTTCTGAATCTGTGATGCTGTGTGGACTTGAGTCATCTATTGCGCTGGCATAAATGTCCGCAGTGGATAAACAGTTTAAAAAATTACCAATAAGGCATAAATTTAAAAAGGTCTTCCTCATGTCTGTGAGACTCCCATTTTTTTAAAAATTAAATAACTATTTGTAAATAAGTGATAAATTAAAATTTGAAGATTTTATGTATCTCCTTCTGTGGCCACGTTGGCAATAAAAAGTAAAAAAAGGACAAAGGAAAAGGTAAGGAAATATTTTTTTGCTTGCGTGGGGCGCGAAAATACCCTACAAAGAGCGTACTTCTTGTCGCGGGGTGGAGCAGCCCGGTAGCTCGTCAGGCTCATAACCTGAAGGCCGCAGGTTCAAATCCTGCCCCCGCAACCAATCTTCACATTTTTTCTACAAAAATCTCTCCCTTTAAACGGTTCACTATTTTCGCAGGTCCTCGCCCTTGCTTGTGAGCGGCTAAGTCTCTCTGATCCCAAACAAATTGTGACATCCTGAAAAAACGTATCAGTTTTTGGGATATACAGTGGAGGTGTAGAGCCTTTTCAAAGGGCGGCATGCACATTTTTCGTGGGCACCCGTTAATTCTTGCCATGGGACACTATAGGCGCGGCGTCAAAACCTATATAAAAAACACCCACGGTCCAGGAATTTGGTCACTGTGTTTATAAGATAGGTGAAAATATAAATTAATTGACAAAAAGATGCCGCTTTGTTAACTGAATAAACGATTATTTCTTCATTTGAAGGTAGGAACGGCCGTGAAGTTTAGGAAATTTTTCCCCCTTATATTATCCCTTATTGTTATTTTGCACCAAGACGCTACCTCATCAGTACGGGCGACACATGAGGATTTTGTGACGGGCGAGTCTTATTTCAAACAGGGCAAAGACCACTACGAGCAAACAGTTGCTGGGCAATTTCGTCCAAGACATCAAGCCATGACAGAAATGGATTTTCTGTCCCTTATAGGCACCCTTGAAAAAGAAAACAATTTACGGCGTCCCATTCATTTCAAGTTCACAAGTGCCAGTGATGGGATAAGTTTGATTCTGGCAGTATCCCAAGGACATGCCATGGAGCTTAATCTCTTCCTGGCCATTAACGAAGCCTTTGTGGATATTTTTGACACAGGCAGCTACGTTTATCAAAATGCCAAGTATCTGCGTGCGGATTTAGAAAAAGCAAGAACCTACTTCGCCCAGGCTGCTTTGTTTTTAAAAGGGGCACAGTATATTTGTGACCATGTTTTGAAGGGAGAAGAGGGCACGTTTCATGAGGATCACATCATGAAAAATATGAGAAATACATCCTATACCCCTGCAAGTGAAATCAACGAGAAGATAAGCGCTTTCGTCAGTGACAGAGTGCGCCATCATGATTCAAAAGTAAGTGTTGCCGAATATATTGCGTACTACTCAAGTGTTTATTACGATGTATTTGTAAATAACTATCATTATATTAGTGCGCACCTTTCAAGTAAAGAGACAAAAACAAGAATGATGCTCAACCGTAAGCAAGAAGGGGGGCTAAAAGACTTCACCTTCGAGCTGACAACGGCTCGCTTGCTGGATATGGCAAAGTTGCCTGTGTTTACAGAGGAAGAGAAAGAGCCACAGGCCCTTAGTGCACCTTCAAAAAAGAAGAAGCGCAGAAAGAAGAAGCGTAACCCCTCAAGTGCGTCCGTGGCGAGCGAAGCATTACTAGTGACGACGTCCCAGGACCCTTCCGACGTATCCTTGCCAGAAAAAAGCGCTCCAGCCGATCAGATTGATGCTTTGGCTCTTACACCTTTGGCCCAACAAGTTGCGCAGTCCTCTTCCATGGACGCCGTGGCTCCCGTGTGTCCTGTAGATGAGGAAATTGAGCCGGTTATATCTTCTACAGGCGAACAGGCTGTACTGGCACCCATTGAGGCGGGAGGCAAGGGCAAGGAAAGGGAAATCCCAAAGGCAGTCAGCGCTCCCCATCCCAAAACACATCAAGGTCCATCTCGATTGCAACGCCTCAATGCACTTTTGGATGAGCATGATGGCGGTCCCCATGCGGGTATGAAGCCCAGAAAATTTCTGCGACTTTGTGCCGCACT
The DNA here is from genome assembly GCA_020161545.1 of Pseudomonadota bacterium. Taxonomy (GTDB): domain Bacteria; phylum Pseudomonadota; class Alphaproteobacteria; order Caedimonadales; family UBA1908; genus JACESU01. The sequence continues at coordinate 23,424 of JAIUNT010000028.1, forward strand.
CAATGATGGTGGTTACTTTTCAGGCTTTACTGCCAACCATAAAGAAGTTCGCGTGAAAACGGACCAAAGTGTGAGTGTGATGCACATTGAAAAACACAGTGCCAACCGCAAAAGTCCTGGTGTATCCGCTAACACCGCAAGAAAGCTTCAGGAGATTATTGAAGGATTGAAGCAGAACCAATCTACGTCATAAGGGGCACGTTTTGAGGGGGCGTGGGGACACGCCCCCGTCGTTTTGTGGGAAGGGGCATCCCTATCACGTACGTCGCAAGACGATCAAGTTCCCCACGCATACTTGCACAGGTTTATCTTCTTGATTGAGGGTTGTGGTTTTGACTTTAATCACGCCTTGGTTTGGGCGCGACGTGGATGCGCGCACCTCTAAAACCTTCGTCTCGGTGCGAAGCGTGTCTCCTGGACGCACAGGTCGCACCCAACGCAGCTCATCAATGCCTGCCCCAATCACCCCTCCTGCGGGGCAAAGCTCTCCCTCCACCTGCAGCTGAACACCTCTAACAAAAGGATTTTTGGGTAAGGTTTTATCGGGCAAGGGTTTTCATGAGTTTTTTATGTTGAGTATTTTTTATTTTTGCTTCATTTTCA
>JAIUNT010000029.1 GCA_020161545.1 Pseudomonadota bacterium
GCTGGAGCCGGTGCTGGTGCTGGACGAGTTGCCTGCGGGAATTTAGAAGGGTCTTTGAAGACGCGCTGGCACAACTCAGTAAAATCAGCAGCCAGACCCACGCCGTTTTTACACGCAGCTGTCAACTCATTCACATAAGCCTGTGTTGTGCACTGGTATGGATCATATTCGGTGCAATCTTTCGCGAGCAAAGACGCTGGCAAAGCAAATGTGCTTGCGAGCAAACTCAAAGTTATTGATAGCTTGTTTTTCATGCATGACTCCCTGGTCTTTTTTTGCTTTTTATACGTGCAGCTAAGGCATAACAGCTGGTACTACCATCATCGCGTCATTTATTTTGATAAGTCAAGATGTGCACAGCTTTTTTATTTTAAGTGAGAGAGAAAGAAAATGCACCAGATAGACTAAGAAAATTCAGTCGTAAGAGATAGCCCCGCGACTGCAGGACTATCTCTTATAAATACGCACCAGACCAGCCTAAAGCTCGCCTCTTCTGGCTGATGCCTCGCACCCTCACGCAGAGTTCTAAACGCCCAAAGAAGCGAGATCCAGGCTATTTGGGGCGCTAGGACGCGCTTAGTTTCCCCCTGCCAAACCACGTTGGCGTGCAACGTCTGCAGCAAAGGCGCCAGATACACCGGCGCGGCGACGTGCTCTATCTGTCGCTTCAGCCTCGTCTGCGGCTTTTTGAGCTGCTTTCCTCTTTTCAATCTCAGCTGCCCTTTTGGCATTGGCGGCTGCCATGGCTGCGTCCGACGCACTTCTTCTCGTATCAAGCTGGGACGGCACTCCTGCCCCTTCGACTGCTTGCGCGCCGGCAACATCACCTTGTCTTGCCGACTTGTCGGCACGTTGACGTGCAACGTCAGCGGCAAAGGCGCCAGATACACCGGCGCGGCGACGTGCTCTATCTGTCGCTTCACCCTCATCTGCCGCTTTTTGAGTTGCTTTCCTTTTTTCAATCTCAGCTGCCCTTTTGGCATCGGCGGCTGCCATGGCTTCAGCCGTAGCTTTTTGTCTTGCCTCCAGCGACGAAAGTGTTGGCGCCTCAGATGCGGGGGGCTTTGGTTCTTCTGCGCCACCCGCCCACACATGGGCGCACGTAAGACCTGCTAAAAGCAAGACAAAAGAAGTGGCAGTGTTTTTTCTTTTCATGATGTTCTCCCTGTTTTCTTTAAAAGTGCTCTCATCCACCTTTACCTTGTAAGCTTCAGCCAGATCTGGCTTCGCAGTCAAGTCGTCACACAGACTTTGTTGTTTTTTCCCACAGACTATGGGATAGTCGGCGTGGAAGGCTGGGTTTGGGGTGCTTTTGTGCGTGAACTCGGTCAGGTCTGGAAGGAAGCAGCCGTAGCGCTTTTCAAGAGCAGGTCTGGACTCAGTCTTCCACCCGCAAGCGGTCAAGAAAAGTTTGCACAATCACACTGGCCGCCACCGCATCAATCTTTTCCTTGTGCCTTCTGGATGGCACACCCGCATCCAACATCACCTGGGTTGCAGCGGCCGTCGACAGACGCTCGTCCTGATAAAAAACTGGCAGCATCAAGGCCTTCTCAAGATTCTGCCCAAACGACAAACTGGCTTGAGCCCGCGCGCCAAAAGATCCATCCATATTGACGGGCACACCCACCACAAAGGCAGCGACTTCGTAAGCTGACAAAAGGTTTGACAGCTCGCTCACCAGCACACCAAAAGAGCCACGCGCGAGCGTCTTGAGGGGCGTTGAGAGTTGCCACCGTGCGTCACTAATGGCAACGCCCAGGGTTTTCGTACCCACGTCCAGCCCAACAAGGCGCGAAGACTTTTGCCTGCGCTCACAAAAAGGACGCGCCTTGTTAAAGGAGGCGAGGAGCTCTTCTTCTAGCCTTGTCACGTGCGCTCTTGTCCCACACGTGCGGCCAGGGCCGCTTCTAAAAACACGTCAATGTCGCCATCGAGAACTGCGGCTGAGTTGCCCCTCTCGACGCCCGTGCGCAAATCCTTCACCATTTGATAGGGGTGCAAAACGTAGGAGCGAATCTGGTGCCCCCACCCAATTTCAGACTTTTGTGCGTTGGAGGCTTGGGCCGCTTCCTCGCGTGCCTGCAGCTCGCGCTCATACAGGCGTGAGCGCAGCATGGACATGGCCTGGGCCTTGTTCTTATGCTGGGACCGCTCGTTTTGGCACTGCACCGCAATGCCCGTCGGCAAGTGGGTAATGCGCACGGCACTGTCCGTTGTGTTCACGTGTTGGCCTCCCGCGCCTGACGAGCGGTAGGTATCAATGCGCAGATCTTTTTCCTCAATATCAATCTCAATGGCGTCGTCCACCACAGGGTAAACGCCAATGGAGGCAAAGCTTGTGTGGCGCCTTGCGTTGCTGTCATAGGGTGAGATGCGCACCAAACGGTGCACGCCGCACTCGGTCTTAAGCCAACCAAAGGCCTGGTGCCCCTTCACCCGCACGGTGCAGGATTTAATGCCTGCCTCTTCGCCTGCGCTTTCCTCAATCCACTCAAGCTTGTATTTGTGCGCCTCAGCCCAGCGCATATACATGCGTTGCAGCATCAGCGCCCAGTCTTGGGCCTCTGTGCCGCCCGCGCCCGCGTGCACCTCAAGGAAGCAATCATTGGCGTCAGCTTCACCGCTCAGAAGACTTTCGATCTGCAGGCGCCTCGCCTCTTTTTGTAAAAGGGCTATGGTTTCTTCTGCCTCCAAGACAAGGGCGTCCTCGCCTTCGGTTTCAGCCAGCTCCAAAAGGGCAAGGGCGTCATCTAAGCGGTTTTGGAAGTCGCCCAATTTACCCAGGGACTGGGTCAGCTGGTCGCGCTCACGCATGAGGGTTTGCGCGCTTGCTGGATCGTTCCAAAGGGTGGGGTCTTCCGCCTTTTCATTGAGGACTTGTAGGCGTGCTTGGGATGCGTCCCAGTCAAAGATGCCTCCGCAGCAAGGTCAACGCTTCTTGGATGGCATCAACACATTGAATCACTTCGGCCTTCATGGGGGTACTCCTTCACTCATTCTTTTTAATGTATTTTGTTCTAATACAAGCCGCCCGTCCCTGCAACCGAAGAACGTGCCTCGGGAGCGTGGAAAAGAGGATCCGCGCCGATGACATTTTCTGGCTCACTGGGCGCGGGCCCTGACTCATTTGTTGCGTGCCCATACACCTCTTGCCCATGCTCATGGGACGGTTCAGCGTCATGGCCTGGCGCGCCCTCTTGGCCCACATCTTCTTCTGCATGCTCATCATCAAAGTCATTGGATGCGCGTCGATTTGGATCGACTTGCTGCTCTTGCATACTCGCACCTGGCTTGAGGGCCTCGAAAATAACAGGGCCGTCTCCTGAGCCAGGCTGACCACCGGTTTGGGCGTCAATGCGCACAAGCTTGACCCCAGGAGGCACCCTGAACGGCACGCGGGGCCTTCCTTTCAGGGCACGCTCAAAAAACGCTTTCACGGCCACAAGGGCGACTTTAGCACCTCCCTGATGGTGTCCCAAGGGTTTAGGATGGTCAAAGCCAAGGTAGGCACCCACAACCAAATCCGCCGAGAAACCAATAAACCAGGCGTCTTTAAAGTCGTTGGTGGTGCCTGTTTTGCCGCCCAAGGGGTACCCAAGCTCGCTCAACTGCCGTGCCGTTCCCCGTTGCACCGCCCCTTCTAAAAGTGAGATCATCTGGTAGTCCGTCACGGGGTCGATGACTTGCGGGCGATTGTCTTGGAGAACTGGCACATCCATCAGCGACGTTGTGCTGCCCATGCAAGCGACATCGTTGCCCACAAAGACAGTCTTCCCATGGCGATTTTGAATACGGTCAATGAGGGTAGGCGTAATCTTCTTGCCGCCATTGGCAATGATGGCATGGGCGGTGGTCATCTTCAAAAGAGTTGTCTCCCCTGCCCCCAAGACCATAGCCAGCTCATGGGGCATCTTATCGAGAACCCCCAAGCGCTTTGCCATCTCCGCCACGCGTCCAATACCCACAAGCTCATGGGTCATGCGGATTGTCACCGTGTTACGTGAGCGCTCAAAACCCCGCCGCATGGTCATGATACCGCCAAAGGTATTGTCATAGTTGCGCGGCCGCCACACGCCAAGTCCTCTCCCAAGGTTAATGGCGAATGGTGCGTCGTCAATGAGGGTTGTGGGTGACAAGCCCTTCTCAAGGGCCGCCAGGTACACGATGGTCTTGAATGAGGAGCCCGTCTGACGCAGGGCTTGAGTTGCGCGGTTGAATTGGCTTTCTTGAAAACTAAAGCCCCCCTGCATAGCAAGCACGTGTCCCGTATGGGGATCCATGACCACAAGGCCACCAGACACCGCCGGCACTTGGCATAGCCTCAAAATGCGCCCGTCTTTTTCCTTGGGCAACACAAAGATAACATCCCCTTGGGTCAAAACCTGATTGGAGTTAGTAATGGCGGGCCCCAGGCTGTCCACACCCAAATACTTACGCGCCCAGGTGAGCTCGCTCAATGGAATGATACCAATCCCTCCCTTCTCAAGCCCTACCATGGCACCCTCTTTGGAGTGAGCCAAAACAACGCCGCGCAGCCAGCCCTTGCCACCCGTGTGACGCGGCAGCGTTTTAAAGCTTGCCTTCCAGGGAGACGACTCATCCTGCGTATTTGTTTGCTGCGCACTCAAGGTGACATGGGCGAGCGGCCCGCGCCAGCCGTGACGGCGATCATACACCTCAAAGGCCTCCTGGAGCGATTCCTGGGCAAACTCTTGATAGGTAGGATTGAGGGTTGTACGCACGACATATCCATCACCATAGAGAGACTTCTCGCCGAACTTCTCCACAAGCTCCCTGCGCACTTCCTCGGCAAAGTAAGCGCCCTGGACGCCGTCCGCCATGGTGCGTTGCTTGATCTGCAAAGGCTTCGCCATGGCCTCCTGGGCCTCTTGGGGCGTCACCTTTCCATCATCACGCATGCGCGCGATCACATAGTTGCGGCGCTCTAGGGCCTTTTCATAATGCTTGGCCGGGTTGTAGTGGTTGGGTGCCTTAGGTAGCGCTGCAAGGTACGCCATCTCCTCAAGAGTCAACTCATCCAAGGCCTTATCAAAATAGTGCAGCGCTGCCGCTGCCACGCCGTACGCGCCGCATCCAAGATAAATCTCGTTTAAGTAAAGTTCCAAGATGTAATCTTTAGAGTAAGCCTTCTCAATGCGTAGGGCCAGAATTGCCTCCTTTACCTTGCGCTCAAGGGACACAAGGCTTGAGATGTCGGCGAGTAGAAAATTCTTGGCAACCTGCTGGGTAATGGTCGAGGCACCGATGGGGCGTTTTGAGTGCTGCATGCGTGAGATGTTGGCCACAGCGGCACCAATAATGCTGGGAATATCCAGCCCCATATGCTCGTAGAAATTCTTGTCTTCAGCAGAGATAAAGGCGTCCCGCACGCGCATGGGAATGGCACCTAGGGGCACATAAAGGCGCTTTTGGCTAGCGTATTCTCCAAACACGCGCCCGTCATTAGCATAAAAGCGCGTCAAGACAGGTGGCTCATAATTGGCAAGCTGTTGAAAGTTAGGCAGCCCCTTGCCGTAGTGATAAAAGACACCCACCACCGAAGCAGCAGCAACCAGGCCCACCACAAAAAGCGCCGTGAAGAGGTTTGCAAGAAAACGCAGCAAAGTTAAACCTTTTGAATTTGTTGCTTCTCACAGAAATCCGTTACGGTATCCGTAAGAATAAACAGGACAACACAAAATCTTACTGACGTTATACCTGTTTTTGGCAAAAAAGAAAATGCTTCGTGCAAGGTCAAGGTGTGCGCGAACGTTGTAATGTCATACGTATTTTATTTTCCACCACCAAGAGATTACCTGCCAAAATAAGGACAAAGCCAGCAATAATAGACGGCGTCCACACAAACCCCTCAAATATTTGTGAGAACAGCAAGGAAACAAGTGGGATAATAACGAAGGGATATCCCCCTCGGTCCGCTCCCCGCTCGTGAATCAAGTGGGTATAGCATCCAAAGGCCAAAAGGGATCCAATGACCACAAGATAGCTTAAGGACAAAACATAGGGTGCCGAAAAATCAAAGGCGAGAGGCCTACCTAGCAACAGCGCAATAATAAAACAGAAAAGGGAGCCATAAAGCATGCTATAGGCGTTAATCTGCGTGATAGGCACACCCTTATTGTGCTCAATCATGACATTCCCAAGGGCGCTAAAGACACTGGCCAGGAACGAGAAGCCAATGCCCATCATATGGCCTTTGTGAATGGAAAAGCGCAGGATATCTGGCAAGAAAATACAGCACACACCCAAAACGCCCAGGCTCGCACTCACGAGCAATTTGAACTGGAGGGGCCGGCGAAAGAATAGGGCCACAAACAAAACGTTGAGCACAATGACAATTGAAAACACGACGGAGTTAATACCGCTGGTGATATAGTGTGCCGCTTGGTAGATGCAGAGATAGCTCGCGCAGTACATGAACAGGCCTTGCAGCGCGAAGTAAACATGTTTACGCCAAGGGACCGCAATGGTCTTGTGTCTGATCTTAAGAAGCCCAAAAAACAGAAGTGAAGCCAAAAAGAAACGGTAGGCAACGGACAATTCAACACTGACGACGCCCAATTGAAAGGTCAGCACAAACCACGTTGACCCCCAAATGAGAATAACAAGAGCATACAGAAAGAAAGTTTGGGCCACAGGAATCGCCGTTTCTTAAGAAGAACTGCCTCTATCCTAGGCGCCACCGACCAACTTGTAAATGCCGCGTCGACCTTCGGCCACCTCATAAAGATGGGAAAGACCTAGAACCGTTTCAGATCCGCCCAAAACAAGGAACCCATGGGGTTGCAAAACCTTCGCAATATTTTCAAGAATACGCGTCTTGGTGGGGGGATCAAAGTAGATGAGCACGTTACGACAGCACACCAAATCAAAGCGCCCCAGATTTTTGAAGTCGTCCAATAGATTCAAGATTTGGAACCTGATATGCTTGCGCATCTCCGGATTGATTTGCCAATCACTTTCCACCTGCTTGAAGTACTTCACAAGCATTTGCACGGGCAAACCTCTTTGGACTTCAAACTGTGTAAAGTGCCCACTTTTGGCGCGTTCAATGATAGGCGCTGAAATGTCTGTGCCAAGCACCTCAATATTCCAGCTGGCCAGCTCCTTCTTCTCATGCATGATCATGGAAAGTGTATAGGGCTCTTGCCCCGAGGAACATGCCGCACACCAAATATTAATGCGGCGTGTCTTTTCATTGTTCTGCATGATGGAGGGCAGCATGTAATCTTTGAAAGCATCAAAGGGCTTTCCGTCACGGAAAAAGAATGTCTCATGGGTCACCATGGCATTGACCACTTGAGTGGCAAGCCCCGTGCGCCCTGCGCGCAGGGCGCTGACAAGCTCACCCACACTTTTAAGGGAGTTTTCCCGGGCCACTGGGAGCAGGCGATTTTCCACCAAGTAGACTTTCTCTTGGGACAAAGCCAGCCCCGAGCGCGCCTTCAAAAAGTCGCAAAGATACTGATAGTCGGCAGCGGACAAGTCCCCTGAAAGAGGTTTTGCAGCCACTGTTGATGGTTGAAATACGGTCATGGCCGTTTCCCTTTCTATCTTACTTTGAGCCCGGCATAGGTGCACAAAGTTCTGGCAATTTCAGTCAAAGGCAAGATGGCGCTGGCAAGCCCAGCTACACTCACCGCACCTGGCATTCCCCACACAACGCTTGTTTTTTCGTCCTGCGCTATCAGCGCGCCACCTGCGCGCACCAAATGCTCTGTCCCCTTCAAGCCGTCAGAACCCATCCCAGTGAGCATCACCGCCAACACGTGCCCCGCGTAGGCGTCACTCACGCTTGAAAACATAGGATCCACGGATGGACGACAGGAGTTCTCCTTAGGTCCCTGGTCGAGCTTAATGCGATAGCCTGTGCCAGAGCGCACGATGCGCATGTGGAAGTCGCCTGGCGCAAGGTACACCCCTGAGGGCGTTACTTCTTGGTCGTTCACTGCTTCGTCCACCTTGCGGCCCAAAACGCCTGTCAGATGGTGGGCCAGCGCTGTTGTAAATTTGGGTGGCATATGCTGTGTAATAAAAATCGGTTTTGTAAGATCTTTTAAACCCTTCATAAGCTCCATAAGCGCCTGTGGCCCCCCGGTCGAGCTCCCAATCACAACCGCCGAACACCCACGCGTGGGAACAGGACGCAACTTCATATGATCATTTTGATGGTACGCTGCTGTGGACGGGAAAAGCCCCGAAGGCGCTTTAGGAAGTGAACGGGCCACCAAAATGCGAATTTTGGCGATGAGCTCCTTTTGGAACATATCAAGACCTGAGGAATCCTGCATACTGGTAGGCTTGGCCACGTAGTCCGCTGCACCTAAGGACAGAGCCTTCATGCTGATCTCTGCGTTACGCAGAGTCAACGTCGAAGACATCAAAATCTTTGTTTTTGGTGCAATTTTGACAAGCTCAGGAAGAGCTGTCAGCCCGTCCATCACAGGCATCTCAATATCGAGCAGCATCACATCCACATCACTGCGTTTGAGGGTTGCAATGGCAGACAGACCATTGACGGCCGTTGCCACCACCTTGATGCCTGGGTCGGCTTCACACATACGCGTGAGTGCCGCACGCACAACCGCAGAGTCATCTACAATCATGACTTTGCAAGGATCAGCGCCTGGCCGTGCTTGTGATACAGAACCCATTTGCATGTTTATATCATTCCTACGATTTCAAGTTTTTCTTGAATGATGTTCTTATCAAAGGGCTTCATGATATATTCATCGGCGCCCGCCATCAGTGCTTGGCGGATGTGTTTGATATCATTTTCCGTCGTACAGAAAATAACCTTTGGGGAATTCCCTTTTTCGAGCTTGCGCAGCTCTTGCAGAAACTCGATCCCGTTCATCACAGGCATGTTCCAGTCGAGAATGATCACGTCCGGCATGGCTGTTTTGCAGGCCTCAAGCGCAATACTCCCATCTTCCGCTTCTCTGATGGAGAACGGCAGATCCTCCAGAATGCGTCTGATGGCTTTCCTAACGGTTGAGGAGTCTTCAACGATTAAGCAGTCTGACATGCTGCCCTCCCTTCTTTTTACACGCTTTGATTGCGCTTATTGTTGTTGTCACTACGCGGCATTCTTACGAGAGAAGTCGAGCAGTGCGCCAACATTCATTACTATTAGAATAGCACCGTCCAGGCGGTAAATACCAGAGGCAACCTCACGCCAATGCTCTTCTAGGGTTGCTGGGTTTTTTTCGTAAACAGAGTCAGGCAAACTCAGGACTTCACCAAGCTTATCCACCAAGAGACTGTAAAGCTCCCCCTTCACATCAATCACAATATTCATCAGTTTTTTTCTATTGTGAAAGTCGGACGTAAGACCCAAACACTTGCGCACATCGATGGCCGTAACAATGCGCCCCCGCAGGTTCAAGGATCCGGCCACCTCTGGTGGGGCCAGAGGAATACGGGTAATGTGCTGGGTACGTACAATGTCCTGGACCTGTAAGACGGGTATGCCAAAAAGCTGATCATTGATATAAACCGTCACATAGTCCTTGCGATCTTTTGCCAGTGTGACTTCTTGAATGGACATGCTCATGCCGCCACTCCTTTCCTTTGTAGATCAAGAATTTGACCGAGAGAATCAAGAACCGCGTCCCGGTTATGCTTTGCGATATAGTCCGTAAACCCAGCCGCGCGACCCCGCTCCATGTCTTCGGGTGTTGCGTGTCCAGACAAGGCGACAATGGGCATATCCTTCCACAAAGAATCTCCCTGCCTGACGATGGTGGCAAACTCGAGTCCGCTCATTTTTTCCATCTCGATATCACACAAGATGGCGTCAAAATGGCGACCCTTCTCCATGAAGGCGAGGGCCTCTTCTGCACTAGATACCGCCGTCACTTGGTACCCATCAATATGGAGATAAGGCACAAAGAGGTTACGGAAGAAGACGCTGTCATCCACAAGAAGCACGTGGGGTTGATGCTCGCCTCCACCCGACTGCTCGTAGGAGCCCGCCTGGAACCAGTTAGGGTAGGCCTGCCTGATGTAGTAATCTACGTCCATCATCTCGGTTGTGTGGCCCTTAATAACCGTTGAACCGAAGGTCCCCATGGAGCCATTCTTCAGCTTAATGTCAAGCTTTTCTTCAACAATATCAATAATTTGATCTACAGCCAGACCCACAAAGCGATCGTGGTCGCTAAAAACCAAGACGGGCTGACGCCCTGACTCGTGATATTGCTGGCCGCACTCAACGGTCAAAAGGGGCATGAGTGCTTCACGGTACTGCACAATGGTTTGGCCATTGGCGTGCTCGATACTGGTTGTATCAAGTTCCTCTAGACGCGCGATAAGAGCAAGGGGAACAGCCTTGGGTACATCGCTACCTGCCTTGAACAGGAGGAGCGTCATGGTCTCTTCATTATGGGCGGACCTTGCATGGGGCTGTGCGTCAGAAATGTTTTCGTCGCTGCCCGTGCTGCCCATCATGGACAGGATCCCGTTGGGGTCAAGTATCATGACGACACTTCCGTCTCCCAGAATCGTGTTACCTGAAAAGACACCCACTTGTCGCAAAATGGAAGAGACAGGCTTCACAACAATTTCTTGTGTCTCAAAGATTTGATCCACCAAGATACCGAATACGAATGCACCCACTTGGGCCACAATGATGAAGTACTCATCTTGCTTTTTACCCACAAGCTCATCAATGGAGCTTTGGCCTGTTTCTTGATGAAGTGTCGGCGCCTGCTCAAGTTTGAGAAGATGGGACAAAACAACAAGGGGCAGAAGACGATTACGCAGACGTAAGAAAGGCGTATTATTAATGAGCTCCACATGGTGCTCAGAGTTTTCCGCCACACGCACCAGTTCCAGCACGCCGATTTGCGGCAAGGCAAAACGCTCGCCTCCTGACTCAACAATGAGTGCAGACACGATGGCCAGGGTCAGTGGAATCTTGATAATAAACTGTGTGCCCTTACCAGGCGTTGACATCAGGTCAATGGTGCCACCAATTTGCTCGATATTGGTGCGCACAACGTCCATACCTACGCCGCGCCCCGACACGCTCGTAACCTCAGCTGCCGTTGAAAAACCAGCCCTGAAAATGAGATGACGGATTTCACGGTCCGACATACTTTCCATCTCTTCCTTGCGCAAAATACCACTTTCAATGGCTTTATTGCGAATGGCGTCAAGGTTGAGCCCCTTACCATCGTCGCTGATGCTGATGTTAATGTGACCACCCTCATGATAGGCTTTGAGGATAATGGTTCCTGTATCAGATTTTCCTGACGTGACTCTGTCGTGGATGGACTCAATACCATGGTCGGCAGAGTTACGCACCATATGGGTCAACGGATCCTTAATAAGCTCTAGCACTTGGCGGTCGAGTTCGGTGTCCTCACCGATCATCACCAGATCTATCTTCTTGCCAAGCTCGACGGACAAGTCGCGTACCAAACGGGGCAGTTTTGACCACGCGTTTCCAATGGGCTGCATACGGGTTTTCATGACACCGTCTTGAAGCTCCGACGTCACATGATTCAGTCTTTGAAGGGGGACCGCAAACTCAGAGTCCTCCGTATCACGCAAAAGCTGGAGAAGCTGATTACGTGTCAGGACAAGCTCGCTCACCGTCGTCATCAGGTTTTCCAAAAGCTCCACACTGACGCGAATACTTTGGTTTGCCACACCTCCTGCCGCACTATCACCCCCACCATTTTGGGCAGGCGCTTTTGCAGCAGGCGCTGCAGGCTTGGGCGTTGGAGCTGGCGCTGGCGCCTTGGATGCAGGCGCCGCAGCCATGGGCGCCTCTTCATATTGGGGGGCCTCTTCTTGAGATGCAACAAAAGCGTCTACTTCTTCAGCCTCGTTTGCGCCAAATATCTCGTCTTCGGCCTTAGCAAGTCCACCCGTTGCCGCGTAGTTCAGCGCATCAATAAGAGGCGAATCATCCCCCTCGGGCTCGCTGGCATGCTTTTCAAGGCACTCTACAATTTCTTTAATGCGATCAAGGCACTCGAGAATAACGGTGATGATGTCACCTGTCACGGCAAGTTCTCCGTCGCGAATCTTACCAAGCACGTTCTCACCGGCGTGGGCAACCTTCTCAAGGCGAGGAAGCCCAATAAAGCCACACGTCCCTTTAATGGTGTGCATGGTCCGGAAAATACGGCTTAAAAGCTCAGGGTTATCTGGTTGTTGTTCAAGGGTCACCAAGTCATTATCAAGAGCGGCAATGCTCTCTGTTGTCTCCGTCAAGAACTCGCCAAGCAGTTCGTCCATGAGGTTCATCCTCCCCAAAAGCATCTAACAATTCGCTAGGAGTCTGACACGAAATCCTTAACATCTTCTTAATAAAAATACGCAAATGTGCCCCTTCAAACGCACATTTCTCCCCCTCCTCTTTTTAAGCCTGACAAATATTCGCACACTAAAAATGTGCGCACATACACCCCTTTTCCCATAAAAATTGAGGGTGTGGATAGAGTGCATTGATAAAAAATCATTTTTTTAAAAATTCCACGCTCTGCAGGATTCAACACATTGAATTTGAATGATTTTTTATTTGTCTTTTCATTTCAAAAAGTTGTGGATAAATCTGTGAAAAACCATTTTATCCCATGATTACTCCATTGAATCCCATTTTATCCCATGCTATACCATAATAACCCGAGATTGCATGCTCGGGCCCTCTTCGACCAGATGGAGGGAAGTATTGTGTAGCGATTAAGTGAGGTGGGAACAAAGGAAGTGGCGTTATTCTTATCGACATTTGTCAATAAGATCGACAAAAAGGGACGGGTCAGTGTACCTGCCACCTTCCGTACCGCCTTATCCCACGAATCATTTCAAGGATTTGTCCTTTATCGCTCTTACAAATACCCTTGCCTTGAGTGCAGCGGCATCTCTCGCATGGAGCGCCTCAGCCAAAGCGTTGACCAGCTTGACCTTTTTTCCCAAGAGCAAGACAACCTCACCGCCGCCATTTTTGCCGACGCGCAGCAAATTCCCTTTGACGGTGACGGGCGCATTATCATGCCCCAATCCCTTTTATCCTTTGCCAACATCGATGATAAAGTCGCCTTTGTTGGGCGCGGTGGCACCTTCCAAATTTGGGAGCCCGGCGCCTTTGAGACCGCCCAGGAAGAAGCAAGAAACCTTGTACGCACAGGGCAGATCTCACTCAAACTACGCACCGATGCCAATGGGGGTCAGTCATGACCCAAACGAGCTCCCCCCAACCCCATATTCCTGTTTTGCTAGAGGAAGTGCGCCACTTTCTTTCCCCCGAAAGAGGCGGCATTTTTGTTGACGGCACCTTTGGGGTTGGGGGGTACACGCGCCAAATCATGAAGGACATGCCAAGCGGCCATCTTGTGGCCTTTGACCGTGACGAAGCGGCGGCCGCGCGCGCAAGCGGTTTCAAGGCAACGGACAGTGTCCAATTCACATTTGTGGCCAGCCGCTTCTCCCAGATGAAAGAACGTCTTCACGCGCTCTCCATTGATAAGGTCGATGGAATCGTTTTAGACCTAGGCGTGTCCTCTCCCCAACTTGACGAGGCAGCGCGCGGCTTTTCCTTTAAAAAAGAAGGCCCCCTTGATATGCGCATGGGCCTTGGCACCCTCACCGCCAAGGACGTTGTGAATACATTTCCAGAAGAAGAAATCGCAAATATTCTCTACCTTTACGGGGACGAGACCTATTCCCGGCGCATTGCTAGAAGAATTGTGGCAAGCCGCAAAGAGATGCCCATTGAAACCACCACGCAGCTGGCGGACCTTGTGCGTGCCAGCGTGCCCCCAAAGGTGCGGCACGGCAAAATTGATGCGGCCACCAAGAGTTTTCAGGCTCTGCGCATTTTTGTGAACGAAGAAATTAAAGAGCTTGAGATTTTTCTTCACGACGCACCCTCTATGCTCAATGAGGGCGGACGCCTTGTGCTTGTAAGTTTCCACTCCCTCGAGGATAGGCTGGCCAAAAATTTCTTTAAGGAAACCTCGCGCACCTTTGAGGACGCGCCCATCGAGATGCCTTGGATTCCGACCAAAAAAGTCGACCCACTCTTTAAGGTGCTCACAAAAAAGGCAGTGTCTCCAGGTGCTGCAGAACTAGACCTCAACCCACGCGCCCGCTCAGCCAAGCTGCGCGCCGGGGAAAGGACAGGGGCCCATGCGTAAAGTCACATGCCTTGGTGTTTGCTTGGCCGCAGTTCTGGGCGCTGTCACCTACGGCGCCAAACAACAGGTTATGATCCTTGAGGGGAGGCTTGCCAGCCTTGAGCGCAGTGTGTCCGCTCAAAAGGAAGCCGCCCACCTTCTCAAGGCCGAATGGGCGCATCTAACGAGCCCCGCACGCCTTGAAAAACTCGCCCAGAACCATCTGAACATGGCACCTATGGGAGGATGGCAGGTCATCAGCGAGCCCCAAATGAGCACCTTCCTTGACCATGCGGCGCCCCACACCAGCGACATGCGTTACGCCAGCGCCCAGGACACTCCCCTCCTGGAGGGTGACTGATGGGGCCCTCATCAACTTATTTTCCACGTTCATTTTCACCTAAAAATGCAGGCCTTGAAACCAGAGCCGGCAAAGCCATAGAAGTGGCACGCGCGCGCCTTTGGATGGCCACCATTGTCTTTATCTTTTGCCTTGTGGCTGTTTTTGGTCGCCTTGTGGATCTCACACTTTTGCGCAGCGGAGAGGACATAGATTATCTACCAAAAGATCAAGTCTTTGCCTCGGGGCGGGCAGACATCGTGGACAAAAACGGCCTGCTTTTGGCCACAACCCTTGTGACAAAATCACTCTATGCCAACGCAAAGAAGGTACAAAACCCCCGAGCTGCAGCTAAGAAGCTCGTTACTCTTTTTCCTCAATTGAAGGAAAACGTTGTTTATTCACGCCTCACATCAGGCAAGACCTTTGTATGGCTCATCAGACACTTGACGCCAAAACAGCAAGCCAAAGTCCTCGCCCTTGGGATTCCAGGCATTGATTTTGTGCGTGACTATCGCCGGGTTTACCCCCAGGGAAATCTTGTGTCCCACGCCGTTGGCTTTACGGATATTGATAACAAGGGCGTATCGGGCTTAGAGGTCACCTATGACAAGCGTCTGCGCAGCGATTCTGCGCCCTTGCGCCTCAGCATCGACACAAAGGTCCAGCACATTGTGCGAGAAGAGCTTTTGAAGGGCATTGAAGAATTTGGCTGCTCGGGCGCCAGCTGCTGTGTCATGGATATTCGCACGGGAGAGCTTTTGGCCCTCGTGTCCCTTCCGGACTTCGACCCCAACGCCCCCACAAAGGCTGAGGAAGACGCTCTGTTTAATAAGGTGACACTCGGCATCTACGAGCTTGGCTCCATCATGAAGGTGGCCAACACAGCCATGGCGCTTGAGTCTGGCAAAATGCACCTTGGTACACGTCTTGATGTGTCCGCCCCCTTGCGGGTCGGCCGCTTTAATATTACAGACTACCGCGCCAACCACGGCGTTATTAATATTTCAGAAATTTTTGTTTATTCCTCCAACAAGGGGTCGGCTAAAATTGCCCTTACCCTGGGCGCTGAACACCAGAAAGCCTTCTTGAAGAAAATTGGTCTGCTGGATCCTCCGCAAATTGAGCTGCCTGAAAGAGGCTCCCCCCTTGTCCCCAAACGCTGGCGCGAGGATAAGGTCATCACCATTTCCTATGGATATGGCCTGTCTGTAAGCCCCTTCCAGGCCATGGGTGCCATCGCCTCCATGGTGCGCCCCTGGGGCAAAATTACCCCGACTCTTCTGGCCAAAGACTCCTGTGAGCCCATCCAGGGAGAGCGCCTTGTAAGCGAGAAAACGTCTCGGTCCCTTTTGCACCTCATGCGCTTTGTGGTGACCCACGGAACATCTAGAAAAGCCGACATTCCTGGCTACTTTGTCGCGGGTAAAACAGGAACTGCAGACTTATTGATTAATGGGCGCTATAATAAGGAGCGTGTTGCTGCTTCCTTTGTGGGCGTTTTTGGGCCAGACATCACCCAGCCCCGTTACGCCATGGTGCTGCGCCTTTATGATCCGCAGCGCCTGAAGAAAACTTATGGTTTCAATACAGCAGGTTGGAACGCAGCGCCCGTAAGTGGACGCGTCATGGAACGCATCTTAACCGTGGAAGGCATTTTGCCGAAAGAAGAAGGGAAGATTCTAGAGCCCTTCTTCCAAAATGTGAGCTTTGAGAAAAAATGATGCATTTAAAAGAACTCTTGCCGCTGCTCAGTGACACCCCACTCCCACACCTTGAGTCCGTTCCTGTGTCGGGCATTAAAGATCACTCGGCCCATGTCAAACCTGGGGATCTCTTTCTGGCGCTTCCCTCCCTTTCGGGTAAAGATATCGCTGGAAACATTGAGGAGGCACTCACAAACGGGGCGGCGGCAGTGATCCTAAGCCATCCCCACTGGGATCACTTTAAAACCGCCCACCCGGAAGCTCCTTTCATTCCCACAAAAGATCCTCGCCTTGCCCGCGCAAAAATCGCCGCACACATTTTCCCGCACCAGCCAAAGCATCTGGTGGCTGTGACAGGCACCAACGGAAAGACATCTACAGTCCACTTCTTTCGCCAGATTTGCGAAATGGCCGGCAAAAAGGCGGCCTCCATTGGCACCCTTGGGGTGCAAAGCGCCGATGCGTGGTCAAAGGATATGACCCAAGGAATGACATGCCCCGATCCCTTCACTCTGCATAAGTGCTTGGATCATCTTGCAAAAGATGGCACGGACTATGTGGCCCTTGAGGCTTCCAGCCATGGCCTGCATCAAAGACGCCTGGATGGGGCTGATTTTGAGGCCGCAGCCTTCACGAACCTCAGCCATGAGCATCTGGATTACCACGGCACCCTCCAAGAGTATTTTGAAGCAAAAAAACGCCTTTTCTCGGATCTGTTGGTTGATGGCATGACAGCCATTTTGAACGCCGACGACGCCCATGCACAAGAGCTTCTGCGTCTGTGTAACAAGCGCCAAGACCGCGTCTTGACTTACGGCAAGGGTGGTAAAGACGTGCGCCTTGTGGAACTTGTGCTCCAAGAACATGGCCAACTTCTCACCCTTGAGATCTTTGGGCGCCTGTGCAAAATCAATTTGCCTTTGGTGGGCACATTCCAAGCGGCTAATGTCTTGTGCGCGGCCAGCCTAGCGTGCGCGGTGGGCATTTCCTATGACGATGTGATTGAGGCACTGCCAAAACTCAAAAACGTACCTGGCCGACTCCAATATGTGGGACACACGCACAAGGGTGGTCATGTCTATGTTGACTACGCCCATACACCACACGCGCTGGAAAGTGTGCTCACCTCCATTCGCCCCCATGTGAAAGGTCCTGTTGTGGTGGTCTTTGGTTGCGGCGGTGACCGTGACAAGCAAAAACGACGTCTCATGGGCGAAGTTGCCCACCTCCACGCGGACCAGGTCATTGTGACCGATGATAATCCGCGCACTGAAGATCCTAAAGTGATTCGTGCCTCCATTCTGGCTGGCTGCCCCGGCGCCATCAGCATTGCAGACAGACGTCAAGCCATCGAAACAGCCCTTAAGGGGCTTGGAGAGCACGGGGTATGTGTGATAGCAGGTAAAGGACATGAACAAGGGCAACTGGTCAACGGTGACGTCATCCCTTTCGATGACGTTGCAGTGGCCAAGGAGCTCCTCACAGGCTTGAAAGGAACACCTGCGTAAGATGTTGTGGACAGATGCGGATTTAGAGAAGGCCTTGGGCCTTAAGACGCCTTGCGATTCCTTTGGTGCACATGGCGTCTCCATTGATACGCGTACACTTCACAAGCACGATCTCTTCATTGCCCTCAAAGGTCCTGTCAGCGATGGGCACACTCATCTCGAAGAGGCGCGCCGCAAGGGCGCAGCTGCCGCCCTCGTTTCTCACTTTGTTGAAGGGGTTGATATCCCCCAGTGCGTAGTGCCAGACACTTTTGAGGCCCTCACGCAACTCGCCCACTTTGCGCGCCAACGCGCGCAAGCACAAGTGTCCGCCGTCACCGGAAGCTTCGGTAAGACGGGTTCAAAGGAAGCCCTTAAGGATCTTCTTGCGCGCCAGGGGGCCACAACGGCCTCCCACTCAAGTTTTAATAACCACTGGGGTGTGCCCCTCAGTCTTGCGCGCCTGCGTCCCCAAGACGCTTACGGCATTTTCGAGGTAGGCATGAACCACCCGGGTGAAATTGCTCCCCTTGCTAAGCTCGTGCGCCCCCACGCAGCCCTCATCACAACGGTTGACGCCATGCACATGGCCCACATGGGAAGCGTTTGCACCGTCGCCCTTGAAAAAGCCTCCATCTTTGAAGGTGTTGAGCCAGGGGGCTTTGCCATTCTTAATCAGGATAATCCTTACTACGAAGACATGGCGTGTGTGGCTAAGGAGCAAGACCTCGAGATTCTATCCTTTGGAACCCACCCGGAGGCGTTTTCGCGGCTTACGGTCTCAAGGCTCACAGAAACAGGACTTGAGATCGAGGCACGCATTGGCAAAACAAAATGCTTCTTTCACGTCCCCGTTTTCCAAACCCACTGGGCCATGAACGCCCTGGGTGTGTTAACAACAATCCATGCCTTGGGTGCGGACGTGACACAGGCGGCGCGTGACTTTGAAACCTTTGTCCTGCCCCAAGGACGCGGACACCAAACCAAAGTTCACTTGCCGGATGGGGGATACTTTACGGTTATTGACGAAAGTTATAACGCGGGACCTGCCTCCATGCGCGCAGCCCTTGAAACCCTTGGGGTGATGAAGCCTGGCGCCTGTGGCAAGCGCATCGCTGTCCTGGCAGAAATGTTAGAGCTGGGCGACCAGAGCGAAGAAGAACATAGGGCCCTTTTGCCCCTGCTTGAAAAAGCCGGCGTCACGCGCGTATTTACCCTGGGCGTCGCAACCGAGCCCCTGGCCAGCGCACTCCCGTCTTCCATGGCAGCCTACCACGGCCATGGCAACGAAGACTTGGAAGCGCTAACAAAAGCCGTTTTGGCAGAAGTCTCGTCCGGGGACGTCATCATGCTCAAAGGATCTCGTGGTCAGCGCGCGTACCGTGGCCGCTTGTCCTATGTGGTGGACGCCCTTCTAGGCCTTGATCCTTCCCACGCACCTGGAAAGGCCATGTAATGCTTTACGCTTTTTTGCACAGCTTCTTTCCCGATGCCACACTGGCGAACCTTTTCCGCTATATCACCTTTCGCACCTTTGGCGCCCTTTTGACCTCCCTGGTTTTGGGCCTATGGCTGGCCCCACGCTTTATCCGCTGGCTCAAGTCAAAACAGCGCGAAGGACAGCCCATTCGCGATGACGGGCCAGAAAGTCACCTTCTGACCAAAAAAGGGACCCCCACTATGGGCGGTCTTTTGACCCTTTGTGTCATTACGGTAAGTGTCCTTTTATGGGGTAATTTTGAGAATCATGTCTTATGGATTGTGCTGAGCGTCACCTTAGGTTTTGGCGCCCTTGGCGCCATGGACGATATGGTCAAGCTCACGCGCAAGACCCACCATGGGCTTTCGGCGCGCAAGAAATTTGTGCTGCAGCTTCTTATTGCGGGGCTTGCCTCCGTCGCCATTACCCTTTGGTTGCCGCAAACCCACGCAACCCACCTCACCTTCCCTTTCTTCAAGAGTTTTTTCATGGACTTGGGCTGGTTCTTCATCCCCTTTGCCATGGCGGTGATGGTGGGCGCCTCAAATGCGGTCAACCTCACAGACGGCCTTGATGGCCTTGCCACGGTCCCCATTATGGTGGTGGCCGGATGTTTTCTGATTATCTCATACCTTGTGGGACACCACGTGTTTGCCACCTATTTACAGATCCCCTATATCGTGGGCGCGGGTGAACTTGCGGTCTTTTGCGGGGCCCTTGTGGGCGCGAGCCTTGCCTTCTTGTGGTACAACGCCCCACCGGCCATGGTTTTCATGGGGGACACAGGGTCCTTGGCCCTAGGCGGCGCCCTTGGCGCAATCTCCCTCATCACTAAGCATGAGCTCGTTCTGTTCATTACGGGCGGCCTTTTCGTCATGGAAACTGTCTCGGTCATTATCCAAGTCATGCACTTTAAACGCACGGGAAGACGCGTCTTCCTCATGGCGCCCATTCACCATCACTTCGAGAAAAAGGGGTGGTCCGAGCCCCTTATTGTCATTCGTTTTTGGATCATTTCCATTGTGCTGGGACTCATTGGTCTTGCCACGCTAAAGTTGAGGTAAACCAATGCTTGATCTGCCCTTTGCCAAAGACAAAGCGTACTACGTTGTAGGGCTGGCTCGAAGTGGGCTTGCGGCCTGCCGCGCCCTCTTCAAATCAGGCGCGCGCGTTTACGCCTGGGATGACACCAACCAGATGGCAAGGGATGAAGCCACCTCCATGGGCGCACAGGTTCTGCCCCCCCATGAAGCACCCTGGGATCATCTCAGCGCCCTTGTCCTAAGCCCAGGCATTGCCCACCTCAATCCCCTCCCCCATGAAAGCGCGACCCTTGCACGCGCCGCCCATGTACCCATCATTTGTGATCTGGATCTCTTGTTTCAGCTACCCACGGGCGCGCACACCATCTGTGTCACGGGCACAAACGGGAAATCCACCACCACGGCCCTGATTGCACATATTCTGACCCAAGTCGGACACCCCGTACAAATGGGCGGCAATATTGGCGTGCCCGTTCTTGATCTAGCCCCCCTCCCAAAAGGCGGCTTTTATGTTTTGGAGATGTCCTCTTACCAGCTAGAGCGCGTACCCCACATGCGTGCACACGTGGGCGTGCTTTTAAACCTGACGCCGGACCATTTATCACGACACGGCGGCTGGGCAGGTTATATCGAGGCCAAAGAACGTCTCCTCCTCCAGGGCACCCCATTCATGGTTATGGGACAGGACGACGAAGAAAGCCGGATTCTTTTTGAAAAACACGAGACCCGCCTTGACGCCTGCACTGTACACTTGCATGAGCGAAAAGCAGGGACCCTTTATGTGGCAGGCCCCTGTCTTGTGGACGCGCGCTGGGAAGAGGCCCGCACCATTGTGACCTTAAGCGACGTCAAGGATCACCTGCCGGGTCTGCATAATGCCCAAAATATCTTAGCGGCTTACGGCGCATGTCGCGCCGTTGGCGTCTCCTTTGAGGCCTGTCAGAAAGGGATTTTGTCTTTCCCCGGTCTTGCCCACCGCATTGAGCGCCTGGGCCAAGCAAAGGGCGTCACCTTCATCAACGACAGCAAAGGCACTAATGGACAGGCAACGGCCAATGCACTGCGCGCTTTTCAAGACATCTCTTGGATTGTGGGAGGGGTGGCCAAAGAGGACGGCTTAGAGGCGGTCCAGGACCAGATTTTGCGCGTGCGCCACGCCTATCTCATTGGCCAAAGCCAAGACGACTTTGCCAAGGCTCTTGAGGGCCACGTTCCTTACACAAAATGTACAACCCTAGATCAAGCTGTGGCGCGGGCCATGGAGGATCTTGCGGGAAAAACAGGTACGCTTCTTTTGTCGCCAGCGTGTGCCAGCTTTGATCAGTTTGCCGACTTTGAGGCTAGGGGCAACGCCTTTCGCGCCCTTTTTGAATCCTACCAAGAAAAGGAAGACGCCCAATGAGCTGGCTTTCACGCGCTGACACAAGTCCCTTGGGGCGCTGGTGGTGGACCGTTGACCGGTGGGCGCTCATGGGTATTGTGCTTCTCATGGGACTTGGGTTTTTCCTGACCATGGCAGCAAGTCCGGCGGTGGCAACACACCTGAAGCTTGACTCCTTTTACTTCGTCAAGCGCCATGCCTTTTTTGTGGTACTGGTCTTTGGCATGCTTGTGGGCGTGTCACTCCTGTCGGTCCATAACGTCCGGCGATTATGCCTCGTTTTGTACGTGGGATGTTTGCTCCTGCTTTTAGCCACACCCTTTTTAGGCGTTGAGATTAAGGGCGCCAAGCGGTGGTTGTCCCTGGGGGGCTTTTCCTTGCAGCCGTCGGAGTTCGTCAAGCCTGTCCTCACCGTCCTTGTGGCGTGGATGCTGTCCGAGTCCCAGCGCGACGCCACTTTTCCGGGGCGCACGGCCGCCCTTGTGATGTACGCCATTGTGGTGGGGCTTTTGCTGTTGCAACCCGATATGGGTATGATCATCCTCATTACGGGGGTGACCTTTGTTCAGTTTTTCCTGGCTGGCCTTCCCCTTGCTTGGGTGGCCGTTGCAACGGCTGTGGGAAGCGCGGGCCTTGTGGGGAGCTATTTCCTCTTCTCCCACGTGCGTGGACGCGTGGACCGCTTTCTGGACCCTTCCTCAGGCGACAAATTCACAGACCGCTATCAAATTACCCAGTCACTGGAGGCCTTCGTCAACGGCGGTCTTTGGGGCAGAGGTCCAGGTGAAGGCACCGTCAAGGCCCACCTCCCCGACGCCCACGCGGACTTTATCTTTGCCGTGGCGGGAGAGGAATTCGGTTTTATCCTATGCGCCATCATTGTGTGCCTCTTCGCCTTTGTGGTCCTTCGTTCCCTGGCGCGTATCTTTTACGATGACTATCTTTTTGCGGTTTTGGCGGTGGCGGGACTGATTTTGCAGTTTGGCCTGCAAGCCCTTATCAATATGGCCTCCACCCTAAACCTTATCCCCACCAAAGGGATGACGCTCCCCTTTGTCAGCTACGGCGGATCCTCCATGATGGCCACGGCCTTGACCATGGGATTTGTCCTGGCCCTTACGCGGCGCCGTTTAGAGGTGCAAAAGCACACCTATGACACGTAACACGCTTTTTATTGTTGCTGGCGGCACGGGCGGTCACGTCATGCCGGCCCTTGCACTGCGTCACGCCCTTGCAGATAGCGGGCTAGAGGCACACTTTATTTGCGATACGCGTGGACAGAAATACGTGCCCCACGACATGCCACACGCACACACCATGCCCCTGGCGTCAAAGTCACCACTGGGAATCGCGCGCGCCGTTTTGTGGAGCATGAAACAGCTGCGCGCCCATAAACCCTCCTGTGTCGTTTCCTTTGGGGGGTACCCCGCCTTTCCCATGAACATCGCGGCGCTTCTTTTGGGCGTGCCTCTTGTGCTGCACGAACAAAATGCCCTCATGGGGCGCGTCAACCGTCTTTTTGCACCCTTTGCCACCAAAGTTGCTCTCTCTTGGGAAAAGACCCAAGGTTTACCAAAGCGTTGGGGCAATAAAACAAATATTCACGTGACAGGCCTTCCTGTTCGGCAAGATTTTGAGACACTTAGAAATCAAAGCTATACACCCTGCTCCCCCCAAGAGCCCTTTCATATTTTGGTTCTGGGCGGCAGTCAGGGCGCAACAATTTTCTCAAAAATCGTTCCCAAAGCCCTTGCAAGCTTGCCTGAAAAGTTGCACAAACATATCAGGCTGACGATGCAGTGCCCTGCGTCAAGCTTAAAAGAGGCCAAAGACATCTGTCAAAAAGGCAATATTGAAGCGCATGTTGATGTTTTCTTTCAAAACGTCAGCGCCCTTCTCAAAGAGGCCCACTTGGTGATTTGCCGCTCAGGCGCCTCCAGTGTGGCAGAAATTGCTTATTGCGGACGTCCGGCCCTGTTTGTGCCCTACCCCTTGGCTAAGGACGACCACCAACGGTGGAACGCCCAAAGTCTTGTTGATGAGGGTGGCGCATGGATGCTTGACCAAGAGCACTTCACCCAAGACAGGTTGACCTGTCACATCGAACGCCTTGCGCGAAATCCGCACCTTT
>JAIUNT010000030.1 GCA_020161545.1 Pseudomonadota bacterium
TGGAGCGAGAGGTCTGCTGTCGTGCACTGAGCAGGTGCTCACCTGACTTGCATCGCTCTTTGTTCTCGGTGTCCTCCGTGTCAATCACGGACGGAGCAGCGGCTCAGGCCTTCGCCAGTTCCTTCAGCTGTTCGTTGCTGCACTTTGATTTCACAACACGGTTAAAATAATGGTGAGCAAAGGCGTCATACCCCAAAGTCAGTAAAGCTTTTCCCACGCCCAGGGCGCTTCTCCAGCGCAGGGCGCCTCCGTGGTGCAAGTAGACATAGTAGAAGCCCGCAAGGGAAGCTAATATATCACCCTTGGGGGCAAGTCTTGGTTCAATGAGGTTTTCGCTCGACTGGACAAGTCCCAGATGGAGGAGACTTTTGGAAGATCTGTTGCACGCACCGAACTGTTTGCAACTGAGTATCTGCTCCTCATTCAAATCCATGACTGCGCTAAGCTCAGGCGGCAACACATCTCTTTTAAAGCGACGCTGTGTCAAGGGATGGCGCGTCGCAGCACGCCCATGGTACGGGGGCTGCGAAATAAACTGTGCTTCATTAAAGGTAGATTTTACGTCGTGTGCGCAAGAGGTTGTTGTGTCTTTGTTTAGGGCGCACACACGCTCATGCAAGGGCTTGTCACCCTCCAAGCTGTCAGCTGGCGGATGTGCGCGACCTTCCAACAGATTTATTAACCCTTCGTCACAGAAAATGCCACTCAAGAATAGCTCATCCTCGCGCTCACCCGATGCCCTTGATGGCATCGCATCTGAAAGAAGTTGCATGAGCAGTGCGCCATAAGCCAACGGTTTTTTCAGCACTATCATAGCCCTTGAGGACACCGTGTTAATCTGTTTTCATGTCAAATTGGCATCTTCATAGCACTATCCATACGTTATGAGAAGCCTTTGCTAGAGAAACCATCCCCACCTATGCAAAGCGTTATGAACGTGGTTGCGTGCTATTATGGCAAGGCTCATCACCAGACATATCCCTATGACAAAATACAGACGTCAGAGCAAAACGGCGCACAAGCAGGGCGTCCAGGGCCAGCATGAGGAGCTCCCTGGGCCGCTCATCTATACTGAGCGCCCCATTTGCCCAGACACTAGAAAGGCCCGTATGAATGCTCTCGTTGGATTGCAAAGTGAAACTTGGCTGACTGAGCATGGCGTCAAGGATGGTCCTCTCCACAGTCCAAAAGAAATCTGAAACTGTTTTATACGCAGCATAGTATTCCGCGTGTCGATCAAATGCTTGCATAGACATCCTGGCATCATGATTTTGCGTATATTCGACACGAATTTTGTCATAAGCGCTCGCCAGAAAAGCTAGGCTTTGGGATCTGTGCCCTTTATCCATGGACAAAAGAACCTGCCACCCACTGGAGTGGAGGGCGCGCCACACCACATTGGCGTGGGGTCCCTCCAAAGCACGCGCCATATGAGGGACCCATTGGGGATGGGAGCTTTCGCCGTTGGTCACAAGCAAAAGCTCTTGAAGGGGCTTGGGTATTTGCCAAAAATACGACGCAGGATTTTCCCCAATATTATGTGGTTTCGTAAGCTCTTCGAACGCGTTCCAGACTAGATCTGCGTGTTTTGCCTGGCGTTCTTGGCGCAAGTCACTCACATGTCTCGCAAGCTTTTCATGGACCAGATTTTGGGTGGCAAACAGTTCACACACGCTGCCAAACACGCGGATGTAACAGGCACAGACATGAATGCGGCGCTGTTTTTCTTCTTCAGTGAGCGCGGATGCTCTCATGAGGTAACGATCGGCAAGATAGCTTGCGCGCGCCTCGTGCGGGACCATTGCGAGTGCGCCCTCTTGGCACTCACACGCATACTTCGTAAAGTAATCCACCTCCGCTGGCCCACAAGAGCTCATATCGCACTCATTACCACACAACATCATCTTGAAAAGGTCGTTGAGCCGCTCAATACAATTGTTAAATGTGTGTGAGGTGGGATTTGCGGCAAAGGCGTCCTTGGCTGATTGGAGTTGGTTTTGCGGTTCTAGAAAAGGAGAAACCTTGTGGGCACACACACGTGCATCTTCAGGACCTTGCACGTCCTGCAAAGACGTCGCGCCTGTCACATGCGCGAAAGAAAGAAACAGAGCCAATATAAGTAACTTCTTCATAAGCGCACCCCCTGGTTCTTTATCTTTTAGAGCATCACGCCCATGCGCGAGA
The DNA here is from genome assembly GCA_020161545.1 of Pseudomonadota bacterium. Taxonomy (GTDB): domain Bacteria; phylum Pseudomonadota; class Alphaproteobacteria; order Caedimonadales; family UBA1908; genus JACESU01. The sequence goes on from JAIUNT010000030.1 coordinate 2,185, forward strand.
AGATATTTTACACAACTTGCTCAGTATACATAGCCTCATTTTACTGTTGCATGCGCATCTTCTTTTTCACTCAGCCTCATCAAACGCTTGTGTGCCTCTTCTTTGTAAAGTTCAGATGCCCCTTTTGCGGCAACGACGCGCTCGAGATACTCCCGAGCACTGGCGTCGTGTCCCATGATCATGAGAGTGCGCCCAACACCAAAACACGCCCGCCATCTCAGAGTCCCTGAGTGATTAGCGTAGGCCGCATAAAAGCCAGCAAGGGCAGCAAGGGCATCGTTGGCTTGAACTTGTTTTCCCGTGAGGAGGCCTTCACTGACATCACACACTTCTTGGTAAAAGGTACCCTTCGTGTGAGGCGCGCACGGGACAAACTGAGCAAATGTCAAAACACCAGCCTGATTTAAAGCCATGACACCGGCAAGATCTTCAGGGGTGTTCGCTTTGCTAAGGTGACTCGCTCTTCTGGAATGCTTGTGGGTCGCATGCGAGGCCAGACGCGTCGAATCTTCTGGTGCGCGCCGCTTGGCAGTTCTCCTTTTGGTGGGTGCAAGATGCACATACTCGGGAAAGTATGGTGGATGGACGGCCTCCCGATTTGCGTGCGCGTCCTCACCAAGGTCAGGAATACTCACAGCCGGTAAGCTCAAGGGTGAGTCAACGTCATAATAAGTGCGCTCTTTATAAAAGGCCAGCCGATAAAGCTCTGGATCGTTCAAGACGCATGAGAAAGCACTACGATCACATGGATCTTCTAAGCTTGAGGCAATGGCAGGCAGACAGGACAGGAGAGACAAGACAAGGTGTAATCGCATGGGTAGATATAAGGTCTATGTTTAAAGCTGAGCCGAGTGGAGACTATGGGAAACATAAAATCGTGTCAATGTGTCAAAATAACTTTACTGCGGCAAGACCTGCACTTGGATTCCCATCCTCTCCATACGTCTTTTGAAATCATGGGCTTTCTCGGGAATCATGCTTGCCAGGCGCACATGATACTTCACACCAATGCCGGTCCCGTGATCAACGCGCACGTATTGAGGTGTTTGTGTTGCGATAAGGGGACCTACCTGGCGCAAGGTCTCCTGCCACGCCGCCTTTGCTTCGTCTTGAGTTGCAGCGGATGCCACCTCAAGGGCGAGCATTTTTCCTTGAGAGACGTGAACATTTTCGCCTTCAAGGGGAATGTTCACGCGCTTAAGCAGGTGTATGGCGTTTTGCTTTTCTTGCGCCACATGCGCCGTTGCCTTGAAGGATCCTGCCTGATGAACGGGCGCTTTTTCCTCAAAAAAGCCTTCGTCGCTTTCCGCGAAGGGGTCCGTCTGCGCCTCTCCTTCCGCAAAGGGAGACGAGACGTCCTGGACCGCTTCAAGGTCCTTGGATGTCAAGGGAGACTGGGCAAGGGCTTTGACGAAATCGTCTGGAAGAGCTGGCGCTGACTCCACAGGATCTTGGGGCACCTCGCGCAGGCGCACCTCATCACTTGCCACGCCCTGCCCCGTCAACTGATCGTAAATTGTTTTATCAGTATTGATCGTGTCCGTGTCTTGGGCGCCTTGGGGGCGCACCTTATAGGGGCCTTCTGGTGCCGCCACGAGGGGGATTTCCCCAGCGGACGAAAAAGACCACCCCATCCAAAAGTAAGCCCCTCCCCCCAACAGCAAACTCGCACCTGCCACAAGGGCTGGCACAAGATAACGGGTGCGACGCGGCGCTGACTGGGGCAACGGCACCCGCAGCTCACGCCACATCTCTTGGGGTGGATAAGGGGCTTTCCTTTGTGGCTGCATTAGGACCTGAGCTCCTCCACGGCTTCAACACCAAGCACGTCAAGACCAGAGCGCAGGACTGTCAGTGTCCCGGCCACAAGGGCAAGGCGCACGCGTGTTTCCTCCTCACTGTCGGCATTAATGAAGCGTAGCTCTGTCTCTTCTTTCCCCTTGTTCCACAGGCCATGGAAGGCCGCTGCCACATCATAGAGATAGTAAGCAATGCGGTGGGGTTCATGGGAGGCGGCTGCAATCTCAACTTGGCGGGGCCAGGAGGCCAGAAGCTTAATCAAGGACAAATCAGCTTCGTCTGTCAGTTTCGACACATCACAGGCCACCAAATCCGTCCCCTTAGTGCCGATCCCCGGAAACGCATCAGCGCCGTGACGCAAAATCGAATGGGCGCGCGCACAAGCATACTGGACATAAAACACCGGATTGTCCTTGGAGTGCTCTGTGACCTTTGCAAAGTCAAAATCCATGGGCGCATCGTTTTTACGCGTCAGCATGATAAAGCGTAAAACGTCTTTGCCCACCAGCTCAATGGCCTCATGGAGGGTCACAAAATTGCCTGAGCGCTTGGACATCTTCATGGCTTCACCGCCATCGATGAACTTCACCATTTGACACAGCTTCACGTCCAATTGGGCTTGCCCCTTGGTGATGGCCGTCACAGCCGCCGCGATGCGCTTCACATACCCGCCGTGGTCCGCGCCCCACACATTGATCATCTCGTGAGCACCGCGCTTATACTTATCATAGTGGTAGGCAATATCACCCGCCAGATAAGTCCACGCGCCATCGGACTTCTTCAAGGGGCGATCCACGTCGTCTCCAAAATCCGTCGCCTTGAAAAGGGTTTGTGGGCGTGGCTCATAGTCCTCCACAACCTTACCCTTGGGAGGCTCTAGAACACCCTCATAAATGAGCCCCATGGACCTTAGCGCCTCAAGGGCCTCCTCCACGCGGCCGGCGTCGGTCAGGGCTTTTTCTGAGGTAAAGACCTCATGGTGAACGCCCAAAAGAGCAAGGTCTTGTTTGATCAGATCAAGCATCGCCGCCACGGCGCTCGCCTGGAATGTTGCAAGCCACGCGCTCTCGTCTTGCCCGACAAACGCGCGGCCGCGCTCTTTGGCCAGAGCCTGACCCACGGGTACAAGATAATCGCCCCCATATTGGCCAAGTGTGAAGGGCTCGCCCAATGCCTCGAGATAACGCGCGTAAGCAGAGCGCGCGAGCTCTTGCACCTGGCCGCCCGCGTCGTTGACGTAAAATTCTTTCAGCACCTGGTAACCAGCCTTGGCCATAAGACGCGCGAGTGCATCACCGAAAATGGCGCCGCGTGCGTGCCCAATGTGCATGGGGCCCGTGGGGTTGGTTGAGACATACTCAACGTTCACAAGGCGGCCCTGCCCCATGGGTGACGCGCCGTAATTGATCCCTGAAGCAAGGACCTCTTTTAGTCTTGTGTGCCAAAACCCAGACCCTAGGCGCAGATTCAAAAAGCCGGGCCCTGCGATTTCACAGGCAGTGACATCGGGCAAGCTCCTCAGCTTATCCATGATAAGTTGGGCAATCTCCCTTGGGTTTTTTCCAGCCGCCTTTGACAACACAAGGGCCGCGTTGGTGGCCACGTCTCCATGGGAGGCGTCACGTGGGGGCTCAACGGTCACAGGTGAGGTATCAAGGTCTTGGGGCAAAAGGCCTTCTTCTTGGAGAGTGGTAATGGCCTGGATAACCTGGGTCCGCAGGGCATGGAAAAAGTTCACGTCTTGTCCTTTAAATGATGAAAAACACTTTAATGGGTGAATCATATGCTTTACATAGAAGGAGGCAAGTCTTTTTTCAAACTTTATGGAGTTCCCATGGACACGCACACGCCAAATGAGGACGCACTTCTTGAGGCATTTGGCCCAGAGGGTGAGGCTCCCCTTCTTTTGCTGACCCCGCGGGCATACGCGCGCTTGGTCATGCTCATGGAAAAGCGTGCGCCTCAGAAAACCTTTCTCTCAATCGTGGTGGACGCAGGCGGATGCGCAGGGTTTACCTATACCCTCAACCTTGTTGAGGACGCAAAAGATGACCAGATGGAGCTGACATGCGGGGATATTACCCTTCTCATGGACGAGATGTCTCTTGATATGCTCAAAGGGTCCACCCTTGATTTTGCCACTTCCCTCATGGGAGAGGCTTTTTCTCTTAAAAACCCCTCCGCAACGTCGTCGTGTGGATGTGGCACCTCTTTTTCCATTTTCTAGCGCCAGAAGGAAAGTAGACCATGAAGATTGCAACGTGGAATGTGAACTCTGTCGGGGCACGCCTGCCCCATCTGATGCGCTGGATACAAGAGGACGCCCCTGACGTTGCCCTTCTCCAAGAGATCAAATGTGTCAGCGAAGCTTTCCCTTACGAAACCATCGAAGACATGGGATACAACGTTGCAGCCTTTGGGCAAAAATCCTACAACGGCGTTGCGATACTTTCCAAGTTTCCCCTGGAGGACGTGACGCGCGGCCTGCCGACCTTTGCCCAGGACACCCAGGCCCGCTATATTGAAGCCGTCACAAACGGTGTGCGCGTGGCCAGCATTTATGTCCCCAATGGCTCAGAAGTCGGCTCAGACAAGTTTTCCTACAAGATGGCATTCTACGGCGCTTTAGGAGATCACGCTACACAAAGCCTATCTTATGGGGAGCCCCTTGTGTGGGGTGGCGACTATAACGTGGCGCCTTACGCCCAGGATATGCACGACCCCGCCCTTTCGGGAGAGCCCCGCATCTTGTGCTCGGTGGAGGAGCAACGCGCCCTTCGCACACTCATTTCCCAAGGATTTTGTGACGGCCTGCGCCAAGTCTTTCCCGCAAGCCAGGAGGCCGGTAAAGGCCTTTTCAGCTGGTGGGACTACCGCGCGGGCTCCTTTAACCGTAACAAGGGATTTCGCATTGATCATCTTCTTTTGTCACCCCAGGCAAGTGATCGTCTGGAGGCTGCGGGCATTGACGCTCACACCCGCGGCTGGGAGCGCCCATCGGACCATGCGCCCGTCTGGATCACCTTGGTGTAAGCCATGAGTCTGCGTATTATTTCTGGCCACGCCAGGGGCCGTAAAATTGAAGCGCCCAGCACCTCCCTCACGCGTCCCACCTCCGACAAAGTGCGCGGCGCTATTTTCAGCATTGTGGCCAGCCGCTTAGCAAAGAGCGAACGCTCCTTTGAAACATGTACGGTGCTTGATGTGTTTGCAGGGTCTGGCGCTTTGGGGCTGGAGGCCTTTTCCAGGGGCGCCCAAGGCGGCGCATTCATTGAGCAAAATCCGGAAGCTTTTCGCACCCTTGTGGACAACATCAACCATCTGGGGGCAAGCGACTGGCGCGCCTACCGCCGGGATGCGTGTGATCCTGGCAAGCCCCACGGCACCTTCAATTTAATTTTCCTGGATCCGCCTTACGGTAAAAACTTAGTACCGCGAAGCATACGTGCCCTTGAGCGCGCTGGTTGGCTTGCCGGGGACGCGCTCCTTGTGGTTGAGGTGGGGGCGGATGAAGCGCCCCCACGCATTGATGGTTTTATGTGCCTCGACTCACGCGTTTTGGGCGCCTGCTCCCTCTATCTCTTTACGCGATCCCAGGAAGAGAACGAGATTGGCTAAGAAGAAGCCGGGGATCATTGAAGGGATGTCCCCCGCAAAGGGCAAAGCTGGCCAAAGGGCTGAGACCCCCGCACCCGTCAAAAGCGCAAGGAGCGCTGTATTCTCGCTGATGGCGCGGTTGGTTAAGGACCATAAGACCAGCGGCCCGAAGGAGCATCCAAGGCCCGCCCACGCATAAAACACCAAGGAATAGATGCTGGACGTGTTGGACCACGCAAGACCTGTGGCCATGCAGCAAATGGCAATGATTGAGCCGCGTGTGAGCCACATTTCTTTGTGCTTTGGCACGTCAAAAATGTCTTCAGCGAGTGTTGACGCTGCCGCCATAACCTGGGAGTCCAGGGTCGACAAAGCCGCCGCCAAGACCGCACACAAAACAACCTGTGCCATGACAGGAGACAGGAGGCGATTGGCCATTTCCACAAAAAGAAGCTCTGAGTTTTTAATATCGGGCAAAAGCTGCGCGCCCAAAAGACCGATCAGCGCCGCGCACCCCAGGGCCAGTGCCTGCCAGGTCAGCCCCACATACTTCGCCTTACGGATGTTATCCACATGATCGATGGACATATACTTGTTAATGACGTGAGGAAGACCAAAATAGCCAAGCCCCCAGCCGAAGGCTTGGAACGTACGCGAGTAGAGGGTTGCAGAGGACTCTTTCTCAGCAAACAATGATGCCAAAGCGAAGTCACCGGGCAAGGACTGGAACGCCAAGACAGGTACAATGATGATCATAAGAAGCAAAAAGACTGCTTGCAGCATGTCATTCCACGCAACGGCAATAAAGCCTCCCAAAAAGGTGTAAATCATGATCACAGAAGCTGCCACAAGAACGCCTGCCTTATAGTCCACCTCAAAAAGACTCTCAAACATACGCCCAAGTCCGACAAGACCAGAGGCGATATAGGCGATTAAAAAGAAAATACACACAAGGGCGCTCCACATCTGGAGGCGCACCCCTGGCTCGCTTTTTCTGGCCTCTGTTGAGGGGTGGAAACGCACCGCAAAGAGGGATGAAAGTGTCAAACAGTTATACTTGGCCGTAACCACGCGAATGCGCGGCGCGACAAACTGCCAGGATAGAAACATAAAAAAGACAAGGGAAAAAGCTGTCCACAGCTCTCCCATGCCGTAGGCAAAGACCGCTGCGGGGAACCCCATAAAGAGCCACGCGCTCATATCACTGGCATGGGCTGACAGCGCCGTCACCCAGTAGTTGAGACTGCGCCCACCCAAAATAAAGTCGTCGGCCGCTTGATTTCGTTTTGAAAAATAAAACCCGACACATAAAAGAATTGCAAAATATGCAAAAAAAACAAAATACGTCATAATGTTACTTTATCTTGTCCACTTCTATTGCTCGCCGCGCAAGCATACCTTTTTTCCACACGCATACCCCGCGTGACACATTGTCTTTTACAGAGCTCAAGGATTTTTCTAAGCATGAAAAATGCCTCTAAACGAAGCATCATAGGCAAATCGCGCGAAAATGGAAAGGGCAAAATTAAATTCTTGTCCATTTGTAAAGATCCAGACAAAAGGACATTTGTCATTTTTCTTAATATGTTACCGCCACATCATGGGTAAAAAGCACCACTTGTCAGAGCACTCTGTTTACAGCTACAATATAATAAAAATGATATTGGTAAAAAGATGCCACATATAAAACTGGCCCTCAGTAACAATATGCAAGAGCGTGATGATATTCAGGATTTTTTTCAAGAATGCCACACTCTTTTAGTACGCGAGCTCCCCACGCAGCTGGACAGCTGTAAAAGCCGCCTCCTCGTGCATGATGTTTTCCGGGTGGGTGACGGCATTCACCACAACGGTTTCATCCACCTTGAGGTGCGTATTCTGCCCGGGCGAGAAGACACCCTTTTGAATGAAATCTCCGCAAATCTTTTAAAGCTCCTCCAAAAGCACTTTGCCCAGTCTCTCATGACTCTTAAACCCGCAACCAGTGTTGAGATTGCAACACTCCAACACTATCACAAGGTATGAGCCGACCACCTGGTTTTGCTCAAGAGTTTTGTGATAGAGTGTAGAAAAATATGTGGAGGCTTATCAACGTGCACCGTGCAATTTTCTTAGTCGTTTGCGTACTCACCTGCTCCCCTCTTATGGCCAAAAAAGAGGCTGTGTGCCCAGACCACCTCACGTCCAAACACCTTGAGGAGCTGCGTACTCACGGGGAAGTCTCTTTGAATGATGTTTCATTTCTCATCGATGGCGCTTCTGAAAAAAAACTTAAGAGTATTGATATAAAGACCCAAGCCCCCTTCTCCTATGAGCGCACAGACAGCCATAAACTGGCGTGTTGGTATGAATGTAATGATGGTTACCTGTGCGTGCGCGAGAAGTAGGTTTTTGCCTTCTCTCTCAACACACAGATATTCTTTATTTTTATCCTTTTGAAACCGTTTCGCGTCATACTAGAGGTGTGTTTTTAAGAGGATAGACCATGCATCCTTCACGCGTGCTGAGCATTCTTCTTGCGCTCGCCATAACACCAAACATTGCTTCGGCCTCCCTTGAGGGCCGAAAGCCTATCCTGTCCCAGGATTTTTGCCGCGCGCTCATGGCGAACAGAACGGGCGGTGATGGGGGAGGCATTGACGCCTCTGGCAACCTTGTGGGTGCGACCCGTGAAGTACAGGGGGCTGACCTCCCCCAGGATGATCTTGCAAAAGACGACCTGGGTCGCGCCGTGCCAAGCGCTGACCTACCCTCCTCAAAAGCGTTAAAAATTCCAGACACTCTCACCATGCCCTTGTCCTTTGCCGTCAGCAAAGCCCCTCTTCAGATTGCAACCCAAAATCAGAGCGCCACAACCACCACGGGCACGTCAGTCACAACCACAAACACCCAGAGCACGACAACACCCAGTGGAACATCGACGCTCACCGGGTCTGTGGCAGATCCAACCACACACACGTCTCAAAATTTGTCTGCGACAATCAAAACACCTGCCTCCACAACCACAGGTGCAGCGACCAGCGTGGAGAGCACAGCTTCCTCTACGCAAACAAGTGGCACAACCACAGGAACCATCGAAGGGTTTGACAAATCGGCACAGTTGTTGATAACCATACACAAGGACGGTCGTCTTGAGCTTGGGGGTGAGCCCCTGCCCCAAGACGATACAAAAGAACTTTATGGTGCGTGCCAGGCATTTCTTGCCCAGGCAGACCAAGGACAATAGGTTATGGACATCATATCAGAGAAAATTCTCTTCACAGGCAGTCAGGGCCATCTTCTTGTGGGACGCCTCGATCGCCCAGCAACAAACGCGAAAGCTTTTGCTGTTTACGCGCCATGTTTTACTTGCACCAAGGATATTTTAGTGGCTAAACGCATTGGTGAGGCCCTTGCCCAACGCGGCATTGGCATGCTGCGCATTGACTTTACTGGACTTGGTGAGAGCGGCGGGTCGTTCACCCAAGCTAACTTCACCAGTAATACCCAGGATCTCCTGGCTGCCGCGCGCTTTTTGGAAGCACACTTCCAGGCACCTGAACTGATGATTGGGCATAGTTTGGGGGGCACAACTGCGCTGGTTGCCGCTTCAAAGTCCCCTTCTGTGAAGGGTGTTGTGACCATCAACTCTCCCTCAAACCCTAAGCATGTGGGGAAGCGTTTCGAGGAAAAGCTTGAAGAGCTCTCCTGGACGGAGGAAGTTGATGTGAAAATTGAGGGGCGCGACTTTCGTATTCAAAAACAGTTTGTGGATGACCTGCAAAGCTATGACATGGATACAATCTTGCCTCAACTCAGCGCAGCGCTTCTTGTGTTTCACGCACCCGACGACCCGGTCGTCAACGTGCGCAACGCCAGCGCGATTTTCTCAACAGCGGTGCATCCAAAAAGTTTTATTTCCCTTCCTAATGTGGATCACCTTGTGACCAAGAAGGAAGACGCCGTTTACATTGCCCAAATGATTGACGCCTGGAGCGCCCTCTATATCACCCAGCAAATCTAGCGCGCACAAAAAAAAGACAGGTGACTTGCGCCACCTGTCTTTTAAGAGCTGAGCTCGCAGGCTTAGATTAGCCCTTGTGCTCTTCTTTCTTTGCTTCTTCCTTGTGCTCAGCAGGAGCTGCGTCCTTGGCATCAGCCTTAGGCTCAGCAGGAGCTGCGTCCTTAGCTTCTGTGGACTGTGCAGCTGAAGCTTTCTTCTTATGATGACGCTTCTTATGACGCTTCTTCTCTTGAGTTACCTTGTCAGGTGTCTCAGAAGTTGCAAACTCGTCATGTGGCAAAACTTCTTTTTCGTTTTCAGCAGAACCAGCTACATCCTTTGTTGTGATGTCATGCTCGTGGCGACGTTGCTCGCCTGCATCCTCAGATGCAAATGCGGATGTCACCAAAGCTAGGCTTGCAGCAAGTGTTAAAAGTTTAAAGTCCATGTTTTCCTCCCTATTGAACGAACCTATAACATAGAGATGGTATCCCACAACAAAAGAGCATTTCAACTGTATTTTCATAAAATTAAAAAAAAGAGGCCTTCTGACCGACTGGTTGGTCTGGAGGGGCAATTTTAAACTTTTTGTGCTTTTCCTGTTGACGCGGCGCCCGTGTCCGGTTACTTAAGTAGCTACATGCCCCTGTGGCGGAATTGGTAGACGCGGCAGACTCAAAATCTGTTGGTTTTTGACTGTGGGAGTTCGAGTCTCCCCGGGGGCACCATCCGTATGAATCAACAAGCCTTACAGACTGCCTATTAATCCCTTTGCGTAGGAAAGTGCATCTTGCGGTGTCTCGTAGAACTTATCAGCGCCGGCAGCGTCGAAAAAATGTGAACGCTTAAAAAGAGACATAACTTGTGCATTTGCGCCTGCAATCAGGAGATACTTTCCTTGGCCACGCATATACGCTTGAAGCTTTCCAAGAGCCTCTACGCCTGATGTATCAAGATTAAGGAGATTTACAAGACTCAGAACAAGAATCTTGGGTGCGGACTTATGTGGCATCATCAGCTCTTCAAGGATATTGACCGTCCCAAAAAAAAGCGAGCCGTAGACATGGTACATCTCTATCTCTCTCCCCAGCATGCGCTCATTGGGATACTCCACCTCCCCCACTGGTTCAAGGCGTGTGAGACTTTTAACACGGGCGATAAAAAACAAAAATGACAAAGCAAGACCAACCTCAAGGGCAACGCTCAAGTCCGCCACGACAGTCAAAACAAAGGTTGATAAGAAAATCAAACGATAGAAGTTGGAGTAGCGCCACAAACGCACAAAAGCATGCCACTCTCCCATTCTGTAGGCGACGTAGATAAGGATAGCGCCCAGAACGGCAAGGGGGATACTTTTTGCAAGGGGCGCAGCAATGAGTAGGATTACCAGAAGGGTGAGCGCATGAACAATGCCCGCAAGGGGTGTGCGTGCACCCATACGCACATTTGTCACCGTGCGCGCAATGGTTCCCGTCGCGCAGTAACCTCCCAGCATTGGCGCAACAACATTCGCAATCCCCTGTGCCATTAATTCTTGGTTTGGATCGTGCTGCTCACCTATTATATCATCCGCGACGCGCGCACAAAGCAAGGATTCAATAGCCCCTAAAAGCGCAATTGTGATGGCAGGTCGGACCAAATGGGTCATTGTATCTAGATCAATGTGCGGCACACTGATTTTTGGAAGCACGGAAGGAATCCCCCCAAACTCCGTTCCCAAGGTTGCAATGGGCAAATCCAACGCCACAGACAAGGTGGTTCCACCAATCAAAACGATCATACTCCCGGGTATATAGGTCAGTATGCGAAGATGGGTTTTGCTGACAAGCATGGGCCACCCAAAAAGCACGCATAAGCAAGCAATGCTTATAATTGCTGTTGGCATACTAATGGTCTGGAGATGGCTTGCAATGACAATAGTTTTTGGAAAGAAGTCACTGGGAAGTGCCTGTATCTGCAGCCCCAACACATCCTTGACTTGCGATAGGGCGATCAAGACAGCAATCCCATTTGTAAAACCAGTTACAATGGCAACGGGAACGTAGCGTATCAGAGCACCCCACCTCAAAAGCCCCATAAGGAACAAGAGAATGCCCGCAAGAATCGTTGCAATCACAAGGCCATGCACGCCATATCGCGCCACAATGCCGTAAACAATGATGATATAGGCGCCTGCAGGCCCACCTATTTGCACTTTTGATCCACCTAAAAGTGAAATCAAAAAACCTGCCACAATGGCTGTATAAATGCCTGTCTCTGGCTTGAGCCCACTGGCAATGGCAAAGGCCATGGCCAGTGGGAGGGCAACAATACCAATGGTTAACCCGGCAGACACATCGTGCCACAGGTCCTTGCTTGTGTAGTTCTGGAACGAGGATAAGAGCTTAGGGCGAAAGATAAACGACAAGGAAGTATCCAGGCAAGATAACGCGCCTCATAAACATAGCGCAAAATATTATCTCATCTCAAGAAGATAGGAAGACTGTCTCAAAGAGGTGATGGAACGCCACCACCCCTTTTGCAATTGTTAAGCTGCCTCAGACACATCCTCTACGTCGCGCACCTCACGGTTGGAGCGGGACGCCATCTCAATGGCCTGGAAATAGACAGAGATCAACTCTTCTTGTTCTGCGCGCTCATCTTGATCCATTTTACGGATGCTGATCATTTTGCGGATGACCTTCGTGTCAAAGCCGTGGGACTTGGCTTCTGCGTAGACCTCTTTGATATCCGTTGCAATGGCTGCCTTGTCCTCTTCGAGTCTTTCAATTTTCTCAATAATTTGACGCAGCTGCAAACCTGATACACCACCAAAACCTGACATGTTTGACTCCTTTATATGGGGGTTATTTTCTCACCCACGACACTACGCAGCTTTCACACGAAACACAAGGCGCAACGCGTCCAGATTCATGGGAAAATAACTAGCACCCACGTGCCTGGCGCGCTATGATGACAACACATTTATACAAAGGCTTTTTTTGATGCGTAAACTCATTGCACAAACGCCCATTGCGACTCTTGCGGTTCTTGCCGGGCTGATGACTGCGCTTCTTCTGGCCTTTGTGCCCATCTGTGTGCGCCTAAGCGAGGTAGGCCCCATTGCCACAGGATTTTACCGCTTCTTCTTGTCCTTTCCGTTTCTCATCTCCTGGATGGTCTTTGACCACATGCGCGAGCCAAATGCCAAGGTCCCCAAGACAAAGCGAGACTATTTTCTGATGTGGGGCGCTGGTGCTTTTCTGGCTCTTGATTTGATTTTCTGGCACTCCGCTATGCTGCACACAAGTGTTGTGAATGCCATGCTTTTGAGTAACCTGACCCCTATCTTTGTGTCCTTAGGCTCCTGGATCATTTTTAAGCAAAAACTGACTTGGACCCTGATCCTGGCCATTATTGCGGCCACTATTGGATCGATTATTTTGGTGGGGGGCACCTTTTCCCTGAACACAGGACATGCCTATGGCGATATGCTTGCCTTTATCTCATGTCTGTTCTTTTCAGCTTTTCTTGTGAGTGTTCAAGCGCTGCGACAGCACTTTCGCTCCCCAACCATCATGGCCTGGGGCGCCATCCCCACCATGTATATTTTGGCGCTGGTGGCCCTCATAAGCGGTGAGAACATTATCCCTCACAGCCTCCACGGCTGGAGCGTTCTTTTCTTCATGGCCCTCGTGATACACATTTTGGGTCAGGGTCTTCTCACATTCTCCATGGCCCATATCTCAGCCACAATATCGTCCCTCCTCATGTCCATGGCGCCGGTTTTCTCCGCGTTTTTGGCATGGATTTTCTTCCAGGAGCGCCTGTCTTCGGCTCAGCTCTTGGGTGGCTCCATCGTCCTTGCTGGCGTCTTTATCGCACGCATTCCCCAAGCAAAAGAAAGGAAACCTGACTGATGCGCAGACAACGCGCCACAAAAATTATCGCCACACTGGGCCCTGCAAGCTCCACGCCGGAAATGATCGAGACCCTTTTTCTGGCGGGCGCAGATCTTTTTCGCCTGAATTTTTCCCATGGCAGTCACGCTGCCCACGAAGCGAACATTCAGGCCATTCGCGCTCTCAGCCAAAAGCATAGCTATCCTATTGGCATTATTCAGGATCTCCAGGGACCAAAGTTGCGCGTGGGTACCTTCGCAGATGGATCCGTCCTTTTGCAAAATAACGAAACCTTTATTCTTGACCTCGATCCCACCCCCGGGGACGTCACCCGCGTGTGCTTGCCCCACGAGGAAATCTTTGAGGCTCTGGCACCCAATCAGCGTCTTCTGCTGAACGATGGCGCCATTGCCCTGCGGGTGGTTGAAAAATCCTCTTCACGCCTTGTGACGCGCGTGGAGGTTGGTGGCAAGCTTTCAGACCGCAAAGGTGTCAATGTCCCCGACTGTCTCTTAAACCTTTCAGCCCTTACCCCCAAGGACCGAGAGGACCTCGCCTTCGGCCTGAAGATGGATGTGGACTGGGTGGCGCTGTCCTTTGTTCAGCGCGCCCAGGACGTTGAAGAAGCGCGCAGCATCATTGGCACACGTGCCAAGATTGCGTCAAAGATCGAAAAGCCCCAAGCCATTGATCACCTTGAGGCCATTGCAGTGGCCAGTGACGCCCTTCTTGTGGCGCGTGGCGATTTGGGTGTGGAGCTTCCCCCAGAGGACGTTCCTCCTCTTCAAAAGCGCATCATTAAGGTCAGCCGCGCCCTTGGTAAACCCGTGATTGTGGCAACCCAAATGCTGGAGTCCATGGTGTCATCCCCTACGCCCACGCGGGCCGAGGCCTCGGACGTAGCCCACGCAGTTTATGACGGCGTTGACGCGGTGATGCTGTCGGCGGAGTCAGCAGCAGGTACCTATCCACAAGAGGCCGTCACTATGATGAACCGCATCACTGAAAAAGTTGAGCGTGACCCCCTCTACCGCCACTACCGCACAGTGGAGCGTGTTGACGAGCATGCCTCCTCCAGTGACGCCATCACGGCAGCTGCAAGACAAGTCACCCACTCCATTGAAGCCCGCGCCATTGTGACCCTCACCCTAAGTGGCTCCACAACCCTGCGGGCCGCCAAGGAGCGCCCTGAAGCCCTCATCCTTGCCCTCACGCCCCAAGAAAAAGTCGCGCGTCAGTTGACCCTTGCGTGGGGTGTCTTTCCTGAGATCACCAAGGAGATTGAAGGGTTCCCACAGATGGTGACCCTGACAACAGAAGTGCTTTTGAAGCGGAACTTTGCCAAACGCGGGGACAGCGTTGTCATCACGGCTGGTGGCAGCTTTATGCCCAATACGGGCGCAAAGCTTTTTGCCTCAGGCTCCACGCGTCTTTTGCGCATCCTGACCCTGGGAGAGCCCGTTTAATGGATGAAAAGGGTGACGTCGCCACGCGCCTCAAGCGCTACGTTCAGGTGGGCGGCGCGCTCACAAACGTTGCCTCGCGCCGCGCCGCGGACAAGATTTTAGGTCGCGCCACGGACGCGGCCAAAGAGTCGGCGCAAATGGCCGCCGTCATGGGCACTCTCAAAGGCCCCCTCATGAAGGTTGCCCAGTTTCTCTCCACGGTGCCGGACGCTCTGCCCCAGGACTATACCCAGGCCTTTGCAGCCCTTCAATCCCAAGCCCCGGCCATGGGCTGGGCGTTTGTGAAGCGCCGCATGCAGGGAGAGCTTGGACCCGACTGGAGCGCGCGTTTTGGGGATTTTTCGAGGGAGGCTTGCGCCGCTGCGTCCCTCGGGCAAGTG
Source organism: Pseudomonadota bacterium (assembly GCA_020161545.1). Taxonomy (GTDB): domain Bacteria; phylum Pseudomonadota; class Alphaproteobacteria; order Caedimonadales; family UBA1908; genus JACESU01. The sequence continues at coordinate 17,291 of JAIUNT010000030.1, forward strand.
CACAGGGCAACCCTTCTTGATGGGCGCCTAGCTGCCTGCAAGCTGCAGTATCCGCACATGGCGGCCACCATGGAGGCGGACCTAACCCAGCTGAAGATGGGTCTGAAGCTCTATGAGGCAACTTTTGGTGCCCTTGAAACCGAAAATATCCTTCTTGAGATCGCGGCCCACCTGCGCGCAGAGCTTGACTACACACGCGAAGCACACCACATGGGGCTTTTTGCAAAGATCTTCGAAGGGGACACCCAAATCCACGTGCCCACGTGTATTGAGGATCTCTCCACAAAGCAGCTTCTCACCATGACATGGCTAGAGGGACGTCCCCTTGCAGCCTTCAAGGACGAGCCCCAAGAAACCCGCAACGCCATCGCAAAGAATCTTTTTCGCGCATGGTACAAGCCCCTTTATCACTACGGCGTCCTCCACGGGGACCCCCACCTTGGCAACTACACAGTTGAAGGGGCGTCTATTAATCTTTTTGATTTTGGCTGTGTGCGCATATTCTCACCATCATTCCTCCAAAGCACGCTAGATCTGCGCGAAGCCATTGGCAGTGGATCCAGGGACATGGCCGCGGCTGCCTACGCGTCTTGGGGTTTTGGTGATCTCTCCAATGCCCACATTGACGCCCTGAATATGTGGGCTGCAATGCTCTATGAGCCACTCCTTGATAACCGCGTGCGCCCGATTCAAGAAGGCAACAGCGGCGTGGAGGGTCGCGAGCGCGCAGCCAGCGTTCACGCAAAGCTACGAGAGCTAGGCGGCGTGCGCCCACCCAGGGAATTTGTGTTTCTTGACCGTGCGGCCGTTGGAATAGGATCTGCCTTCATGCACTTGGGCGCTGAGCTTAACTGGCGCACCCTTTTTGAGGAGTTGATCGCGGATTTCTCAGCTGAGAAGGTGAGCGCACGTCAGGACGCGCTGATGGGCAAGGGGCACGCGCCCCCTGCCCTATAGCTGGCGTGTGCTATAGAAAGAAGTCAGGCACAAGGGGCGCCCCTGGCGTGACTGCGTAAGACGACAGATCCGTCACACCCGCCTTGGCCATCACCTCATCATCCACGAAAAAGTTGCCTGTGGTCGCGCGCGCGTCCTGGGTCAGAATCCAATAAGCCGCGTCTGCCATGATTTCAGGCTTGCGGGACGCCTTCATCAGCGCCTCACCGCCCAGCATATTCACAGCCGCCGTTGCAATGGTCGTACGCGGCCACAAAGCGTTCACAGCCACACCGTCCTTGCGAAGTTCTTCACTCATGCCAAGAACGCACATGCTCATGCCGTATTTGCTCATGGTATAGGCACAGTGGGGCGCAAACCACTTGGCCTCCATATTCAAGGGAGGAGAAAGCATCAAGACATGGGGGTTGGAGGCGGCCTTCAAATGGGGAATACAGGCCTGGGTCGTGGCAAAGGTTGCGCGCACGTTCACACCGAACATGAGGTCAAAGCGCTTCATGGGTGTGTGCAAGGTGTCCGTCAACTGAATGGCGCTGGCGTTATTGACAAGAATATCGACACCCCCAAAGGTCTCTACGCCCTTGGCAACGGCCGCCGCAATTTGATCTTCATCACGCGCGTCCATTTGAATGGGTAGTGCGCGTCCACCCAATTCTTCAATCTCCTTGGCAACGGAGTGGATGGTGCCCTCCAGCTGAGGATGGGGATCACTTGTTTTGGCGCATAAGACAATGTTGGCGCCGTCCTTGGCTGCGCGCAAAATAATGCTTCTGCCAATGCCGCGGCTTCCACCCGTGATGAAAAGGGTCTTTCCTTTTAAATCAGACATTTCTTAGTTCCTCTCGTGTGTTAACGGTTTTTTTAGCGCCCTTCAAAGGTCGGGCGTTTTTTGGCCAGAAAACTTCCCACAGCTTGGGGGAAATCATGGGTTTGGGTGGAGGCGACAAAAGCATCCTCCTCCAGCTGCAGTTGCTGGGGCAGCGTGTTTTCAAAGGACTGGGACAAGAGCGCCTTGGTTTTGGCAAAGGCAGCTGTGGGCCCACTGGCCAGTTGCTGGGCGAGCTGGCGGGTTGCCTCTTGTAGAACCGCGTCCTCCACCACACGGTTGAGAAGGCCAAGGGTGTGGGCTGTGTCGGCATTAAAGCGCTCGCAAAGAAGGGCAAGTTCCATGGCTTTTCGAAGGCCCACGAGGCGCGGCAGCGCAAAGGAGCTGCCGCCATCGGGACTCAGGCCCATGTGCGCATAGGCCATGGTATAGGTGCTGGAGGTGCATCCGATTGCCAGGTCACAGGCCATCATAAGGCTGAGCCCAAAGCCCGCGCAGGCGCCGTTTACGCTAGCAATCACAGGCTTTGGCATGCGCTTGATGCTGGTAATGGCCGGGTGGACATGGGCAAAAAAGGTGTGAAAATCTTGGGCGCGTTTTGATGCGTCCGCGTCCATGTGCTTGGCAAACATGGTGATGTCTCCGCCCGCCATGAAGCCCGCTCCAGCCCCCGTGATCACAACGGCGCGCACGCCCTCGTCATGCTCGGCCGCCAGGAGTGCCTCAAGCATCCCCTTGGCAAGATCGGCGTTCAAGGCGTTGAGAAGTGCTGGTCTATTGAGGGTGAGTGTGGCAACAGCCCCCTCGCACGCAACAAGAACGGGCGTGTTTTCAGGGTCCTTTTGGCTTGCCTTACAAAGAGGTTCTAAGGTCATTATCGACTTCCTTCCATCGCTCAAGGACTGGTGACAAGGGCTTTATGACAGGATCCATGCCCAATTTCTTTAACACTTCTGTTGTTGGAATGGGCTTTCCCTTAATGGTAAAGACGGCCCGTGCGAGCGCGTGGGCCACCATTTGACCATCGGCGTCAAAGCGCTGCTCGATGTAGGCCCACTTTTCATCAAGGCCCACAATACGCGTTGTGAGGGTATACTTTTGAAAAGGGCGCAGCCCCCGGCGAAAGCGGATGTGGACACCGCCCAAAACCGCTTGCCACTTTTCGGTAATGAAAAAACGTGCCAGACCCGAGCGCACCAAAAAGTCAAACCGACCCAAATCCATGATGCTCAAATACCTGGCATTATTCATGTGGATATTGAGATCAATATCATTGAGAAGCACTTGAAACTTGCGCGTCAGTGGCTCGAAAAAGGTTACCTTTTTCCCCAGAAGGCCTGCGATTAAAATGCGCAAAACACGGTAGTACAGCGTCATAATCCGCCCCCTTGGGTTGTTATGGGTTAAGGCGCACGCCCTTGAACAGTTACGTTCTTTGCGCGTGCGCCGGCACTCTAGAAAGGACCAAATCCTTCCTCTTTCATGGACATGAGGGGTTTTGCGCCCGCCATGATGGTTGCCAGTAAGCTAGAGGTTTGTGGCAGAAGCTTCGTGTAGAAGAACCGTGCAGTTTCAAGCTTGCTCTCATAAAAGAGCCCCTCCTCGCCCGAGACCTTAGGGGCTGCAATCTTCACGGCCTTTGCCCATAGGTACGCATGTGTCACAAGTGCAAACATGCGTAGGTAATCAACGCTGGCCGCACCCGCCTCGTCGGGATTGCGTAGCGCACTCACCGCCAGATAGCTTGTGGCCTGTTGAAGACGCGTCACGGCCTTAACAAGAAGGGGAATCATTTCGGCCAGAGCCGCATTGTCCTTATTCTCTTCAATGAAGACCAGCACTGGGTGGAAGAATTGACGCAAATAGCGGCCTGTGTTGGCAGGAAGCTTACGTCCCACAAAGTCGAGAGCCTGCACACCGTTGGTGCCTTCATAGATCTGAGAAATACGGGCGTCCCTGGCAAATTGCTCAAGGCCATATTCCTTGATGTATCCGTGCCCGCCCAAAACCTGCATGGCCATGTTGGCCACGTCGTACCCACAGTCCGTGAAGAATGCCTTTACAACGGGGGTCATGAGTTGCACCAGATCCTCGGCCTCTTGCTTTTTGACAGGATCTTTCTCTTTGTGAGAAACATCAAGGGCGCGGGCAATCCAAGCGCCAACCATACGGTTGCCTTCGTTGTAGGCTTTCATGGTGAGAAGCATGCGGCGCACATCTGGGTGAACAGTGATGGGGTCAGCCGGCTTTTCTGGAAACTTAACCCCTGTCAGCGCGCGCCCTTGAAGGCGATCTCTGGCGTAAGCAAGGGCGTTTTGATAGGCCACTTCAGCCACACCAAGGCCTTGGTTTCCCACACCCAAACGCTCTGCGTTCATCATGGCGAACATGTTGCTGACACCGTGGAAAAGTTTACCAACCAGATACCCTTTAGCGTTTTCAAAATTCATCACGCAGGTGGCGGAGGCACGGATGCCCATCTTATGCTCGATGGAGGCGCACGTCACACCGTTGGTGTCTCCCAAGGATCCATCATCGTTGACCCAGATTTTTGGCACAACAAAGAGGCTTACACCTTTAATACCAGCAGGCGCGTCAGGTGTCTTGGCCAGGACGAAATGGATGATGTTGTCTGTCAGATCGTGTTCGCCAGAGGAGATAAAGATCTTTGTGCCCGTCACTAGGTACGAGCCATCACCTTGGGGCTCCGCCTTGGTGCGAAGGAGTCCCAGATCCGTCCCACAGTGGGACTCGGTCAGGCACATGGTGCCCCCCCACGTGCCATTAATCATCTTAGGCAGATAACGGTCCTTCAGCTCGTCCGAACCGTGGGTGTGGAGCAAGATGGAGGCACCGCGTGTCAGACCCGGGTAAAGGCTGAAGGACGTGTTGGCACCGCAAATCATTTCCTCAGTCATAAGGCCTATGGACTCGGGCAGCCCCTGACCGCCATAGGCGGGGTCAGCGGCCAAAGAGGTCCAACTTCCCTCGACAAAGGTGTTGTAAGCCTCTTTGATACCCTTGGGCGTGAAGACCTGACCGTTCTCCCAACGGCAACCCTCAAGATCGCCGCTTTGGTTGATAGGGGCCAGGACGTCTTCGCAAATGCGCGCAGCTTCTGTCAGGACCGCGTCCACCAAATCCTCGCCCATGTCCTCATATCCTGGAAGGGCCTGGATGTCCTTGTAATCAAAAAGCTCTTTGATACAAAAGTTTATATCCCGCAAGGGTGCTTTATATGATGGCATGATTTTAATTCCTCAATGGTTTGCCCGTTGCCAAGATATGCTCCATGCGGTCCCAGGTTCCCCTGTTGTGCAGAAGCGACACGAACGCCTTGCGCTCAAGCTTCAAGATATCTTCCTCGGTTTGCTTGTCGGTCATATCAACGTCACCGCCACTGAGCACTTCCGAGAGCTTAGCGGAGACAACCTCGTCATAGGGCGTTGCCTTTCCGGCCTTCACAAAGCCCTTGACGGCCATGGTCATGGCGACCTTGGCAACACCTCCGGGAAGTGATATCTCAACGGGTGTGGGCACTTGGTAATTCTGTGCCTTTTCCAAAGCCACTGCCTTTGCGTCCGCCAGTAGCCGGTCTCGGTTCATGGTGATCTTGTCGCCTGCGCGCAGGAACAGCATTTCCTTGGCTTGAGCCGCGGACTTGGCAACTTTGGCCGTGCCAATCATCTCAAAGACCTTACCAACGGCGACCATGGCGCCGCCCGGACGCTTGGACTCTGTCACCCAGCGGGTGAGCATTTCCTTACATCCGCCCCACGCGGGCACAAGTCCAACACCGACCTCCACAAGGCCCATGTACAGCTCGCTGTGCGCCTGAACCGCATCACAGTGGAGAAGCACCTCGCATCCCCCGCCAAGGGCCATGCCTGAGGGCGCACCAATCACGGGGAATGGGGCATACTTCAAAGCCATGTAAGCGTTTTGTCCGCCTTCTACCATTTCCTGAATCTGAGGCCACATACCCACGTTGACCGCAAAAAGAGCCATACCAATGTTGGCACCCACGGAGAAGTTTGTCCCCTCGTT
>JAIUNT010000031.1 GCA_020161545.1 Pseudomonadota bacterium
CTTAAGCCACAGGCGGGTTTGGTCACTTGCGTATTGGGAGGTAAAAATGGCAACCATCAGTCCCAGGGGCCCTCCCACAACAAGGGCGATCAGGGTAATAAGAAGACTTCCCGTAAAAAGGGGAAGGGCGCCATAAGACCCGCGCGCACCTTGTGCTGTTGAAAGGGAAATTTCCGGCGACCACACGGTGCCTGTCATAAAGTCTCCCAGGGGAACAAAGGCAAAAAAGCGCGCTGCCTCCTTCACCAAGAGAAAAACAATCGCGCCGGTGATAAGAACCGCCATAAGCGCAGCCAGGGCGAAAACGCACGCACCCACACCCTCAAGAAAGCGCCGGGCGTGCACCTGAAGCCGCATTAGAATGTGTGTGAGGCCGTAGCCGATTAGGGCAAAGCCCAGGGTATCGAGGGGCACATCAGCAAAAAGAATCTGCCTATCAAAGAGCGCCAGGCCTGTGCCACCCAAAAGAGCGCTTGCCCCCACAAGAAGAGCCCCCATGAGCGCGTAAAAACGTGGCGCTGTGGGCAAAAACGCGCCATCTGGTAAAGCGGCAGCCCTTTCACGCGCCGCGTAAAAGCAGCGCATATATGCAACAACGGCCCAAATGCAACTCCAAAGGACAATGCGCTCCATGGTCCTTCTACCCCTGACACAAACCGCGGGACTTGTGGGGTCCCGTGATCAGCTGATCAAGACGTGCGCGCAGGTGAACACGTTCTTTCCTTGGCAGACTTACAAGCCCATAGCGCGTGAGTAAAACCTCCACACAGTCCGACGCAATATAACGTACAAAGGCTTGGACATTTTTTTGCTCTTTGAGTGCGTCCATTTTCACGTATACAAAAACAGGCCTGACTAGGGGATAGCGCTTTGAGGTGATGGTCTCCAGGGTCGGTTCAACGCTGTTAATCTTAAAAGGGCGCAGCGTATCTTGGTTTTTGTACAAAAACGCAAAGCTGATGACACCCACCGCATCGGGCGTTTGCATAAGTTTGCGCGCGATAACGCTTTCCTGGTCTGCCACACTGCGCAGGGCCCCGTCTTGCCTTTCGTGCCCCTCATCACCCACAACGATATGGTGAAAAACCTCGCGTGTTCCCGCCGTCTGGGGGGGAAGAAAAATCTTGATGGCTTCATCGGGAAAGCGCGCACTGATCTCTTGCCAGCGTAGGGGGAGTGGTGCTTTATCCTCAATGGCCTGGCGGAGCTGATCTTTGGTCAGATCAAAAAAAAGACCCTCCTTGGCCCGCACCAAGACAAGGGCGTCAAGACCTAAAGGAATCTCAAGAATATCTTCAATATGGTGGCGCGCACATAGCGCTCTTTCGGAAAGCGTCATGGGACGCGACGCAGAGACAATGTCGGGAAAACGCGCACCACTTCCGCTGCAAAAGTATTTGATACCGCCTCCCGTTCCGGTGGATTCCACAACGGGTGTGCCGTAATCAAACTGGTATCCAAAGCGCTCAGCAACAGCAACGATGAAGGGAAAAAGCGCGGATGAGCCCACCACGCGCAGGGGCGCTGACACTGCTGCTGGCGCAAGCATCATGACAATAACTCCCAAACACGCGCCCCATAAGGGGCCAACCCTTGCCATAATGGTCATAACCCTTTTTAAGCAATCGATGTTTAGACCATATGATCAGGGGGGGCGCCCCTGTCAACTGCTTTCACATGGAGCCCAAGCATTTGCGCAAGATGTGATGCACCGCGTCAACACATACGCCTGCCCTCTTACATGCCCGTTGAACACTTCTATCTGCACCTGTACACTTGATCGCATGTGCCTGAAATATCTGCGATGTTTTTTATGACGTTTTCTTTGTTGTCTTCCATCATGTTTTTCGCTTTTTTGACCTCCGCGTGGAGTGCGCCTACCCTGAACCCCGGCCACTATATCCTTCAAGGAAATCATGGCACGCTCAGCGTCAACACAGACGCGTCAAAACAAATGACCTTTGAGATTGAGACAGTTGGCGCCAACGGACATCAGTGCGCGCTCTCAGGCACCCTTCAAGGTACAGAAGGTGTTACGCAAAAGCTGGAAGGCGACAAAGAGGCCTGCCGCGTCTCGTTTGTGCAAACAGGCCCGCACCGCATTGATGTGAAAAGTCAAAATGACACGTGCCGCGGATTTTGTGGCATGCGCGCCACCTTTGATGGGACCTATCAAATCCCGCCAAAAGCCTGCTCCCAGGCCTCCATCAAAAAGCGTCGCAAGGAATTTTTAAATACCTACCAGAGCAAAGATTACCCGGGCGCCGAGGCCATCCTCACCCCCCTGTTAGAAGGGTGTGGTGATTTCATAGACTGGATTGAGGAAGACGAGATCCGAAATGAGATCGCTTTAACCCAGCTCCATCAAGGCAACCCGCAAGCGTGCCTTGCCGCCCTTTCTAAAACAATGGCCTCGGGTGCCGCGGGTGAGGAAGAGCTCACCCTTCCCCCCCTTGACCGCGAGGCCTATCTCGCCACAGCCAAAAAGATTTGGTTTAACAAACGCCTGTGCGAAAAGGCCCTCAAACCAGCCTCAAAGTAAGAAGTGCACGCAACTTAAAGCACACCAAGGATCGCCTTTTGAGTAGACATGCTGATCATATTATAATACTGATTATCTTTATGTAGTCCTTCTTGAAAAATGAGGTTTTCTTTTATTCCATGCCTCACTTAGTTGTTATTGCAGGCCCCAATGGCGCGGGAAAATCAACGTCCGCTCCCGCCCTTTTGCGCAACACACTTCATCTCAACAACTTTGTGAATGCAGATGTGATTGCCCAAGGCCTTTGCGCCTACCAGCCAGAGACCGTTGCCATTCAAGCAGGACGCATTATGCTCAAACGTATGAATGATCTGGCAAATGAAGGTGTCGATTTTTCTTTTGAAACGACCCTCTCAAGCCGCCACTTTGCATCCTGGTTTAAAAAGCTATCTCTCAATGGATACAAAATCCATCTCGTTTATCTTTGTCTTGATTCTGCCCAACTCGCTGTTCAACGCGTGAGAGAGCGCGTGGCGTCTGGAGGGCATTTTGTCCCAGAGCGTATTATTTTGCGACGTTATAGCGCAAGTCTTCGTAATTTTTTTCATCTCTATACCCAGGCCGTTGATTCTTGGCAGCTCTATGACAACTCTGTGGCACAGGAAATCACCCTTGTTGCTTCAAAAAGGCAGGGGAGCACCCCCCTTATTTCGAACCAAAACATTTGGGACCATCTTCAGGAGAAAATAAAGTGACCAAAAAGCACTCTAAATATGACGACGCCCTTTTCAACGATATCATGGATGATCCCGAGAAGGTGAGGAAGGCCATTCAAGAAGGCGTTTGGACTGCAATCACGCATCACAAAAAAATAGGGAACCCCATCTGCGAATGGCGGGGTGATCGTGTGGTTTGGATTAAACCAGAAGATATCAACGTCTAGTCACAACCAACACAATATGAACGGCGTGCGCCGTCACACCCCTTGCCAGACGCGCGCGCCTTGACTACCTTTGTGGCACCAATGACTTGCCAAGGACGAGACCATGACACCCATGATGCAACAGTACCACCGCATTAAAGACGCGCACCCGGACTGTCTTCTTTTTTACCGTATGGGTGATTTTTATGAGCTCTTTTTTGAAGACGCGAAGGTGGCCGCCCAAACCCTTGGCATTGCGCTGACCAAACGCGGCCAGCATCAGGGGGAGGAAATCCCCATGTGCGGCGTGCCCTTCCATGCATGCGAAACGTACCTGGCGCGCCTTGTAAAAGCTGGCCACCGCGTCGCCCTTTGCGAGCAGATGGAAGATCCAGCGCTAGCCAAAAAGCGCGGCGCCAAAGAGGTTGTGGCCAGGGACGTTGTACGCATTGTCACACCTGGCACCTTGACGGAGGACGCTCTTTTAGAGGCAGGGCGCGCGAACTTTCTGGCGGTCCTTGTCCCCTGCCAAAAGGCTGTGCGCTTTGGGCTTGCGGTTGTGGACATCACGAGCGGTGATTTTCTCACCGGCCTTCTAGATGAGGCGGGTCTTTTAAGTGCGCTGGCGCGCTTTGAGCCAAGCGAAATTATCCTGCCAGACGGGGCGCTTGCCTGCCTGACCCCATGGGCGACGGCCTGCGTCCCCTTGCCGCGCCCACGCTTTGACGCCCAAAATGCCCAAAAGCGCCTCCAGGATTACTACGGGGTCACAACCCTCGATGGCCTTGGCGCCTTTGAGACGCAAGAAATTGCGTCGGCAGGTACGCTCCTTGATTACCTCTACCTCACCCAAAAAGGTGCGCGCGTGCGCTTGGCGCACCCCCGCAAGATTTTTGATGACGCCCATGTGCGCCTGAGTGCGGCCACCACACAGTCTCTTGAGCTGATGGCGACCCAGGCAGGCGGGCGTGAGGGGTCCCTCTTCCATGCCATCGACCATACGGTGACAGGCGCGGGGTCCCGCCTTTTGGCATTTCACTTAGGCGCCCCCCTTAAGAACCTTGCGCGCTTAGAGGCGCGCCTGGCCCGCGTTGATTTTTTTGTCTCTCGCACGGACCTGCGGGTCGAGCTGCGCGCACGCCTTAAGGGCTGCCCGGATATAGAGCGCGCCCTTTCTCGCATCTGTGTGGGTCGCGCGGGTCCCAGGGATCTTTTAAGCCTTGTTGGGGCCCTTGAGATCTCCCACGCATGCGCCGAGCTTTTGGAAGCGTGCAAGGGCGCGCCCGAGAGCCTGGCGGCCGCAACCTTCACCCAGGCAGCGAGCCTCAAGGAGCATCTTGCCCGCGCCCTTTCGAGCGCAGCCCCTCACCTGGCGCGAGAGGGCGGCTTTGTGCGCCAAGGCTACGACGCGGAGCTCGACCGTTTGCGCGCCCTGCGTGACCACGGCAAGGAGGCGGTCCTCGCGCTTCAAGCGACGTACCAAAGTGAGCTCGGCATTCCTTCCCTCAAAATTAAGTACAACAATGTGCTGGGGTATTTTGTAGACATCACCAGCACCCATAAAGGCAAAGTGGACGAGCGTTTCATTCACCGCCAGACCATGGTGGGCGGTATGCGTTTCACGACCCAGGAGCTGACGGACCTTGAGGCGGAACTCCTGGCTGCAGAAGGAAAAGCGCTCGACATTGAGCTTGCCATCTTTGACGCCCTGCTCCACGAGGTGCGCGCGGCGTGTGAGCCCTTGGCAGAGCTCGCCCGCGCCTTGGCCAATCTTGATGTGTCCCTAAGCATGGCCCATTTGGCCAGTGTTTATAGCTTTACGCGCCCCCATCTGGATGACTCGCGCACCTTGTCCATTGAGGGAGGGCGCCATGTGGTGGTGGAAAAGATGCTGGCCAAAGAAGGAGGCGCCTCCTTTACGCCCAACGGGTGTACCCTTGATCCGAGCGCCTTCGTGTGGCTCATTACGGGCCCCAACATGGCGGGTAAGAGCACTTTCTTGCGCCAAAACGCCCTCATTGTGCTTCTCGCGCAAATGGGGTCCTATGTGCCGGCCACAAAAGCTCACATTGGCCTTGTGGACGCCCTTTTCTCCCGGGTGGGCGCGTCCGATAACCTTGCCCAGGGACGCTCCACCTTCATGGTGGAAATGGTGGAAACAGCCGCCATCCTCAACCAAGCTACAAACAAGTCCTTCGTGATTTTGGATGAAGTGGGGCGTGGCACCTCCACCTATGACGGCTTGTCATTGGCGTGGTCGGCCCTGGAGCATCTCCATACCCACGTTCAGTGCCGGACCCTTTTTGCAACCCACTACCATGAGCTGACAAAGCTGGAAGAAACCCTGTCTCACCTTGTGTGCCACACGGTGGCCGTGCGGGAGTGGGAGGACGACATTGTCTTTTTACATGAGGTGATTAAAGGCATCGCTGCGCGGTCCTACGGCATCCACGTGGCGCGCTTGGCGGGCATTCCCGAAAGCGTGCGCACGCGCGCCGAGGAACTTCTTGCGACACTTGAGGGACAGGCAAAGGCGCATAGTGAAGCGCCTCGCCAGCAAAGTCTGTTCGCACCCGCGCCTCCCACACCAAAGGCCGCGCCTGCACCAAAGCCCAGCGCCGTTGAGGCGCGCGTCCGGGAACTTGATCTTGAAGATATGACCCCGCGCCAGGCCCTTGAGACCCTTTACGCCCTCAAGGACGCGCTTAAGGCGTCAAAGGAAGCGGCGTGAGAAAACCCCTCACGCCTGTTTCGTTGCGCGCTTGACCCACCAAAAGCCCATGAATCCCAACATGAGAGTGAGGGGGATGACGCTGAGTCCTTTGATGTAGGACATAGCGCTATAAACGGGCAAGCACCCGACAGCTTGGCCGTCCCAAAAGTGCACCATGACCTTGGAAATCACCATGTGGAAAAGGTATCCAAAGGACATGATAATCATGTTGGTCAGGGCCGTCACAATGCCGGACAAGCGCTCGTCCACGTTTTTGCTATTCATATAAAGGGCCAGCACCTGATAGGCCGACATCATGCCGATGAGAAAGAAACACGCAGCAATGATGATGAAGGGGAGTTGTACCACTAAGAGAAGGGCAAAGAGCACCGCCATCCCAAGAGCGCACCCAAGGGTGACGCCGTAGTACGCATGCCACCTTTGGGCCAGGTACCCCAAAACCGGCGAGCCCACCCCCATGCCAATGAAGATGAGGGACGGCAGAAACGAGGCTGCCTCGGCCGAATACCCATAGACGTTCACAAGATAGGAGTTCGCCCACACGTCTGCAAAGCCTTCAAGGGGCCCCACCATGAGGGCGGCCGCAAGAGCCGTGACCAGCACAAATTTGTTGGTAAACACAAGGCGCAGATCGCGCAACAGCGTGCCTTTCTCCTCCAGGGTCTCCTTTGGCGCGCGCGGCGTCACAAGGGCCATCACAACGGCCAAAAGAGCGCCGCCCACAAAAAGCCCCAGAAGCACATTTTCCCAGCCAAAGGTGGCTGACAAGCGCCCCACGGGATAGCTGCCATAAAGGGCGCCGGCAAGCCCCATGGTCACGGACAAGCCCAAAACCCGGGAGAACTGCGCGTCAGGAAAATAAAGGCGCACGATTTTAAACACACCCAAGATGGCGCCGCTGGAGCCCGCCCCCACCAAGAAGCGTCCAAGAATGGCGAGCTCCCACGAGGTTGATAGGACCAGTGGTAACACGCCCAAAACGCTCACCATCACACAAGACGCCATCACCCATTTAGGACCAAAGCGATCAAGGAGCACGCCGATGGGCAAGTGCGCGGCTGCGTATCCCATATAATAGATGCCAGAAAACGTGCCAAAGCCAGAGGCGTCCGTGAGGAACTTCACCATCATGTCTTCCTTCATGACACTGGGGCATACACGCAGAATATATTGGAAAGCATAGAAAAGGGCGGCAATTGCCCATAAAGTCCAAGCCAGTGACGAAGACTTTGACGAATTTGACGCAGCCATTGATGGACACTCGCGTTTTGGTTTCAAATCGCCCTACCCTCTCACATCCTTGTGGCCAAAATCAAGGAAATGCTACAGGAAGCACACAAGATTTTGAAAACAAACGCCTTACATTTCATAAAAAAAATTTTGTCTTTTTACTTGACTATTTTGACAGACACTCTACCTAAGAATCATGCTTAAGAAGTCATTTTTAAAATCTTCCGCCTTAGTGTGCGTGTCTTTACTGGCAAGTACGTACATGTGGGCGAATGGACCTGAGGGCAACGACCCTATGAACATAGATGTGGACGTGACTCACACCACAACCATCGCCCAGATTCCCCATGATCGTATGGCGGATATTTTCTCCTATCTGACGCCCAAGGAAAGGCTCATTGCTGACCAAGTGTGTAAAGCCTGGCACAGCATCTTAGCCGCGGAGCACGGCCAAATGCATGCGGTCTCGGCCTCTCTTTTTGGATCCACCTTCACGCATCTGGCTCACCAGATTCCCGACGACCTGGTCGCCCAGTGCCTTAGGCACCGTGTGAACGATAAGGGGTTTGCGCCCCTGGAGACTATTTTCATCAACCCAAATCTCTACCCCCAAGGCAAGCGCCTTTTGAGCTCCACAGACCTTAAGGAAAATCCCCGCATAGTGTCGGCTTGGTACACAGCTCTGTTTGGAAAAGCGGCCTCCCAAGACCCCCACGCGCTGCCTCTCGTCATGTCAGCCCTGCCTCAAATCCTGGTGAACGAGCGTGTCGGCAAAGACGCACTCGATGCCATCACATACTATGTTGAAAAAGTCGGCCGAAATACCCGCTTCATGCGCTTTACAGGCAGTGAAACCCAGGCGGATCTTGACGCTCTGCATACGGCGCCCCACACCCTTGTTGTGCGCGCCCAAGATATGCAAGCACACAAAGACAGCCTCAGCAGCCCTCTTAACGCGCGTAACGATCACCCTGTGGTGCTGTGCTTTGACGACGAAACCTTTATCAAAAACGGCGCACTCACTATGTCGAAGAATCATATTCCGCATAACCTGCGTCACCTGATTCTGAGTGACCCGTTTGATAAGATAACCAGCATTGAGCCCAGCTTCTTGATGCTTCATGAAGGCCTCGAAAGCTTCAGCGCACGAGGTCTGACAGCAACAAAGACCATTAAGTTACACTTTCTTTCAAGTTGTAAAAATTTAACGATCTGTGACGTGCGCGGCCTCGCAAAAGTTGCCTCTATTGGGGCTTGCTTTGTCTTCAAATGCCCAAAGGTCGAAAAATTTGACTCGCGAGGTTTTGCAAATCTTACGGAAATAAGCGGCGGATTTCTCAAGGATTCAACGGGCCTTACGGATTTTAATGCCGGGGGCCTCACATACGTTAAGAGCATCTTTCACTCCTTTCTTCACGGGTGTACCAGCCTCACAAACTTTGATCCCACTCCCCTTACGCGCTTGAAACAGCTCGGTCAGGATTTCTTGAGTCAAACGGCACTCACCCTGGATGCACGCACGAAAGTCGACGCATTCCTCGAGCGGGTGCACCCGGAGATGATCCCCACTGCTGCAATTGTACTCCACCAGCGCACGCCAACTAGTCTTCGCCGGTGTGATTGATAGTTGAAAAGCTTCATAAATGTGATTTAGAAAAATGATGTTTAAGAAAAACTACTTAAAATACGCTACCCTTATGGGCATATCTTTACTGGCAAGCACGTGCATCCAGGCGAGTGAGCTTGAGGGCGACGACCCCATGGACGTGGACGTGGGTCAAACGACACCCATCACCCAACTCCCAAATGAGGCCCTGGACCATATTTTCTCTTATCTGAGCCCCGAAGATGCCGCCCGTGTGCGCAGCGTGTGCAAGTCATGGTGCGGCATTTTAGAAAATCGGCACGGTGAAGCGTTTTCCCATTCCAACGCGCTTTTTGACCCCATTCCTTCAACGGGCACGTCTTCCATCCCCGACGACGAGATGGCCAAGACCCTTAGTTTTCACATCAACCAAAGTGGCTTTGCGCCACTCGAACATGTCTTTATCAGCCCAGATCTCTACCCCAAAGCCACGCGCCTTTTAAAGGCCGCGGATCTTGAGGCAGATCCAAGCGTCACGCCGTCCTGGTACGCCACGCTTTTTGGTGAGGCTGCGCCCCAAAATGTGCGCTCAGCAGGCCTTGTCATGGGGGCCTTGCCCCGCATCCTCGTGCGCAAAGACATGGGCCACAACACGCTACAAGCCATGACGCCTTACGTCCAAACCCTCGCCAACCACACCCGTTTCAAGGTTTTTACAGGACAAGAAGGGGCCGAGGACCTTAAAGCGCTTAAGGCCCCCCCCACACCCTGGTTGCGCGCGCACAGGATTTACAAACATATAAACTTGGCCTCAGGGCTCTTTTGACGACCCGCGACGATCACCGTGTGGTGGTCAGCTTTGAGGACGAGACTTTCATGCCAAACGGCGTGCTCACCCTTTCCAACAAGGACATCCCTGACACCCTCCATCATCTTATTTTGTCCGATCCTTTTGACAGGGCAACCCGTATTGGCGACAGATTTCTCGCAACCGCCAACGGCATTGTGACCCTTCAAGCAAAACATCTTCAAAATGTCGGCGCCATTGGAACTAATTTCCTTTTCGGCAGTAAGGCTCTCATAGAGTGCGACGTGCGCGGCTTTGGTCAGGTGGCGCACCTAGGATCTGGCTTCCTGACGTGCTGCCCAACCCTCCCAAGCTTTGACACGCGGGGATTTGCCAGCCTGGTCCATGTTGGTGGCGGCTTTCTTATGCGAGACGAAAGCCTCTCGCTTTTTGACGGACGCGGTCTTTCTAAAGTTGAGAGCATTTATAATGGGTTCCTCATGAAATGCGTGAGCTTGAAAACCTTTGACCTGGCCCCCTTGGCGCAGCTAAAGGCCCTTGGAAAGAATTTTTTGCTGGACACAGGCGTGCCCGAGGATGAACTCATTCAAATTTACGTGCGTTTGGCGAACATGCACCTCCAGAAGATGGCCTAACCACCGCCCCATGGAAACCTTCCTCCGAGTCACTCTAAGCTCCCGAGGACAAAGGCCCACAAACATATTGCTCCCCGACGCCTCAACAGCTAGAATCCTGGAGAGTTTTTTAACCAGGATTTTTTAAATGATTGAGAAAATTCGTGCATACTCGTCCACGTGGTGGTTTCGAGGCTTTCTAGGCGCCATCGCTGTCACCTTTGCCATCCTTTGGGGTGGAGGCGACTGGATGCACAATATGGGTGGTGGGCACGCACAAATGGTGGCCAAGGTGGGCTCGTCCCGTATCTCGGCGACGCAGTTGCGTGTGGCCGTTGACCGCAAGCTGCGCCAAATTGCCCTGACCACCGGCCAGCGCATCACCGAAGACGAGGCCATGAAGGCGGGTCTTTTCCAGGATATCTTGCGCTCCCTCATCGATGACGCGCTCCTTGAACAAGAGGCCAAGCGTTTGGGGCTGACGCTGACGGATGCCAGTGTGCGCGAAAGCATCAAGAAAAACCCTATTTTCCTGAATGAAAGTGGCGCCTTTGATAAAAAGCGCTTTGAACTGCTTATTGACCGACTTGGGTTTAATGAGGCCTCTTTCGTGGAGGAAACCCGTAAGGAACTTTTGCGCGCCAACTTCATGGAGACGCTCTTTGATGATCTGCGCTTGCCGTCCCTCACAACGGTCACCCTTTACCGTTGGCAAGGGCAGACGCGCCAGCTTGTGTACAGCGTTATCAAAAGCGCGGATGTGCCTGTTAAGGGTGAACCTTCTGAAGCAGACATCAAGGCCATGTTCGTGGCCCATAAGAATGAGCTGAAAGCGCCCGAGTACCGCGATTTCTCCGTCATCGTTCTTGACCCTGAGACCGTGGACGTGACGGTCACGCCTGACGAGGTCAAGCGCGTCTATGATGAGCGCGCCGCAACCTTTGAAGGAAAAACCTTTGCCCAGGTGCAAGCAGATCTGGCCAAAAAAGTCCGACGCCAAAAGGCCCTCGAGGTGCTTTACGAGCTGGCACCAAAGGTTGAGGACGCAGCAAGCTCCGGCATGACCATGAAGGAGGTGGCCGAGAAGTTTAAGTTGCCACTGCGCACCTTTACCCGCATGGACGCAACCGGATTGCAGGATCCCTTTGCGGACGCGGCAGGTGGAAAAGAGGACCAAGCGCCCCTCACCCAAGCTTTTGTGCGTGAGGCTTTTGCCCTGGAGGCCCAAATGGCTGGATCCGTTGTTGAAGGGCCTGAGCAGGTGTCCTTCATCGTGCACGTGGACAAGGTCCAAGACGCACATTTTCGCGCCTGGAATGAGGTATCACCAGAGCGTGCAAAGGCCCTGTGGCTTTCCTTTAAAAAGAAAGAGGCTGCCGTCGATTTGGCGCGCAAGATTGCAAACGAGTCACAAAGCGTGTCCTCCTTTATGGCGTCCTTGCGCAAGGCAAACCTGAAGAGCCAAAAGATGTCCGTCTCCCGCACGGGAAGCGCCATTACGAGCCGCGTCAAGCTCCCGCAGAGCGCTGTTTCGCGCGTCTTTGAAACACCCGTGGGCGGCGCACTTCTCGCACCCCTTGGGGCAAGCCTTGAGGATACGGAGATTTTGGTTGGCTGTGTTGAGGCCATTGCGGATCCCGACGCCGAGAACGCAGACCACGAGGATATTGCGCAAAAGACCACAGGCTTTAACAAGCTTTATGAAAATGACTTTATCTCAAGTTATGTCATGGCCCTGCGCAAGCGTTTCCCCGTGGAAATTAACCAGAAGTGGTTGAAGAACCTGCAAGCAGGCAACCCTTCCTAAACCAAGACCTAACTCCCCTGCACAGCCTGGATGTGTTTTTATAGCGCATCCAGGCTTTTTCTTTGCCTCTTTCCCTATATGGACTTCCCCAAACGCAACTAACGCGTTAAGATTTATGGGAAAAACAAGCCTCGGAGGCCCATATGTCAAGAAAGATCCTAGCCCACTTCGTGCTCACAGTTTCACTCATTAGCCTCCAACACTGCGCCCCCAGTTTTGCCAGCAAAGACGACCTTGTAGAGGAGTTAGTTGCGTGCATCGCGCAGTTTGAGAGCACCCAACAAGAAATCCCCGCAGGTTCACCCAAAAGCACCACCTTTCTTGGACAGCTGGGAGACTCCGTGTCCTGGGGGATTGGCGCTAGCCTGCGCTCAGCTGGTGAGTACTTACGCACCCCCAAAGAGGGAACTTCTCCCAAGGACATCGGTTTTTACGGTCCCATTGGCAATGGTCTTCGCGCCGCAGGAGAACTTCTTGTAGGAGAAACACCTACACTTACCCGGGCCATTTTAAAGTTTTGGATATATAAAGGATCCATTGACCGCCCACATCTTGTCATTACCCACACAACCACGGCTCTTTATTGCCGCAACCATTCTATTGATAATCTTTTGCTTAAACATGGAGAGATTCTGGCAACACTTTTAAATCGCGGACACATCATTTATGCCGACACAGCCGGAGAAGTACTCAATGGTTATTTTGTGAAAGGACTTGTGGCGAGCTTTGCGCGCAGCCCTAAGCTTTGGGAGGCGTACACCATCCAAACATTTCTGGCGAGCCTCAGGGCAAAGAATATCCAGGTTGATGACATCTTAAAGGTGTGCAAAGGTGCGACAGATCTACTTGCTGCTTGCACTGAAATTTTTGAAGCGGAAAAAGACCAAAATAGCTTTGAAACGAAGCGTCGCACCACTGGGGAGCCAATCTCATCCCCCGTTCAAATCCGCAAAGAGCCGGTTATGACGAGCAGTTGGGGGCACGCAGATCCTGCGCCGCCGCCTCACTTGAGTCAATCGCCAACGCCCTATTCACCCGCGCCTTCCGTGCATGCACCGTACCCAGGTTACGCGCCGAGCCCATACCCACCGGTGACTCAACCTTACTGGGTGCCGCCAAGCACCACACCTGCGCCCCAGGGATACGGCGTGCCTTACTATACACAACCGCCCCAGTGGCCAACCACCCCTAGCTCACACAGCCTAGGGCAAAGCTGGCCCATGGGATACGGGGCGCCCCATGTCCCTCAACCCTACTCAGCCCCGCCAAGCATTACGCCCGCGCCAGCGCCCCAGGATCAAGTTTCGCGAGCTGAATGTGATACATCTTGTTCAGCGCCTTCACAGCCGCAAACCAAAGAACAATCGCCACTAGGATTACCACCGCAAGATACGGGGCAATAACCATCAGGTCAGCCGCCGCTAGCACCACAAGAAGCAGGCCGGAGACGTACCCTCCGGCGGCTTTTCCAAACTGGTGAACGGTCACGTCCACAGCGGCTTTTCCCTTGATCTTGAGTTCTTGATCCAGGGGAATGTAGGCCATTTCCTTAGTGGGATCAAAAAGGGAGTACTTGGCGCTTTTGCTCAGTAACTGCTGCAACGTACTGACAAGCACCGCCATCATCAGAGGCGTCGTGCCCATGAGGGACATGAAGGGTGTCAGCTGCGCTTTAAAGAACAGGAACGAGAAGAAGGCAACGGCGGTGATAAAGAGAATAATGGGTGTGGCCAGGGCCCCCGCGCGCCAACCAAAACGGCTCACAATTCCCTTAAAGAAGAAGATCACCGTTACGGTTGTGATGCCTGTGTAGATGGAAAAGCTGCCCATAAAAGATGCGTACGCGCTGGTTGTTGGATACTGGATAGAAAGCTGCTTTTTCCACATGATACCAAGGAGGTTCATGGTAAAGGCGTAGCTAAACACAAGGGTTGCAATAAGGCCCAGGTAAGGAGAGGACAGGATGTAGCGAATGCTTTGCATCAGGCTCAGCTTCAACTTGCGCGATTCACCCTTCACCAGTTGCCCCGCACCCTCATAGTACTTTGGATCCGTCAACACTGCGCGGTGCAGCCAGTAGTAAAGACTCAACATCATCACACCCGCGATGAGCACCACGGTCACGGTTGCCCGCACATACCCCTCACAGGACATGGTGCCCTCATCAAACTTACAGTTCTCACCCACGGTATACCCGGCTGCAATCAGGGCCAAGTGGCCGATAAAACCAAACATAGAGTAAAAGCGCTTGGCCTCAACGGTACGGGTCACCTCGTTGGCGAACTGCCAAAAGGACAGGTTTAAGACAACCGCGCCCCAAAGCTCAGCAAACACATAAAAGGCCGTGTAAATCCACACACCAAAAAGAGGAAAGATGTGCTGGAGGTGGGGGTAAGCGGTCTTGAGGTGCGCGATGGTCTCGCCCGACATTTGGACCGCGTCCCGGTAGGGGTGCAAAATAGCCCCAAAGAGGGCAAAGAAACTCAAGAAAAAGAGCACAACCACATAGTAGAGGCGTTCTCGGGAGAGGTTATTAGCCAGCTTTGTGTAGGCTGCCACCAAAAGAAGTGAGCATGGAAGAACCACACCGCCCTTGAGGAACGGCAGCACCTCAGCCCCTGCCTCAGTCATAATAAAGGCATCTTTTGAGTTTCGAAGGACGGTATAATTGAAGATAGTAAAAAACATGATAAGACTAATGGGCAAGAACTTCTTCGCCTCACTAGAGCGGATTGGCCAAAGGAACGCGCGGACCTTTCCAAATTCCGGAATTGACTGTGACACAGATTTTATGACTTAAGTGACCCCACCGCTTTTCTACACGATCGGTGGCCAAAAAGACAGTTTTTTCTGCGCGTGCGAGGTCACTTCTTTTTCTTTTTTGGTGCGGGCGGTGGCGCCTTCTTCTTTTTTGCCTGTTTTTTCTCACGAATCTCATCAGCACGGCTTTTAGACAGGGTGTCAGCTTTGGCAACTTTCGCCTCCGACCTGCCTGAGGGCCCCATCACTTCACGTTTATAATCCTCTAGGGTGCCTTCAAAGGGAATAATGGTCTGATCCTTTGCTACCCAAATCTGGTCAGCGGTCATCTCTAAAAGATGCCAGTCGTGGGTAATGAGAATCACCGCGCCCTCGTAGGCGTTAAGGGCAAAAATCAAAGACTCTCGGGTTTCGATGTCCAGGTGGTTTGTGGGCTCGTCGAGAATCAGGATTTGGGGTGCTGCAAAGGAGATAAGTGCAAAATTGAGGCGCGCTTTCTCGCCCCCTGAAAGTTTTTCCACCTTTACGTCGGCCTTGTCCCCTGGAAAACCAAAGCGACCCAGGCGCGCGCGGATTTTGGACTCCGGCGTCCCGCGCATGAGATCCGCCATGTGATCAAAGGCTGTGTGATCCAGCCTCAAGCTCTCAACCTGGTGCTGGTGATAATAGCCAACGGTGATTTTGTGCGCCCGGGTAATCTGCCCTTGGGAGGGCGCCAAGACACCTGCCAGAAGCTTTGCAAAAGTCGTCTTACCATTGCCGTTGGCACCCAGAAGCGCAATGCGGTCTTGGGGATCCAGACGTTGATTGAGGCGCTTGAGGATCATGGGCCCCCCATATCCCACACTAACATTATCAAGGGTCATGAGCGGCGGGGCGAGCTGGGTTGGCTCTGGGAAACTTAGCGCCATCAGAGGGTCCTCGTCCATGGTCGAAAGCGGCTCAAACTTTGAAAGCTGCTTTATGCGTGACTGAACCTGACGCGCCTTTGAGCTTTTGAAGCGAAACCGGTCAATGAATTTTTGCATGTGGGCGCGGGCCGCGTCCTGCTTTGTGCGCTCAGCCTCAATGAGCGCGAGCCGCTCCCGTCGTGTCTTTTCAAAAAAGTCAAAGTCACCGTTATAAAAGGTAATACGCTTGCCTTCCAGGTGATAGATGCGGTCACACACAGCGTTAAGAAATGTGCGGTCATGGCTGATGAGGAATATGGTGCGGGGATAACTGCGCAGATATCCTTCCAGCCAGAGGCTTGCCTCCAAATCCAAGTGATTGGTGGGCTCGTCGAGAAGCAGCAAATCAGGCTCAAGAAAAAGCGCGCACGCGAGTGCCACGCGCATGCGCCAGCCTCCTGAGAAGTCGCGCATGGATTTATGTTGGGCCTCGTGGGAGAAACCGAGCCCTAAGAGAATCTTTGCGGCTCTGGCCTCTGCGTCATAGGCAGAGATGGCCAGAAGGCGCTCATGGATATGTCCGAGCGTGTCTGGGTCACTTTCCGTGGCTGCCTCTTCCAGAAGACGGGCGCGCTCGGTGTCGGCTGCAAGAACAAACGCTAGGACGGTCAGATCAAGGCCGGAGGCAATCTCCTGGGCCACAAGCCCTAGAGATGCGTGTTTTGGGCGCTGGACGTCCCCGCTGTCAGGGTGGTACTCATTCGTTATAAGCTTAAACAGAGACGTCTTCCCTGCCCCGTTACGTCCTACAAGACCACCACGGTGACCCTTTGGTAGGTGAAAGCTCACCCCCTCTAGAAGGGGCTTCCCGCCCAAGCGTAGTGTCACGTCCTTAAAGTGCAACATGTCAGAGTCCCCTTCCCATGGGATAGCAAGTGTTCATTTCTTTATCGCTAGAACAGGTTAATTTGATAACAGGGTACCGGGTCAAGCGACGTGTATGCGTATACATGAGCGGCGAGCGACGCATGATCAAATTATAAAGGTTCGGCGATACAAATAAAAAAGGGGGCTGAAGGTCACCCCACAGCCCCCTTTTCAAATGGCTTTGTCCTTAGGACGCAGCGATCTCAGCTTCAACCTCAACGGCTGCCTGAGGGTTCGCCTTTGCAGATGGATCGCGGTCCAAAAGCTCAATCACGGCCATTGGCGCCAAGTCACCGTAACGGAAACCAGCCTTGATGATGCGCGTATATCCACCATTACGCTCTTTATAACGTGGCGCAATGCTATCAATTAGCTTGCTTGCCAAGGTCTCGCTGTGAAGGATACCCACCAAACGGCGGCGTGCAGACAGGCTGCCATCCTTACCCAGTGTGATTAGCTTCTCTACATAGGGACGCAGGTCCTTCGCCTTTGGCAGAGTTGTCTTGATTTGCTCTTTATCCAAAAGGGAAAAAGCAAGACCCGACAAAAGAGCGCGTCTTTGGCTTGATGTTCTGGAAAACTTACGTCCAGCAATACGGTGTCTCATGGGAATACTCCACTTACTTTCTTATAACTTATTAATAGGGTTCATCTACTTTGCGAGCAAGGTCCTCGATATTCTCTGGAGGCCATCCCTCCACTGGAATACCAAGCTCTAAGCCCATACGTCCCAGAACTTCACGAATTTCATTCAGGGACTTACGTCCGAAGTTTGGTGTGCGCAAAAGATCATTCTCTGACTTTTGTACCAAATCACCAATATAGACAATGTTTTCGTTCTTCAAGCAGTTCGCCGAACGGACACTGAGCTCTAGCTCATCGACCTTACGCAGCAGATTCCTGTTGAAAGGCAAATCACCACGTACCTCTGATGCGGCCTCTTCTTGGGGCTCTTCAAAGGTAATGAACTGGGCCAGTTGGTCCTGAAGGATACGAGCTGCCAAGGCAACTGCTTCCTTGGGGGACACCGCGCCATTGGTTTCTACGTCCAGAATCAGCTTATCATAGTCTGTCACCTGACCCACGCGGGCGTTCTCGATGCGGTAAGCTACCTTGCTCACGGGACTGAAAAGCGCGTCAATGGGAATGTAACCAATGGGATCATCTTCCGTACGCAGCTTTGAGGCTGGGATGTAACCCTTACCACGACCGACGGAGACTTCCATCTTGAGCTCAGAACCTGCATCCAGGTGACAAATGACGACTTCCTTGTCAAGGACACGCACATCTGCGGTCTCTTGGATCATGGCGGACGTCACAACACATGGCCCCTTGGCGGTGAGTGAAACCTTCTTCACATAATCTGATGTGGACGCAACAGGAACCATCTTCAAGTTCAAGACGATATCAGTGACGTCTTCACGCACGCCTGCCACAGGGGACAACTCATGCTGAACGCCATCAATCTTAATGCCAACAATGGCCGAGCCTTGAAGCGAGGACAGGAGGACGCGGCGCAGCGCATTACCAAGGGTGTTTCCAAAACCTCTCTCGAGGGGTTCTGCAACAACCGTAGCACTACGATTTGCATCAGCGCGAGAACTCACACCAAGCTTATAGGGCTTTATCAAGGCCTGCCAATTCTTTTGTAACACGGGCGATCCTCTCAGTTTTCCTAGCTTTTCTTAGACGCGACGACGCTTAGATGGGCGGCATCCATTATGTGGAATGGGAGACACATCACGAATGGACGTGATGGTGAAGCCACAGGACTGAAGCGCACGCAGTGCGGATTCACGTCCTGACCCTGGGCCCAAAACCTCAACCTCAAGCACACGCATGCCATGCTCTTGCGCCTTCTTGCCTGCATCTTCTGCGGCAAGCTGCGCCGCATAGGGCGTTGACTTACGAGAGTTCTTAAAACCACACGCGCCAGCCGCACTCCAGGAAATCGTGTTTCCGTTTGTGTCAGTGATGGTCACAAGGGTGTTGTTAAATGTGGAGCGAATGTGCGCAATGCCTGTTGTGACATTCTTACGCTCACGACGACGCAACTTTTGAACTGGAGCTTTTGCCATTGTTCTTGCTTCCTACCTTTTCTTACTTCTTCTTACCAGCAATGGCCACAGCACGACCACGACGCGTACGCGCATTGGTGTGTGTACGCTGACCACGCACGGGCAGACGCTTACGGTGGCGCAAACCACGATAGCATCCAAGATCTGTCAAGCGCTTGATGTTCATGGACACTTCACGACGCAGATCACCCTCAGTTGTGTAATTCTGGTCAATATGTTCACGAATCTTGAGGATCTCATCATCAGAAAGATCATTCACACGCCTGTCTTGGGAGATCTCAAGAGCAGACAAGATCTGCTCTGATGTATGACGCCCAATACCAAAAATATATGTTAGCCCAACAACCACTCGCTTACGCGCTGGCAAGTTGACTCCACCTATACGAGCCACATTCTACTCCTTAACGTCCAATTAATAACAAAACCGCTGCGGAACCTTACCTAAAAAGGGACCCAGCCGTCAATACCTTCTTTAGTGGGAAGAGTGTGTTTTCACCTGGGGGCCTTCCCCATTTCCCAAAAAGCGCACAAACTGCGCTTCAACTTCTTGCAAACTCATGGCGCCATTCACGCGGTGAAGGTGCCCTTTATCTGCATAGTACGCAACAACGGGTGCTGTCTTTTCGTGGTAGACACGCAGGCGATGCTTGACTGCTTCTTCCTCGTCATCTTTACGTTTCTCAAAAGTCGTCGCTCCACAACGGTCGCACACACCTTCCTTGACGGGCAAACGCCAAGGGCTGTAGGTGGCGCCACACTGTGAGCACATCCAGCGATTGGTGAGGCGCTCAACTAAAAGGGCCTCATCAACTTCAAGCATAATCACATGGGGCACCTCGAAGACGCCCCGTGCAATCAACTTATCAAGGGCCTGGGCTTGTGCCACTGTACGGGGAAATCCGTCCAGAATCAGCTTTTGACCAGAGGCCTCAATTTCTTTCTCGATGAGTGCGATGGCGATACTATCTGCTGGCAGATCACCACGCTCCACAATCTCCTTGATCTCCTGCCCGAGAGGTGATCCCGATGCAATCTCAGCGCGGAACAAGTCGCCAGTGCTGATATGCTTAAGACCATAGGTTGCAGACAAGAGTTGTGCCTGCGTTCCCTTACCTGAACCTGGAGGACCTAGAAGGATTATGTTCACCGCTCTTTTCCTTTACGATCTTTTTGTTTACGGATCAGACCTTCGTACTGATGCGCCAAAAGATGGGTCTGGATTTGTGTAATGGTATCCACACCAACGCTGACAACGATAAGCAAGCTTGTACCACCCAGATAGAATGGAATGGAATACTTAGCAATCATGTACTCAGGAAGCACACAGATCAAAGCCAAGTAGGCAGCGCCCACGACTGTGAGGCGGGTAATGATATAGTCCAAATGATCCGCTGTATTCCTTCCTGGACGATGTCCGGGCACGATGGCACCATTTTTCTTCAGGTTCTCAGCCGTCTCCGTTGGATTGAAGACCACAGCCGTATAAAAGAACGCGAAGAACACGATCAAGAAGATGTAAAGTGCCATGTGAAGCGGCTTACCTGCACCCATATAGAGAAGAAGGGTACCAAGGAAGCTATCTGGATCACCACCTGCATTACCTAGGGTTGCAATGGTGACAGGAACACCCAAGAGAGACCCCGCAAAGATAGGAGGGATCACGCCGGAGATATTCAGCTTCATGGGCAGATGAGAAGACTCACCTCCATAGACCTTCATGCCAACCTGGCGCTTTGGATATTGGATCATGACGCGGCGCTGGGCACGCTCCATGTACACAATGAACAAGATGGCTGCCACCAGCATGGTCAGAATAAGTGCGATCATCACCGGTGAGAGAGACCCCGTACGTCCAAGTTCCATGGTCCTGTCAATGGCCATGGGAAGGTTGGCGACGATACCCGCAAAGATGATGAGAGAAACACCGTTACCAACACCTCTGGCCGTAATCTGTTCACCGAGCCACATGAGGAAAAGCGTGCCTCCCGTAAGGGAGACAACACCTGCAATCATAAAGAGGGTGCCAGGATTAATAACCGGTGAATGGGGCATATTCACAAGACCCGTCAAGATACCCCAGCTCTGAACAACGGCCAGCGCGACGGTTAGAAAACGTGTGTACTGATTAAGCTTTTTACGCCCTGACTCACCCTCTTTCTTGATAGCCTCAAGTTGAGGGCTCACAGCGGTCATGAGCTGAACGATAATGCTTGCGGAAATGTAGGGCATCACACCCAGCGCAAAGATGGTCATTCGCCCAAGGGCACCACCCGTAAACTTGTCAAAGATCCCCAGGATGCCCGAAGCATTTTGATTTGCAAGTTGATGCATCACTTCGGCGTCAATGCCAGGTAAAGGCAAAAACGTGCCGAAGCGATACACAAGGAGGGCAAAAAGCGTAAACCACAAACGCTTCTTAAGATTTTCCGCCTTAGAAAAGGCTTTAAAACTAAAATTTGCAGCAAGCTGCTCTGCGGCCGATGCCATTGATCACTCCCAGATGAAGGGGGGTTGTCACGCGATGGTGACAGACCCCTTAAGCTTTTCAACCATGTCACATGCTGTCTTTGAAGCTTTCGCCACTTCAATGTTGACAGCCTGCTTGAGCTCACCCTTTGCAAGAAGCTTCAGGGCAGGCGCTGTTCCCTTGATGAGGCCAGCACCCACGAGCACGTCGTGGTTAATGGTTTTTGACGCATCAATCTTCTTGGCCTCAATGGCAGCTTGGAGCTGACCCAAATTGATCACCGTAAAGTTTGTTGCGAACATCACGTTGGAGAAGCCACGCTTTGGCAAACGCCTGTAAAGTGGGTTTTGACCACCTTCAAAGCCCTTAAGCGCAACGCCAGTACGGGACTTTTGACCCTTTTGACCGCTGCCGCAAGTCTTGCCTTTACCAGAACCTTCACCACGACCCACACGCATGCGGTCAGTCCTGGCGCCCAGATTATCTCTGATTTCATTCAACTTCATAGCTTACTCCTCACCCTCAACACGCAGCAAGTGACGCACACGTGTGATCATACCACGCACAGCAGGTGTATCTTCCAGTGTGCGCGTACGGTGCAACTTGTTCAAGCCCAAACCAATAAGGGTCTGGGTTTGGTACTCTTTACGACGAATGGCGCTGGCAATCTGCGTCACAGTCACTGTCTTTTTTGTTTCTGCTTTAGGCATTTGCTACCTCTCCAGCCTCTTCGCGGCGACCCAGAATCTCGGACACCTTCTTGCTGCGCTTGGCAGCAATCTGGCGTGGTGAGCTCATGCGAGAAAGCGCATCAAGGGTTGCACGCACCATGTTCAGTGGGTTGTTGGTACCCTGGGACTTACTGACAACGTCATGGATCCCGAGAACCTCAAAAACCGCACGCATTGGACCACCAGCGATAATTCCTGTACCCGCTGGTGCCGCGCGCAAAATCACGCGACCCGCGCCGGCACGGCCATTCACGTCATGGTGAAGTGTACGGCCTTCCTTCAAAGGAATACGCATCAAGTTGCGCTTTGCTGCTTGTGTTGCCTTCGTCACCGCATCAGGCACTTCACGAGCCTTACCTGTGGCATAACCCACACGGCCCTTCCCATCACCAACAACGACAACGGCGGAGAAGGAAAAGCGGCGGCCGCCCTTCACAACTTTTGCCACACGACGAATTGTCACGAGCTTCTCAATGAACTCAGACTCTTTCTCACGCTCTTTTGGGTTAGGTCTTGCCATTGTTAAAACTCCAATCCATTCTCACGTGCTGCCTCGGCCAATGCCTTCACACGGCCATGGTACAAGTACGAACCACGATCGAAGACAACACTCTTGAAGCCAGCCTTCACGGCGCGCTGCGCGATGAGTGCACCCACCTTTGCAGCAGCTTCTATGTTTCCACCAGACTTGAGGGCGGTGCGCAGATCCTTCTCGAGGCTCGACGCAGCAACCTTCGTTGAACGTGTTGCATCATCAATCAACTGAGCATAAATATGCCCGTTGGAGCGATGCACGCTCAGACGCAGACGATCCCCACGGCTAGCCGCCAAGCGCGCTCTTGTGCGCTTTTGACGACG
>JAIUNT010000096.1 GCA_020161545.1 Pseudomonadota bacterium
GTGCCCGATCCCAAGTTCTCCTCCCAGACCAAGGATAAGCTTGTGTCTTCGGAGGTGCGCCCAGCCGTTGAAGGCCTTGTGGCGGACAAGCTTGCCCAGTGGTTTGAGGAAAACCCCCAGGAGGCACGCAAAATTGTCATGAAGGCCGTGGAGGCGGCCACGGCCCGTGAAGCGGCGCGAAAGGCGCGTGATCTCACCCGCCGTAAAGGCGCCCTTGATATGGCGTCCTTGCCGGGCAAACTTGCGGACTGTCAAGAGCGCGACCCGGCACAAAGTGAGCTGTTTCTGGTCGAGGGAGACTCGGCGGGAGGCACAGCCAAGAGCGGACGCAATCGCCGCAACCAAGCCATCCTTCCTTTGAAGGGTAAGATCCTCAACGTTGAGCGCGCACGCTTTGACAAGATGCTGTCCTCGGCGGAAATTGGAACTTTGGTCACGGCCCTTGGCACCAGCATCGGCACCGAAGACTTTAACCCCGATAAGGTGCGCTATCACAAAATCATTATCATGACCGACGCGGACGTGGACGGAAGCCACATTCGCACCCTGCTTCTCACCTTCTTCTTCCGCCAGATGCCCGAGCTCATTGAGCGCGGCTATCTTTACATCGCCCAGCCGCCTCTGTTTGGTATCAAGCGCGGGCAAAGCGTGACCTACATCAAGAACGAAAAGGCCCTCGATGCCTTTTTGATCAACGCCGGGGCGGGAGGCGCGCTTTTTGAAACGGGTAAGGGCGAGCGTATTCTGGGTGAAGACCTCAAGCAGCTTGTGGCCAAGTCCCAGGGCGCGCGCGCGTCCATCTTGTCCTTGGCCCAGCGCACGGGTAACCCCATCGCCATTGAGCAAGCCGCCATTTTGGGGCTTTTGTCTCCCCAGATGCTTGACGACGCGGCGCGTTTTGAGCTTTGCAAGACCTGGGGTGAGCGTCTCACACACATGGACGCCCACGCCGTCGAGGGCACCCAGTGGGACGTGGATCCCATGGTTGAGACGGGCGAGGCACTGGCCCTGCGCCGCACGGTGCGTAGTGTTGAAGAAAAAATCGTCCTTTCAAGATCCTTCCTGGAAACGGGAGACGCCCACCGCCTGAATCTCATGAAGGACGAGCTTGCGGACATTTTCAAGGGCAACGGCGCTCTGACCCTGGGCAAGGAAACCCTGTCCATTTTTGGGCCCATTTCCCTGGTTGACGCCGTCATTGCCGAAGGGCGTAAGGGCATCACCATCCAGCGCTATAAGGGTCTGGGTGAGATGAACGCGGATCAGCTATGGGACACAACCCTTGACCCCGATGCGCGCACGCTGTTGAAGGTTCAAATCACCCACAACGACGCGGCCGAAGAAGTCTTCTCGACCCTCATGGGTGACGTGGTGGAGCCAAGGCGTGACTTCATCCAAGAAAACGCCCTGAAGGTTGCCAACCTTGATGCTTAAGGAATAAGGACACCTACCATGACCCAAATGATCGATGTCATTCTCGTTGATGAAAACGACACCCCCGTCGGAAAAGCTGAAAAGCTGGACGCCCACGTGCGCGGCCTTTTGCACCGGGCGTTTTCGGTCTTCCTTTACAACGAGAAGGGGGAGCTTCTTTTGCAGCAGCGCGCGCAAAGCAAATACCACTCACCAGGCCTTTGGGCCAACACGTGTTGCGGGCACCCGTATCTTAATGAGGAAAATGAAGAGGCTGCCACGCGCCGCCTTTTTGAGGAACTTGGTGCACGCGCGCCCCTTTCTTACCGGGGCCATGTGCGCTACGAACTTGCCTTGGCCGACGGCCTCATCGAGCATGAACTGACCCACATTTTTGAAGGTGTTGTGGAGGCGAAAGACTTTGCCATGTCCCTCAATCCCGACGAGATTATGGAGATCACATGGATGACACCCGAGGCCATTCGTGCACATGCGCGCGCACGCCCCGAGATCTACGCCAAATGGTTCTTGTTTTACCTCGATCA
Source organism: Pseudomonadota bacterium (assembly GCA_020161545.1). Lineage (GTDB taxonomy): Bacteria > Pseudomonadota > Alphaproteobacteria > Caedimonadales > UBA1908 > JACESU01. Next base: position 1,959 of record JAIUNT010000096.1, read on the forward strand.
TCACTATGAGAAAATCTTCGGCCCCGCCCCCATATCCCTTGCATCATGACGACCAATAACCGCCGCGTACCCAAGGCGCGTAAAGCCCCCGGGTCCTCCCCTAAAACCAAAAAACGTGGCGCTTTCGGGCGCCTCTTTCTTGTTCTTCTCAACATGGCCATCTGGATGGGGGTTGTGGGTGCGGTCATCGTCTTTTGGTTTGCCTATGACCTGCCGAGCGTGGATAAGCTCGAGCATGCCACACGCCGCCCAGGTGTGACGCTATACGCCAAGGACGGATCACTTCTGGCGACTTACGGCGATCTTTACGGACAGCTGGTGCGCCTTGAGGACTTGCCTCCCTACGTCGGGCAAGCTGTGGTCGCCATCGAAGACCGGCGTTTCTACCACCATTTTGGCGTGGACCCCGTGGGGCTTGCGCGCGCCGCCTACACCAACTACCGCGCGGGACACGTGGTACAGGGGGGCTCGACCCTGACCCAACAGCTGGCCAAGGATTTTCTTCTGCAAGAGGGCCTCTATACCTATAAAGACAAGTCTTTGCGCCGTAAGGTTCAGGAGGTGATCCTGGCCCTGTGGCTGGAGTGGCATTTCACAAAGAAGCAAATCCTGACCCTTTACCTGAACCGCGCCTATTTGGGCGCTGGCGTTTTTGGTGTGGACAGTGCCGCCATCAAGTATTTTGGCAAGCAC
>JAIUNT010000032.1 GCA_020161545.1 Pseudomonadota bacterium
TCTTTCCCGATAAGGTTGAGGACTGCGTGGCGACCTTCGAGAAAAACCCAGCCCTTGTGGGACAACTTAAAACCCTCATGACACGCATGGACCTCTTGCCAGGGGATGGGTGCCTCAAGCTAGGTTTGCGCCTTTTTTATTACGTCGGCCCCATGCTGCGGGAATACACTTACGCAAGTGCGTTGTGCGAAAAATTGAAGAGCCTTGTTGAGGGCAACAAAACCTCTGACCCTTATATGGCCGCGATTTTTTACAGTTGGTACGGGGATACAAAGCTCACAACCCATGGTCTTCCCGCCGCCATTGCCGAGTTTAAGCGCGCCAAAGTCTTTTTTGAGCAAGCCGATCCTGTGGCCTCGCGCTATGAGAAGGTCATGTTTCTCACCAATAACCTTGGATATTTTGTTCATTGGCAAGGGGATTTAGAGACTGCCCAGGCGTGCCTTGACGAAGCCAAGGCGCTGCAAGGAGATCACCAAGAAGTCTTTCCTTTGTGCTGCATCGAAGGGCTTGAGGCTGCCATCGCCATGGACAGGGGGCAGTTTGAAAGGGCAACCCAGGCCCTTGACAGGGAGCTTGCCTATTTTCAAAAAGACCCCATCGCCTATAAGGTAGACGGTCATTTTTCCAGAGCCTTTAAAGCTCACTCTCTCCTAAAGCGTGCTCAGATGAAGGTGCTTGAGCGCAACCCCCAAGAGGCACGGGCGCTGCAGCTCGAGGCCCTTGCCTTAGCGCGCGAAGCTTATACCCACGCCGTGAGGAGCTCCAATGGGCAAAACGATACCGAAATTGTGGCGCGTACCCTTGTGTATTTAGCCCAGGCCCAAAACGCCCTCGGCCAAAGCGTTGAGGCGGAAAAGAACGTGCGCAAAGCCATCCAGATCTTTGGGGCAGAGTACGGGGGCGCTCAAGTCATTCGCCGTCAAGGTGTTGCCCACATTGTGCTTGGTGACGCGCTCTCTGGTCAGGGCAAACACGAAGAGGCAGGCAAGGCCTATCTCATGGCGGAGGAGGTTTTCAATAAGATCTCAACCCACAAAGCCTTTGACGACATGAGCGAGGTGTGGGCGCGGCTCGTGGACAACGCCATTGTGCGCGGGGATGCCAATACAGCGCGCCGCTGTATTGCCGCCCACAAGGCAACCTTTGATGGCCTCCACCCGCGCTACATCGTGATGGCCGCCAAGGTCGCCAGCGTCTGATCCCTTTAACGCCTACAAGCGCGCGCCCCGCACAGACCGCGCGCTTTTTTTCCCCATCTCCTTGATGAGGGTACGGGATATTTGCTAAAGAGTGACCCAGCTGATAACAAAAAGGTGAGGCTTTTTATGATGTTGGGGCGTTTGCTTTTTTTGACGTTTTTTTGCACGCTCCATGTGTGTGCGCATGCCCGTGGACCAGATCTTTGGAACGTGCCCGTCACCCATGCGCCTTTTTGGGGTAGAAAGACCCAAACGCTTGAGCTAGAAGAAAAAATACAAAAGGGTCCTGTGGTGGTCACGGGTCCAGCTGGCATGGGTAAATCACGGTTTGTGTTCACCTACGCTAAGAAGCATGCACACAAGTACCGCGTCGTCTGGGTTTTTGACGCATCACAAGGGATTGATAGACAAATGATTGATTTTGCAAATAAACTTTATAGCCTTGAACACAGAGGCATCGAGGGCTCTTTTGTCAAAAAGGAAGAGGCCTCACACTACGTGAAAACGTTACTGCGCACCTGCGCCTTTTCTTGGCTGATGATTTTCGACGGCACAGCAAATGCAGCCACCGTAAAGGACATGCTGCCTGAAACCTTTAGGGCGAAGGATAAGCACGTTGTCATAACCTCCCTGTCCAGCCGGGACGCGAGCGGCGTTTTGAAACTCCAAGCCCTGACGGACGGGGAAGCCAAAGCCTTTTTAAAGCACTACCTTCCCCAAGAAAGCGACGAGGCTCTGGGGACACTGGCGCAGTTTTTGGAAAATCATCCCCTCGCCATGCTGCAAGCGGCCACCTATATTAAGGCCACACCCGGCATGGACATAAAAGGTTACATCACTTTCTTTACCCAAAACAAAAAGGCTTACTGGGACTCGGAAGCAAAGGCCCTTCAAGGTCAGGTGCTCCTCTCCACAGCCATCAAGATGTCCATTGATAAGCTGAAGGCTGCAAGCCAGGGCGACTATACCGTGCTTGTGGCGCTGGCCATGATCAACACCACCAAGATTGAGGACTCCCTCATTGAAAAGGCCTACGCAAACCTTGACGGGGCTGATATGGGCGGCTTTGGTAAGATCCAGGACGTGGCCCTTGTGACCTCAGAAGGCCCGAAGGCGTACCGCATCCATGACTATGTGCGTGATGTGGTCTTGGCCACCGCTGATAAGGAGACGCTCCAAAAGGCGGCAGATCTGAACGCAAAAGTCTTTTTGTCCCTCTTTCCCAAAAAGATCGAGGACTGCGTGGGCGTCTTTGAGAAAAACCCTGCCCTTGTGGATCACATGAAGCTGCTCTCAGCCCACATTGACGAAATGGAACCCGAGAACGCGGCCAAGATCGGTATCCGCATCCTTTATTTCGCCGAGGTCGTCACACGTGATTACCTTTTTGCCATTGAACTGTGTAAAAAGTTCAAGGCGCTCCTCGACTCTGGCGCTGTCTCAGACCCCTTTGTCATCGGCGCCTTCTACAATTGGTACGGGGACACCGTGCTTATTAACGGCAGCGTTGACAAATCCATCGACGCTTTCAAGCGCGCTTACGAGGCCTTGAAAAAGGCGGACCAAGAGGAAGCCAGGCATGAGCTTATTTTGCTTCTGTCGGACCATCTTGGCTTTTTCCATCACTGGAAAGGTGACCTCGTGGCGGTAGAAGGTTATCTGAATGAGGCCAAAGCCCTTTATGCAGGCCAGGACAACCTACTCCTTGCGGCGGCTCTTGAGGAACTCGATGTCGTGTTAAAGCAAGACAAGGGGCAGTTTGAAGAAACACTTCCCATACTGGACAATCTGAGTGCTGCCTTAGAAAAGGATCCTGCTGTCAACAAGGTAGGCGGGCATTTTGTGAAGTCCCTTAAGGCCTGTTCACTCCTCAAGCTTGCAGAGCTTAAGAGCACCAATGGCCAAAAGGATGAGGCAAAGGCCCTGCGTGAAAAAGCCTACGCGGTTGCCCAAGACGCTTACCAGCACGCACGCGCAAGCGCTGATGGACACGAGAACCACGAGATTGTGGGCCGCGTCCTTGTCTACTTGTCCCAAGCGCAAAGCGCCCTTGGCATGTATAAGGAGGCAGAAAAGTCCGCCCTTCAAGCCATCAAAAATCTTGACGATGATCTCGTGAAAACCCATGTCATTCGCCGCCAAGGTGTGGCGCACATGGCCTTGGGTGATGCATACATGGGCCAGAAAAAATACGACGCCGCCTTTAAGGAATATAAAGAGGCCGAGGACATTTTTACGGAGATTTCGTCTCACCTAGCCTTTGATGATATGAGCCAGGTTTGGGCACGTCTTGTGGATAACGCCATCGTACGCGGGGATGCCAATACGGCGCGCCGGTGCCTTGCTGCCCACAAAGAAACCTTTGATGGCCTTCACCCACGTTACATCGTGATGGCCGCTAAGGTGGCCAGCGTCTAAGCGCTCAGACTCTGTAAAAAAGCACGCACCTCACAAACGGGTTGCGTGCTTTTTTGTTTTCTGGAAATCTCTATAGGTGAATGTCGCAAATAAATACCCTTGTGGGAGAGCACTTTTGAATCGTGAGCTCATTCATACACTGATGAAGCAGGTTTTTGAAGAGGTTGAAAAAGCCATTTCGTCAGGGAATGCCCCTTTTGCAGCCATCGTGACCGACGCATCCTACCGCGTTGTTGCGCGGGCCCATAACCAAGCCAATACCCTCGCCTGTGCCATTGAGCACGCTGAAGTCCTTGCCATTCGTGAAGCTTGCAAGAATACGAGGCAAAAATATCTTCATGGCCATAAAATCTTCGCAAACGCCCAGTCATGTGCCATGTGCAGTGTTGCCATCATTAAATCCGGTATTGCTGAGGTCTATTTTGGGTGCCCACCTGAAACGAGCAGCAACCCCAATCTTTATTTGTGTGCCGTCAACGAGGTGGCCGACCCCAAGCTAAAGATTACCGGTGGGCTTATGGCTGATACCTTCTTGGACCAGGTCAAACGAGGACGTGGCGCTTAATGCGTGCCAAATGAAAACCTGCTCTTACCCTAGACCAATAGAGTAATGAACAAAAGTATAGCGCACAATAATCAAGTCATTTCAATGAAAATTACTTAAGTAACAAATAAATATATTGACATTTTGTCAAATGACCTTATATAAGTCTTATCCCTTGTTAACCCTGAAAGGATCTATCTTGAAAAAAATGTCTCTTTTGTTGTCCGCCGGTGCACTTCTCTCTTTGACCGTGACTGGTTCCCTTTCTGCCTCCTGCGCCATTGATGACGGCACTTGCTGCTGCTCCCGTTCAGGTGCCAAACAGGTAGCCGCGATAGAGACTTCCAAGGCAACTCCCACGCAATACATAAGCGATCTTCTCAGATATTCCCACAAAGACGTCAGCGAAGATTCAGCCACTGTCCTTTTTGGGCTTTCTCACCTTGCACGCGCCATCGGCCCAAACCAAGACCTCAACACCCGCGCGGCGATTGCCCAGAGTACATCACGGCAAGAGCAGTATCTTGAAGCCACGCGTCATTTTCCAAGACTGGCACAAGTAGGTGATCGCACGTTTGCGCAATACACATCATTTGTCAAAAATTTTAATCAAGCTCTGACGGACTTCATCAATGAGGACAGCAGCCTAAAAAAACAGTATGAAACCTTCTTTTTGTGTGAGGAAGACGAGTTTGGCGCTCAAAACGGTCTTTTTAACTTAGGCGGCCTCAACCCGTATACGAAAAAGTTTTTTGACCTTGTTGTACAGCGCTTGGACACCGGTGCGTAACCTATAGTTTTTAAAAACGAACAACAGGATGGGATCTCGCGTGCGGGATCCCTTTTCTTTTGCGCCAGACCGGCAGCAACCCTAATCGTTATTGGTGCGCCATCTCGGAGTAAGTGACGCGAGGGCGCGGCGCTCAAAGTCCTTTAAATGGTGCCCACTGACCCTCCATCAACCCTGATGTTTGCGCCGGCGATAAATGACGCCTTGTCAGAGGCCAGAAAAACCACAGCGCCTGCTACCTCCTCAGGTTCTGCCATTCTTTGCATCACGATACCGGGCCGATGGTTTTTCAAAAACGCTTGAACCGCGCTCTCGGGTGACTGACCTTTGAGCTGGGCTTGCTCCTCTATTTTTTCTTTGACCTGCTGGGTCCGTACAAATGCCGGTGAAACGGCGTTGATGAGAATGCCGTGCTGGCCATATTCCTTAGACAGAGACTTCGTCACACTTAAAAGGGCCGCTTTTGCCGCATTATAGTGGGGAAAGAGTGCGTCTGGTTGAATGCCGGATTCCGATCCTATGTTGATAATTCTGCCACTTTTTTGTTTCTTCATGTGGGGAATCACCAGGCGCATCATCTCAACGCTTGAAAATAAGTTCCACTCAAACATATGCACCCAGGTTTCGTATGGGATTTCTTCAAAACTTAAGACAGCGTCAATACCGCCCGCATTGTTTACAAGAACATCAATGGACCCAAAGCGCTCCATCGCATTTTGCACAATTTTGACCCTGTCCTCCTGCCTTGTGCTGTCCGCCGCGATGGCAAGAATCTGAGTGCCGTGCGCCCGTAGGCGAGAGGCAGCACTTTCTAAGTCCCTTTGATCGCGAGCCGTTATGACACAGTGGCACCCTTCTTGAGCAAATGCATCGGCAATGGCGTACCCTATGCCTTTACTAGCGCCGCTAACAATCACTGTCTTTCCTTGTAAATTTAGATTCATTTCTTCCTCTCTTTTTCAGCTGCCAATATGAGATTGAGGATTCGAAGCAGCTCGCTCAGATCCCCCTGATTGAGGGAAAACTCTTTTTTGATGTTTTCCCTTATGACGTCAAAACGAGCGCTAAGAGACAGCCCTTGAGGCGTCAGTGTGATATTTTTTTTACGTTCATCTTGTGTGTCTGGAAGGCGCGTCACGTAACCTGCGCTTTCTAGTTTTTTCAGCAAAGGAGACAAAGTACCCGAATCCAAAAGCATCATTTCTCCAATTTCATCCACGTGGAGGCGCTTTTTTTCCGACAAAATTTGCAGAACTAAGTATTGCGGATAACTAAGATTTATGTCTTTCAAATGCTTATTGTAAACCCGCGTCAGCAAACGCGAAGCTCTGTACAAACCAAAAACAGGACACTCTTTCATGGCTCACCTTTGTCGATCTCTTTCATCTCTCTCTTTTTAAATTGTATACAACATAATTGCAAGCAATTAAAATGTCAAACACCCAAAAAACTCCTTTGCCTCCTCCGCGCACTTGACCTAAAATGGGCAAACGTACCTCAGGATTCTTCCCATGACCGTGACACAACGCTCAGCCCACAACACCAAAGCGCCACCCCTTGAGCTTCCCCTGTTTGCCAGTCGCATCATGGCGGGATTTCCCTCACCTGCTGACGACCATGTAGAGCGCACCCTTGATCTACATACCCTTCTCGTGGAGCGCCCCGCCGCCACTTTTTACCTGCGCGTGGAAGGCGACTCCATGTGTGAGGCTGGGATTTTAAGCGGCGACATTGTGGTGGTGGATCGCAGCCTCACACCCCAAGACGGCGACATCGTCATTGCGGTTTTAGACGGGGAACTCACCATCAAACGCATGGGCAAAAAAGACGGATGTGTTGCGCTTTTTCCTGAAAACAAAGCGTACGCCCCCATCCTCGTCTTGCCTGACCAAGCCCTCGAGATCTGGGGCGTTGTCACGGGTTCCGTACGTCAATTTCGCCGCGCAAAGGCGCGCTGATGGCGACCTTTGCCCTCGTGGATTGCAACAGCTTCTTTTGCGCGTGCGAGCGCGTGTTTCAGCCAAAGCTGCGCACACATCCCGTCATTGTCTTGTCAAACAATGATGGCTGTGTGGTCTCACGCACCAAGGAGGCAAAGGACTTGGGCATTCCCATGGCCGTGCCTTTTTTCAAAATTAAAGATGTGGTACGCCGTCATGGGGTGGCCGTCTTTTCCAGCAACTATGGCCTGTACGCCGACATGTCCCACAGGGTGATGGCAACCCTCACGGACCTTGCGCCTGCCCTCGAAATCTACAGCATTGATGAGGCCTTTTTGGACCTGACGGGAACAAAAGACCTGTGGGGATACGCCCGCCACATGGCGCGCCGGGTTCTCAAAGACACAGGGATCCCCGTGTCCATTGGCCTGGGGCCCACCAAGACTCTGGCTAAGGTCGCAAACTTTGTGGCGAAAAAAGTAGGTCAAGACGGGGTTTTTGATCTGACTGACCCGGCGGTGCGGGAAAAAATTCTTCCCCTTGTGCCGTGTCATGAGGTTTGGGGGGTGGGGCGAGGTTTTACAAAAACCCTAGCAAACATGGGTATTGCATCCGCCTGGGACATCGCGCAAGCGGATCCAAAACGCCTACGCAAAGCTATGGGCGTTGTGGGCGAGCGCCTTTGCTTAGAGATGCAAGGCGTGTCTTGCCTGTCCCTCGAGGATGCTCCAGCTGCGCGCAAAAGCGTCATTTCCTCCCGCTCCTTTGGCCATCCACTTCAAGACAAAGAGCTGGTGCGCAAAAGCTTGCAAGAGCATGTGGGGCGCGCCTGTGAAAAGCTACGCAAATCAGGCCTCACAGCAGGGCATCTGACCATTTTCATCCAATCAAACCGCTTTGTCCGCACAGGCATGCCTCATACCCACGCAGCCTCCCACACGCGCGTCCTGGCCACCCAGCATACACCCGATTTGGCCCACGACGCCGACATGCTTTTTGAACGTATCTGGAGGGAAAATATTCCTTTTCTCAAAGCAGGCGTCATGCTGTGTGAGTTGAAAGAGACCTCCCTTCCCCCAGCGAATCTCTTTGACACAAGGGACCTTAAAAGCCAACAGCGCCTGATGACAACCATTGACCTTCTGACAAAACGCTACGGTCGGCGCACGGTTTCTTTTGCGTCAACCCTGATTAAAAAAGAGGCCATTCCCACCTGGCACATGCGCAGCAATCACCACTCCCCTTGCTACACAAGACGCTGGAAAGATCTGGCCACGGTGCGTTAACTTTTTTAGCCTATATCCTGGGAAAGTGCGGCCCTGAAACAGCCGCCCAAATTCCGAGTCCAATGAAAACGATGGCTGTGGCGTATTGCCCCAGGGACGTTCCTTGGGTCAGGCGCTTCAAGCGCGGCGCCGCCTTTGCCGCGAGCAGCACATAGGCCGTATCCGTCACAAAAGCAATGCACACAAAAAGACTAGAAAACAACACGCTTTGGGACAAGGCGGGAGACGACGCATCAAGAAACTGCGGTAAGAACGTCGCAAAAAAGAGAGTGGTTTTGGGGTTCAACAACGCCACCCAAAAGCCGTCGCGTAAGATACGCATCACGTCCCCTTCTAGCGCGCCCGAAGATGCGTGCGCTGCCTCTTTCGGGCGCAAAGCCCGCACCCCCATGTAAATGAGATACCCAGCCCCAAGGCATTTCACCACAAGAAACGCAGGTGGCGAGATGGCAAAAATTGCAGCAAGACCCAGTGACGCCCCCACCGCGTTGCCAAAATTGCCCAGTGCCACACCAAGAACAGAGGCCAGCCCCGCCACACGCCCCTGATCCAGAGTTCTCGTCACGATAAATAAGACGCCAGCACCAGGTGTCACGGCTAAGATCACACTTGCAACCAAAAAAGCCACCATCGATGGGGCGCATAGAGAACAAAAGCTCATCTCTTTTTTAAGCCCAACCCCCTAAAAGAAAAGAGAAAACAAAGGCCCATAATACACTCCTAGGTCATCAGGATGAAGAGAGTCTGATCAAAAAAAATACGTGTTGTTATTTAAACACAACGCGCCATATATTTCATTTTATCAAATAACAATGGAAAGCATTAACCATTTTTTAAAAAAAACTTGATACGATAACAGTGGTAAAAACCAGTATGTCACATAAATAAGATAAGGCAGGGAAAATGAAAAAAATTCTAAAGTTTATGATGCTGTTAGGGTTATTTGCACCTGTGGCGGCATTTGCAGATGGAGGCGCGACAGTCGCACCTCAGATCGATTCAGGTAATACGGCGTGGCTTCTTGTGTCTTCGGCCCTTGTCATGCTTATGACGCCGGGACTTGCGCTTTTCTACGCAGGTATGGTGAGCAAAAAGAACGTGGTATCCACGCTCCTGCAAAATTATATCGCCCTTGCCCTTGTGGGCCTTATATGGGTGATTGTGGGGTACAGCCTTGTTTTCTCAGAAAAATCCCCCCTCATCGGCGGATTTGACTTCGTGATGCTGAAAGGACTTGCTGGCACGGTCTACGCAAGTGCCAATGTACCCAACATGGCCTTTATGGCCTTCCAAATGATGTTCGCCATCATCACACCAGCACTTTTGACAGGCGCCTTTGCTGAAAGGGTCAAATTCAAAGCGTGGCTCATTATCATGGCCTTGTGGACACTGGTGGTTTACGCCCCCGTTGCCCACTGGGTATGGGGACCCAAGGGATGGATCGCCGACATGGGTGGCCTTGACTTTGCCGGCGGTTTAGTTGTTCACATTACAGCTGGTTTCTCAGGTCTTGTAGCTGCCATCCTGTTTGGAAAGCGTCACCGTTCCACGCACACACTCCCCAATGACGTGCCTATGGTCATGCTGGGTGCGGCCCTTTTGTGGTTTGGTTGGTTTGGCTTTAACGCAGGATCTGCCATTTCCTCAGGTGCACTGGCGTCCCACGCGTTCGTTCTGACCTTCGTGGGCGGCGCAACCTCCTTCTTGGCCTGGATGTTCACGGACTGGTTCATTAATGGTAAGCCTTCAGCCGTTGGTTCCGCCACGGGTATCGTTGTGGGTCTGGTCTGTATCACGCCAGCTGCCGGCTTCGTTGAGCTTGATGGCGCCATCATCATGTGTACGGTCGCGGGTGTTGTATGTAACCTTGCTGGACGACAAATCAAAAAGATCAGCCGCTTAGATGACGCCCTTGATGTGTTCACCTGCCATGGTATTGGTGCGGTCATTGGCTCCATCATGACAGGTGCTTACGCCTCCAAAGCCGTCAACGACGCGGTGGCTGTTCAGGGTCTGTTCGTCAGCGGTGAAACCAAAACTTTCATGGCAAACCTTGTGGGCGTTGTGGTTGTCTCCCTCTACTCAATGGTGGCAACCTACATCATCATCAAGATCGTGAATGTTCTCACACCCATCAGGGCGTCCGTTGAAGAACAAGATCATGGCCTTGACTCCACTATGCACGGAGAAAAAGCGCAAGACTAATCTGCGCCTCACCTCAGCTAAAGGCGGCTCAAATTGTCAATTGAGTCGCCTTTACTTTTGAACACATACATAAAATTCACGGATTTACTATATAAGTTTTACGTATTTTTAATCTTAATATTTATATAATAGAGCATAAATTCTATCTCAAGACATGCATGGGAGGCACCATGAGTTTCAGCAAAAAAAGAATCCCCAAGATCATTCAAGAACTTTACAACAAGTATAAGGATCATGATGAGGGAACGCTACCAACCTATATCCCCGAATTAAGCCGCGTGGATCCTAAGCATTTCTCCATAGCGGTCGTTACACTAGACGGGGACGTTTTCACAGCGGGCGAGGACGCGCAAACCTTTACGATTCAGTCCATGGTGAAACCCTTTTTGTACGGCATTACCTTGGAAAAACTCGGCCCTGAAGCTGTTCTTGAAAAAGTTGGTGTTGAACCAACGGGAGACGCCTTCAACACCATTAAGTTGCTCCCAAAATCCAATCGCCCCTACAACCCAATGGTCAATGCTGGCGCCATCGCTATTTCAAACTTGATTCCCGGAAATGACTACCACGACCGCATTGTGATTGTGAAAGAAGCTCTGGAACAAATGGCCGCAAGCCCCCTAGGGTTCGACATCAGCGTTTACACCTCAGAAAAGACCATGGGGCACCACAACCGCGCCATGGCTTATCTGATGCTTAAATTCGGCATTCTCACCGGCAACCCAGAGGAAATTCTTGAGTCTTACTTTCAGGCATGCTCTTTCCTGGTGACCGTTAAGGATCTGGCCGTCATGGCCGCAACCCTGGCCAACAAAGGGACAAACCCCATCAGTCAAACTCAAATCATTCAGCCTAAAAATGTCAAAGATATCATCTGCGTTATGATGACCTGTGGCATGTATGATTTTGCGGGAGAGTGGGCGTATACGGTCGGCATCCCTGCCAAAAGCGGCGTCAGTGGCGGTATTTTTGGTGTTGTCCCTGGACGCATGGGCATTGCTGTCTACTCGCCTCCACTGGATGAAAGTGGGACCTCCATCCGCGGCATCAAAGTCTTCCAAGAAATGGCACAGATGATGGACTTGAGTATTTTTTGATAAATTAACCCTTTATTATCTCCAAGGGCGTAATCTAATCATAGGGTATTAAATCTCACACTACTAAAGGAATAAAAAAATGTCTGATATGAACGATGTAAAAACTTTTTTGAAAAATCTCAAAGAGTCAAAAGCCGAGTTCGTGGATTTCCGGTACACGGATATGAATGGCATGTGGCGCACCATTACGTATCATCAATCCATTCTGACAGAGACAGTTTTTGGTGACGGCATTATGTTTGACGGTTCGTCTATTCCTGGCTGGCGTGGCATTGAGAACTCAGACATGATCTTGAAGCCAGATCTGAGCAAAATATATGTGGACGTGTACGCTGAAAAGCCCACACAAGTGGTGATCTGTGATGTCATTGACCCCATGACGAAGAAGGGATATAGCCGTGACCCACGCACTGTTGCCAAGCGCGCTGAGGATTTCCTCAAGACCTCTGGCATTGGAGACGCGGCATACTACGGTCCTGAGCCAGAATTCTTCGTCTTTGATGAGGTGCAGTTCAACGTCTCACCTTTTGAGATTTTTGCGCAAATGCTTTCACGGGAAACAACTTCTGCCCATGAGGGCGCCCTCTTCACCTCTCACTTTGATCCCACAACAACTGGACAACGCATCGACAAAGGTAAGGGTTATTGCCAGACAGCGCCCCTTGACCAAGGAACAGACTTGCGTGGGGACATGCTTTCGGCCATGCACGAAGCGGGCCTTGTGGTGATCAAGCACCACCACGAAGTTGGTACATCCCAACATGAGCTGTCATTTGAGTATGACAAACTCACACGCACAGCCGACAACCTGCAAATGTATAAGAACGTTGTGCGTGCAACAGCCCATGCCCATGGACAAACAGCCACCTTCATGCCAAAGCCCGTCTTTGACGAAAATGGATCCGGTATGCACGTGCACATGTCTTTGTGGAAGGGGGGCGACCCTCTCTTCATGGGTGACAAATATGCCAACCTTTCCGAGACAGCGCTTTTCTTCATCGGCGGCATCTTGAAGCACGCCAGGGCCCTCAATGCCTTTACAAACTCCACCACCAACAGCTATAAGCGCCTGGTGCCAGGCTATGAGGCGCCCGTCTATCTTGCCTACGCCGCCAACAACCGCTCGGCGGCCGTGCGTATTCCCCACGTGGAAAACAAAAAAGCCGCCCGTATGGAGGCACGCTTCCCAGACCCAGGCTCCAACCCTTATCTCGCCTTCGCGGCCATGCTCATGGCTGGCCTTGATGGTATCCGTAACAAGATCCATCCCGGCGACTCCATGGAGGTGAACCTTTACGAGGACGAAGAACTCAAGAAAAAGAGCATGTGCTCTTCCTTGCGGGAGGCCCTTCAAGAGCTGGATCAAGATAGGGATTTCCTACGCCAGGGCAACGTTTTTGAGGATGAGCTCATTGACGCCTATATTGAGTTGAAACTCAAAGAAGCGGCAGAGCTTGACAGGCGCCCACACCCCGTGGAATTCGGCATGTACTACGCACGCTAATCCTTTCTTAACATTTCAACTTTTCTGTGGCCTGAAAGACTCAGGCCACTTTTTTTTGTGCAAAATTGGAAAGATATTTTATATTCCACAAAAATTTAAGATAAATTATTCCTGTGTCTTGCTTTGAGAACAAGATAATAACAGGAGGAAAAATGAAAAAAATACTCGCCAAACAGCTTCTATGCCTTGCAACATTTCTCACGCCACTGACTGCATCTGCGGACTGTGCGCCTGCGGCAAAAACAAAGCCCTTTTATCTGACAGGCAGCCTTGCCTTCACAACAGACTATCTGTTCCGCGGCCAAACCCAAACCTTTGGGAGGCCAGCCGTTCAAGGCGCTCTTGAAGCAAGCTTATACGAGAAAAATACGCCGCTTGTAGGTGTGTGGGCATCCAACATCTCAAGCACAGAATTTTCAAACAGCGACGGCTTAGAGTTCGATGCCTACTTTGGGTACAAGCATGAGTTCACGAGCGACCTTAGTGCCAAGATTTTGGCTTACTGGTATCTTTATCCCGGTGCCAAGTCCAATCCTGCCACCATTGATCCAAACGCCAATCTTGGTTTCCTTGGCGGGGATGTGCGCAATGACAACTACAACGCCATGGAATTGATCCCATCGGTCAGCTGGAAATGGTTTACAGCAACCTTTGCTTACTCTGTCACAGACAAGTCAGGCATCAACGGTAACTTTGCACCCGGCTGGCAGCTCAATCCCAATGGCAACTCCAGGGGCTCATGGTACCTGGAAGGTGCTGGCAGGTTCCCACTGTTTGACAGCGGTGTTGCTTTGAACGTGGTGTATGGCTATCAAAAGGTCCACCACTACAGCAAGCTAAGCTACTCCAACTACGGCGCAAGCCTCGATTGGACAACACCCGATGATTGGTACGCTTTGAACCTGAAGGTGGGCGTGTCTTCAACGGACAACGACGACAAGTACTACACGGTGACGAACGGTCAAGGCGATCGCAAAGACATCGGTCGTACGGTGGGTTACTTCACCATCACAAAGAGCTTCTAAAGCTTCGATCCTCGACCTTAAAAGCCCGCAGAAGTTTTTCTGCGGGCTTTTTTGTTTTGTTACATCAAAACCCAAGGTTATTTTTGGGACAAGACACGTCTTGGGTATTTCATCCGTATGGCATCAAAGGCGCTTTCCTCCTTTAAATCATCAAACAAGAGTGCCTCCAGACGCTTTTGCGCCTCCACGAGCCGCGCACTTTTTGGACGGTAGCGTAAGATGGATTCTGCAAAATAGAGATACCGCTTAGTAAAATCAATAACATCCCTTTTGTGAGTGATCACTTTTGATGCGTAGATAAAGGTATCAATTTCTTTAGACAAATAAGCCCCGCCCCTTGAAAAATCCGCGTAATAAGACGACGAAAGGAAGGAAGGAAAGTAAGCATGCAGCGCATCCTCCATACGCCCTGTGCCCGCCGTGTCATGCTCAAGTGCTGTCTTAAGATTTGCTAGGAATGTGGCACTCAAGACCACAAAAAATGTCATAAAAAGAGTCTTTTGTCTGCGCGAGGGCACAGAACCCTTCACCGAAGACCGAGGCGCTAAGACACATGCAAAGGCCAGGGCTGTAAAGGGGACACTTGTTGGCATCTCAAACCAATTGCTGCTGGTCAACGTATAGAGAAAAAGAAAACTAAACACCTCTTTGGTGCGCGGGGGCGCGCAGTAAAACATGAGGCAACCCAAAAATCCCAAGTGCAAGAAGAGCCCCAAAAGACCTTGTGCCGACAATGTTTCCAAAAAACTATTGTGATTGTGAAAATCAGAACGCTCGTATGCGTCCCATACTTGATCAGGCATGCTTTTGAGTAGAGCAGGATTGCTTGTAATGGGCTCGTGATAGGTAAAAAGTAATTCTGAAAAATGCCCCCAGCCTAAACCGTGTAAGAGCGCCCACGGGTTGTCGAGAAACGCGAGGAACACGATTTTTTGAGACAAAAGCCTGGACCAAATGGTCACCAAACGATCTGGCGAGGCGACAGCCCACTCCAGGGTGCAAATCACAAGGGGGGTGAGCACCACAACAAGCGCGGCCATTTGGCGCTCGCTTACAAAGGGGACGCGCGACAAGATCCAGAGCATCACCGGTAGAAAGACAACTCCCGCGAGGGTTGTTTTGTTCCCTGACACGGCAATAAGAAAAAGCGCACACAAAGCACATGTGAGCTTGTGCCAGCCCATGTCAACACGTGCCATAAATCCAACAGCAGCCACGCCCACAAAAGCCAAAAAACTATTGAATGTATAGATGTTTTTCACAGGGAACAGGCCCTTGTTCACACTCAGAATCCAAAGCCCAAGAAGAGCAGCTGCAAGGATTGCAAGGCCTATCAGCGTGTTTTTCTCCTCAGCAAGGGCCCCGTAGAAAACAAAAATCAGCACAAAGGTGCACAAAAAAAGTCCGATACCTATGCCGGTTTCGGGTGGGCCAAACCAACTGGCCCCCATAAATTTGTGAAAGGGAAGAAGCAGACACGATAAGACAATGAGCCCACCCAAGCACAGCATGGCCGGATGGGTTTCAAGTGGATAGCGTTGTGGCATACGCCATGCCAACACACCCGCCATCGCCACACTAAAAAGTTGCATCGACAGAATCATAAACTCTGACTCAATCCAAATGCCGATACGCATCGGTGTGTAGTACAAAAAAGGAAAGAAAAAACAAAGGGCGCAAGAAAAGGATAAGAAGTGTTTAGGCGCGCTCCCCAGCGCCCTTAAGGCAGAAAAGTGGGGAGAAAGGTTAGCCCCCCGCCCCACAATATTCCTAGACATTAATGAGCGTTGTATGCGTACGCGTGCGTCTGATGATACGCATCATCGCCAGCTCCTTTTACGGTGGATGGGCGCACATTCTCTCCAAAGTGAGCAATGGTCTCGTTAACCATTTCCTTTTGAGAGCTGGCATCAGACTCTTGGGACGGGTTGTGGCCCTCAGTACTTGCCAGCGCCATACCCACAAAACCAACAGCCAGAATTGGCGTGGCTAGTAAAACTTTTTTCATTTTTCCCCACTCTTTTCTTTTCGATCATCAACGATTGACGATTACGTTTGCAGAAAAAATCTAAGGGATAAACATTAAAATAATCTTAATTGCACTCCTTACCCACGTTGTTATTTAAGCTGGATCTAACTCCTCAAAAAGGCCCAGGAGATCAGCGCTTGAGAGTTTTGCACGAGCGTCTTTGCCCAGGTCATGGAGCACGCGTCCCGTGTGCATCATGAGGGTACGCGTACCCACCTCAAGGGCTTGGTGCATACTGTGGGTCACCATGAGGGTTGTGAGCTTTTTATCCGCCACCAAGGTATTGGTGAGGGTAATGATGGAAGCGGCCGTGCGCGGATCAAGGGCGGCGGTGTGCTCATCCAACACCAAAATCTCAAGGGGCGATAAGACCGCCATCATGAGTGAGATTGCTTGACGCTGTCCGCCGGAGAGGAGCCCAATGGGGTGGGCCATGCGGTCCTCAAGACCCAGACCCAGCTGCGCGAGCGCCTCACGAAACGTGCTTCTGTTCTTGGCACCAAGGGCCATGGCAAGGGTCCGGCTTTGCCCACGACGGCTGGCCAGCGCCAGGTTTTCTTCAACGCTAAGCGCCCCGCATGTCCCCTCCAGAGGGTCTTGAAAGACGCGCGCCACAAGGCCTGCACGCTTTTCTGTTGGCCAACGCGTCACGTCTGTCTCACCAATGACAATGCGCCCCGCGTCCGGCAGGATATTGCCTGTGAGTACATTGAGAAGCGTTGATTTTCCAGCACCGTTACTGCCAATAACAGTGATAAAGGCACCAGGCTCGATGGTCACGCTGACATCATCAAGGGCAACGCGCTCCAGAAGTGTTCCTTTGTTAAAACTGACACAAATATTTTCAAGGGTAATCATGGGTTATCTCCCAATCACGTTTTTTTGACCGCGCAGCTTTGGAATCATCATGGCAAAGGCCACGAGGGCTGCGGTCACAAGGTTAAGGTCAGATGTTTGC
Source organism: Pseudomonadota bacterium (assembly GCA_020161545.1). Taxonomy (GTDB): domain Bacteria; phylum Pseudomonadota; class Alphaproteobacteria; order Caedimonadales; family UBA1908; genus JACESU01. The sequence goes on from JAIUNT010000032.1 coordinate 16,999, forward strand.
AGGCCCAGATCACTGGCGTTCAAGGCAAAGGCAACAACCAGGCGGTAAATAAAGGCGCCAGCAAGGCACCCCACCACCATGACCCACATGCGCCGGGAGGGCAAAAAGACCTCGCCAATGATCACAGCCGCCAGACCAAAAATGATGGTGCCCACACCCATGGTGACGTCTGCAAAGCCTTGGCTTTGGGCAAAAAGGGCGCCTGCCAGGGCAATCATGCCGTTGCTGAGTCCCACGCCAAAGGCGGTGGTGGCCTGGGTGCTGATCCCCTGGGCGCGCGACATACGCGGGTTGGCACCCGTTGCGCGCAGGGCAAGCCCTTTTTGGGACACCATAAAACGCCAAAAGAGGAGTGAGATGACCCCAAGGAGCGCCCCCAGCACAGCAAGGGTGCCAGACGCCTCATCGGTAAAAAGTCCCTGGGCAAAAGTAAAGATGGTCTTCTCGTCCAAAAGCGCAATGTTGGACTTACCCATGATGCGCAAATTGACGGAATAGAGAGCGGTCATGGTCAAAATGCTGGCCAAAAGGTGGAGGATCTTCCATCTTAGATTCAGCCAAGCCGTCACAAGACCCGCCAAAACCCCCGCCCCAAAGGCAGCAGCCGTGGCAAGGATGGGATTCACGCCCGCAACCAAACACACGGCCGCAACAGCGCCCCCCAGGGGAAAGGAGCCATCCGCCGTCAGATCAGGAAAATCCAGCACGCGGAAGGTGATAAACACAGCCAGCGCCACCAGGGCGAAAATGCACCCAAGCTCAAGGGCACCTAGAAACTCAATGAAACTCATGGGACTTAAAATCCTTTATTCTCTTTCTCAAAACAACATAACACGTGGGGGTTAACGAATCTTAGGCGCTTGGCCAATAAGACCCATGAGCATAGAGATAAGGATGGTGATCAGAATATGATTTAGAAAAGAGGTGACAAAAGGGACTTTGTGGACACAGGATTAGCGTTGTTTGAGACATGGGACACCTTCTTGTTTAAGACATAACGCACGGGAAACAAGGAAGTGCCAGTAATAATAAGACATAGGGGTTCTCCTGTTGAAGCATACAACTCAAATGCAATTATGACAAAATGGAGGGAATTTTCAAGGGAAATGGTGGCTGGGGAGGGAATTGAACCCCCGACACGAGGATTTTCAGTCCTCTGCTCTACCAACTGAGCTACCCAGCCGCCTGGGATTTCTTCTACACCAAAGCACGCCCCCTGGCAAGGGCCCTTTTTCAAGAAAAGGACCCTTGTTGCCCCAGGCAACGATTTATTTATCGCCGCACAGGTAGAGGTGTGCGTCATCAAGCCCTTTTTCTAGAAGACGTACGATGCTATCAACCAATGGCTTAAACGTGGGTGGAGAATCCCAGTCTTCGGGACCATCCAAAAGCGTGTCGCTGTTGTAGTGTCCCTTAAGAGATCCATCCTTCAAATCCACCAGGTACAATGTGAAAACACTCAATGGCTTTGGTCTGCCCATGGGGATAAAACCATAATATTTGCGCGTTGTGCCAAACTGGCGAGGATCTAGGATTAGAGCATAATCAGCGTCATATTCTTTCTTAAGAAACGTAAAATCATAAGGTGCAAATTTTGCATCACTCACTGCATGGTCTTGTAACTTACTTCTCTTGAGTGGTTCGCGCAGTTCCTTCACTTTAAAGCAGTGACTTTCAAAGGTGTTCCCAAAAGATTTATAGTACCCTTCTTGGATAATAGGCTTTGTATCAATGGCTTCAACTGCGTCACAAGCGCCTCCTGTGACCACCTTGTTGATGGCAAAATCAACGAGTCCTTGCTGTCCGTCCATATAAAACCCTGGCTTTTCAAATCCTTCGATCTGCGCAATTACGACTGTTCCCGAATTTTCTAAACAGGCATCATGGATCTCCATGTTATCACGTTTAATGGCACACCCCGTCAGAAGACCCAGGCACAGGAGGGGTAGCATTATTTTTGCCAATTTGTTCACTTTTAATATCCTTTCAATTTTTAAGACCTCCCTTGGGTAAACAAAAAGGATTTGTTTGTCCAGTTTTTAATCGTCAAAGCGCGCAAGGGGCCGCATGTGCCTGAGCACTTTCTCCTCAAGCCAGTGGGTGAGTTTCACATGAGCGTTGATGGAGGTGTGCACGTCATAGGTTTCAAGGACACCACCTGGCATGATCTCGTCCTTATACTGGGGCGCAAGATCGCACAGCGCTTCGGCCAAATCCTGGAGCCCTTTGCGCGCGAAGGCCTCTCCATAGGCCTTTGTCAGCGCTGGCAGACCAAAGGCTTCCCCGCGGGCTGCAAAGATGTTGAGTTCTTTGGGTACCTTGCCTTCAAAGTCTGGATGAAGCGCTTGGTAAGGGTTTGTGAAAGCATGTACAATTGTCTCTCGCACAAGCAAAAAGGCAATATATAGGGCAAGATCACGCTCGTCAGACGCAAAAAGCTTCTCGTCCCCAGCAAGGGTCAGCATCTGTCTTGAAAAGGATCCAATGATGGCCAGGGATCTGCGGGCCTCCTCAAGGCTCCCCTCCATATCAATAAGATGCGCCAAATGCCCCCGGTCATGGGACACCATCAACACAGGATCGGGAAAAAGTCCGCCATGACCCGTAAAGAGCAATGCTGACAGACCCAAAAGATGGACGCCTTTACCCAGGGCGTACAGACAGGCCTCCCGCTCGAAAACATGGTGGGGATGCACAAGGGTGACGATCTTCACGCAGGCCATGGGACTGCCGGGTCGCCTTCTTGGCAGGGGCTGATCCTGGCTCTGGAGCCGATCTAAGGTATGGCAGGCGTCCAGCACGATGGGATGAGGGTGCTGCCTGGCTTTGGCAAGGTTTTCCTCCAGGAGAAAGTCCCTGGATAAAAATAGCGCCCACAAAAGTGTCTTTAAATCCATGGTATCCCAGGGATCCATCGCCTCTAAACCTGCCAGGTGGAGCGTGGCGTAAGCGCGTAAAATCGTTTGGTGAGGACCGCTCAAAGAGGTGTGAAAAGACTCCCCCACATGCGCGGGAATAGTGCTGAGACTTTCGAGTCCTTCCAGAGGCTCAAAGTAGGGCACAAGAGGCGCGTAAAAAGGGTCGTCTCGCGCCACTTGTAGGGCGTAATCCTTCATGTGGGCCTGACACAGGCGGGGATCATCAAGATAGGCGTCCACAAGAGCACACTGCTCCTTCACACATGCCGAAGAGGCAAAGATAAGGTGAAAAAATGAGAGATTACAAGCAATAAACGCAAAAATAAGACGCATGACTCAACCCCCACACAGCGCGACAAGCCTTTACAAAACCTTCTGTTTCACCCATAACTTTTAAGATGAAAAAACAACTTATACCCTCAAACACAGGAGCACACCATGGATATCATCTTTGCAGCCGCCCCCACAAAGGACACCCAGCCCCACGTGGTTTTTACCTTTGAGCGTGATCTGACCGAAGGCGCCAAGGATATGGACGGGCGTGTGGGCGGGGCCCTGACCCGCGCCCTGGAGGCCAGCCGTTTTAAGGGCAAAGTGGGTGAGGTCTTGGATCTGCGCGCGCCAAATGGCATAAACGCCACGCGTCTTATGCTTGTGGGTCTTGGCAAACAAGATAAGTTCAATGCCCTTGCAGCCGCCAAGGTGGGCGGGGCCATTTACGGGGCGCTTGCCATGTCCGGCGAGACGGGCGTGCAAGTGGTGACGAGCGGCGCGCGTACGGACAAAATGGACGAGACGACGTTTGCCGCGACCCTCGGACAAGGCGCCCTTTTGCGCAGCTGGCGCTGTGACCGCTTTAAGACAAAGCAAAAAGAGGACGAGAAGCCTGCCCTGAAAGAAGTTACTGTCATCACATCTGACCACACGAAGGCTCAATCCTTGTTCACGCCTCTAGAGGCCTTGGCCAAGGGCGTCTTCTTCACCCGTGAGGTTGTGACCCTTCCCCCCAACATTTTGTTCCCCTTGAGCTACGCCAAACTTATCAAAGAAGAGCTGACCCCTCTGGGCGTTGAGGTGGAAATTCTTGAGCTTGCCACCATCACAAAGATGGGCATGGGCGCCCTTGTGGGCGTAGGACAGGGTAGCGTGCAGGATTCCTGCGTCGTTGTCATGCAGTGGAAGGGCGGCGCCAAAGACGCAGCACCCGTGGCCTTTATTGGTAAGGGCGTGACCTTTGACACA
>JAIUNT010000033.1 GCA_020161545.1 Pseudomonadota bacterium
CATCTTTTTGAGGGAGAGCTTACGCGCCTCTTGGTGCTTTCTTTCTAGGTCGCCATAGACCCTTTCAAGGGTGTCGATGTCACGCTGAATCGTCAAATGGGTTACGCTTGTAGAGGTGGTATCACTTGAGCTTGATGAGGCGGCGTGGGGCGCGCTGCTGCCCGCGTCAAGGCCTTGCAAATCATTTTTCAAGGTGACTAGACTCTCCATGAGTTGCGCGCGCTCATCTTCTTGCTTTTGAACGTCATCGAAGGACGCAAAAGAAATGTTCTCTATTTTTCCCGCAAGGGCCTCGCAGCGCTCGTGTACGTCATTTGAGATTTGCTGCTTGATAGCCTGCGCCATTTGCTCAGGGGACGTTTTCCTGTCTCCCTTTGAAGCTTTTGTCATCGTATGTGATATAGCCAACGGGCGGACATTTGGCTTTAGCCTATTATGCATCGTGACAACCTGCGCGGCTTTTGCCGGTTGATTGTCGAGGAGATAGGCAAAAGCGCTCTTTAAAAATAACTCTGAGGGGCACAGCTTGAGGCATTGTTGACGTTTAGCACTTGCTCTGAGAATTTCGTCACAATAACCAAGCGCTTCTTGCGTGTTTCCTAAGTTTAGCCCCGCTTTGACGAGCATAAAAACACGCCTTAAATCACGCATTTCAGGAGGTGTTGCTTTATGAAACTTTTTTAGAAAATGCCAGGCTTCTTCGGAGTTTCCCATGGCGGACAACATATCGCCAGTAAAGCCGTAACCCTCTATAAGGTCCTGACCTTCCTGTATTTCACAAAAGGCTCTCCAGTGAAAAAGTGCCTTTTCAAACTCTTTGTTCGTAGTAAAAGTTTTAGCGCATATCTCGTGATTCTGTGCGGTCACAGGAGAATTTTCACGCGCAGAGGCTTCCAAAAACAGGGTGATATACTTAGAAGCTTTCTTTGTGTATTGAGAGCTCAGCTTTGCATTGCCAGAGGCATAAAGAGAAAGAAAATGCTCATAACACGTGCCTGCTGCATTAAAGTAAACATGAGACGTTAGGTTCTCAGGCTCAGCGAGGGAAATATATTTCTCATAGTGGTGCGCGGCGTCCCGGAAGTCTCGTAAGAGCATGGCAGATTGGGCGATAATGTAGTGCGTCGTTTCATTATGAACGCCTCCAGCACTGAGAAACTGTTGGACGAGGGTAAGCGCATTACTCAGTTGACCGGCGTTCATTTCATGGACGGCACTGACGACGTAACTGTTTAAAAGCTCTGTGTGCGCATCTGTAGCGACGCTTAATCTAGTGCTTATTTCGCCAGTGTAGTTGCTTAAATTTATGAGAGGGATCGCAGTAGGCCTTTGTTTTGATGTGTGTGTCTCGTCACCAAGTGCGCTTGCGCAGGAAAAGGTAGGGTAGGTCAGAAGAGTGGCAAGAAGAGAGAGTGTGTGTTTACGCATATGATGCCTTGGTAATATAAAATCTATTTTATATATTTGTTCGATTGTCAAAAAAATCAATCAAAAAAATAGTAAAAATTCCCATTGATTTGATTGGTTTTTTTTGAGGGTTATAAGGTCTGGCGACTGGATGGACGTCAGCTTACCGGCGTCTTTTCCCTTTGCCAGCCTTCCCTTTGACGCCGCGTGTGGGCTTTGCCTTTTGAGCGGGAGTTGTGCTGCTTGACGACGTTTGAGGGCGGCTTTGGGCGATTTGTGCTTGCAGGTTTTTGTAGTGCCCAAAGGCGCTTAAGATGGTGACATGGTAAGCGTTTTCACCCGTTTGAGTTGCCAGCTAAGTCAGGCGATTGCCTTTATCAAAGCGGTATGCAAATAGCCCTTTTTCGCCCACAAGCGCTTTAAAATGACCTGATTTATGGGTTGTTGTTGTGGGACCCGATGCAATTTCTTCGAGGTATGTGTTGTACTTTGCCAGATGTCCTGGGATTTGCGCGAGCTTATCAAGCTGTCCATGGACGTGAGGCAGCTGCGTGAATCTCACCACAGGCGCGACCGCTGGGCTTTGGGCAATGGGGGCGCTGGATGAGAAAGACAAAGGGCTAGGTGGCGCTTGGGTGATCTCAGGCTTTGCATGTCCAAACTGCGCGCGCATATTTTGGGTCCTCGGGAATGACTCAATATGGGGAGCGTCATGGGCGAGGGTCTCAAGATAAGACGCAATTTGCATTTTACGGTGCTCTTTTTTTGCCTGCCCAAGGCTTCTGTCCAGATTGTCACAAGCCCTTTCAATGGACGTAATTTTACGGCGCAAGGCGAGTAGATTGTCGTGGGCTGTGGATTCGCAAGAACTTGATGACAAACCAGATGCCGTTGACACTGACGCGCCCTGATTTGAGAGCTGTCTTTTGAGAAGGCTCACATCCCCCATAAGCTCGACACGGGTCCTTTCATGATCCTCTAAGTGAGAAAGCGGTGGAAAGGTGGATTTGGCAAGGCGCTTGATGAGGTCCTCACAGTGCTGAATCTCACTGGCGATAATATTCTTCTTAATAATGCGCGCCATTTCTAGGTGGCTCAGGGTTTTTTTCTTGAAAGAACGTTTTGGCCCAGCTTGCTTGGTCAAGGTGTAATTTAGCAAAGATGGGGCGTCCGGCTTTAGGCGGTCATGGAGTTTGATGAGCTTTGCAAGTTTTTCTGGTTGGTCGAGAACCACATAGGTCGCAGCACCTGCCAAAAACCACACGCTTTGAATTGGGGCAAGTTCTTTGTGTCGTTCAGGGCTTGCATTTAAAACTTCATCAAAGCACCGCACAGCGTTATGGGCATCATTCAGGGTTGCATAAATGCGGCCCAGTCCCAAAACACAAGGCAAAATGCGATATTCTTTTGGTGTGAGGTCGTAGTAGGTTTGAAAGAGATCACGGGCTTTTTCGTATTGGTGGGCCCCGTCAAAGGCAAGTCCAGCGCTTAGATAATCCTGAAGGCCTGGTTGGGTATCTTTGTGGGCAAAAAAAGCCTCCCACTGCGCCACTGCGCTGTCGGTGTTTTTGCTAGCGAAATAGATCCTGGCCGCCATGGCATGGGCGTAGGGCATTATATGCTGGTTCTGCTTCACCATTTGTTCAATGAAGAGTTTTATGTACTTTGCGGCTTCCTTATGTCGGTCCGCCATATAAAACTCTTGGGCAGCATTAAAGTAACTGGCGGGTGCGATATGATCAGGTGAGTCCAATGAGAAATAGTTGCCCCAGTGGTAGAGGGCTTCACGGGTGTTGTTCAAAAATGTGTGGGACTGAGCTTTAATAAAAGAGGTAGAAGCCGACTCCTGACCACCTGTTGCCATAAACTGCTGGATGTAGTCTAAGGCATCAACGTAGCTGCCGGCGCCAAGGGCACAGGATGCAGCCGCTTCATAGTACCGGGTGGGCACGCGCGAGGGCTGAGTATTTGTCATAAAGACTTTCCAAGCATCGAGTGCCTCAGTGTAGAGACCGATGTGCCTTAGGGTATCTGTGTAAAGATCAATGGCACCATCTTCACTTTGCAGAAAGTCATATTTCAGACTCACACACTTTTGCCAGTCCAGGGCAGCCTTGCGATACTCTCCTTCCATGTAGGACGCCCGCGCCCGGGCGGCGTATGATGGGCCGTCGAGAAGAAGAGGGGGCTCTTGCGCCGCGGGTGCGCCCAGGGAAGCACAAGGAGCGCCGCTCTCAAAGGGCGATGACATGGCTGCATGGGCGAGTGTAAGAGACAGGCAAGATAAAAGAAGTGTACGCATCATATTACTTTAGAAAAACATCAAACATGAATATGTAAGATTGTTGACAGAAAATCAACAAATAATGACATCTCAAAGATTTTCTGTTGCTTCGTGCGTTTCGATCAAAAATTCCTTTGGCTAGATTCCGCTGAGACCACTGGAAAGTTAACTGCGTTTTTTACCTTTTTTTGCTTTTCCTTTTTTGGCGGATGCGGTCTTTGGCGTTTGCGCTGGAGATGAAGCGGCGTGGCTACTCACGTCTTTTGCATGACTTTGGGAAATCTGGGTTTTGAGATTTTTATAATGCCCAAAAGCGCTCAGGATTGTGACGTGGTAGGTATTTTCACCAGTTTTAACCGTGCGGTAGGTCAAACGGTTGCCTTTATCAAACCGGTACGCAAAAAGGCCTTGCTCTCCTACCAAGGCTTCAAAGTGGCCGGATTTGCGCGTATGTCCTGCGGGATCTGCTGTAATTTCGGCCAAGTAGGCGTCATATTTTGCAGCGTGACCTGGAATTTGCGTGAGCTTCCCCAGCTGTCCTTCAACATGGGGGAGCGCAGAAAATGTGATCTTTACCGCTGGTTTTAAGCTAGCGGAAACAGGTTTTTGCTGGGACGTCAAAGGTGTTTTTTCAGGCTCCGCTTGGGGGGCGGGTTTTGCGTGTCCATACTGGGCGCGTAAGTTTGTTGGCGTTACAAGCGGGACAAGGTCATTTTCCTCGCAGCCAAGTGTTTGGAGATAGGCAAGTGTCTTTGCTTTATCATCTGCTTTTTCGGCGTCACTTTGGCGGGATGCGAGCGCTTTGCAGCGACGCTCAAGCACGATGACCTTTTCACGAAGCGCCAAGAGGTTGTTTGGAGTGCCCCCATGGGTGCTGTTTTCCCCATGTGATGCTTGCAAAGTGGGTGAACCCAGTGCTGCGAGATCCTCTTTGAGTTTAAACAGATCACCCAGCAGCTCAGCACGTGTGCGCTCTTCTTTTTCAGGGTTAGAAATGAATTCAAATGAAAGGCCTTTCAAATTCTTGGCCAGATCATCACAACGCTGGGATTCCAATTGCGTGATCTGGCTTTTGATTACCTTTGCTGCTTTGTGTGCGTTCACACGGTTTTTTTTCTTACCTACGCCTGTTTTTTTGTTTGTGGTTGATATGAAATCATCAACCAGTGGCGGGGCGTCTGGCTTGAGAGAGTCATGAAGTGCGATGATCTGGGCTACTTTCTCGCGCTGCCCAAGCACTAAATAGGTGCTGGCGGCAGTGAGAAACCTTGAACGTGCGTCATTGGTAAGGACTTTCTGTCGTGAAGGGCTTGCCTCTAGGACCTCATCAAAATAGATGGCCGCGTGAGTTGGGTTATTAAGAGCTGCACAAAGTTCTCCCATGAAAAAAACACAAAACAAAAGGCGCTTTTGCTTTGGTGTGACAGCATAATACTCATTGAAAAGATCTAACCCTCTTTGGTATTGCTGGGTGTTGTAAAAAGCCATTGCAGCGCCTAGGTAATGCGAGGGATCTATGCTGCTATCAGGGCTCGCAAAGAAAATTTCCCAGTGAGAGACCGCTTTATAATCCTTGTGGTCAGACTGATATATTTGTGCGGCAAGACAGTGCTGCTCGCTTCTTATCGACTTGTTATTCTTCGATGTGCTCTCCAAAAAGCCATCCATATATTTTCTTGCTTTTTTGTGTTCCTTGGCATAGTGGCTCGCTTCTGCTGCGTAATAAAAGCAATTGGCCGGTATGTCGTCGGGATCCTCTAGGGCAAAATATTCACTCCAGCTGGAGAGCGCTTTGACATTTTGCCTTAGGTTGGTGAGGGACAGTGCCCTAATGAAGTAAGTGTGTGAGTTGGGCATCCCACCAAGCGTTATGAATTGATCAATCAGCTTTAGAGAGACGGCACAATCACGAGCGGCGAGTGCGTTCATTGCAAAGCTTTGATACCGATCAGGATGAACCTTATCGCCAACGCGTTTTAGGTATTCATTCCAGACCCTTAGGGCATTACTGTACTGATTCACATTCGCCAATGCACAGGTATAGTGATCGATGGCGGTGTCTTCAATTTGCATGAAGTCATAGTTAAGTTCCTCGCACTTTTGCCAACTGGTAACGGCTTTCTGGTAATCTTTCTGCGCGTAGAACGCGCGCGCCTGGGCTGCATGGGCAGCGCCATCGTGCAAGGCTGTCTCATCTTTTACATGGGCTATGGGTGAGGTTTGTGCTGGGTTTGTGTCAAGGTCACAAGAAAGAGCTACTTGGCAAAGCATAAGTGAAAGACAAGTAGTTAAGAGAAAGCGCATAATTATAACAGCGAGCAAAACACTGCAGAAACTTATCTCAAAGCTTAAAATATGTCAATAAAATAGAGGAAGCCTCTTTTCTATATCTCTTCTTCAAGAAGAGCCAGAATACGTGAAGAAGAAAAACCCTCTAAGAGAGGAATGACGACCTCAAGACGCGCGCCAATGGTTTGGGCTTGCATGCGCTTGTTGTTAAGCTGTGGATCACCGCTTGTGGTGGCAATGACGGCAGGTCCAATGGATTTGACAACACCAAGATAGTCGTCATAGGTGGACAGAAGCGGCAGGCGTACAACATCGTCGACGCACGTAAGTGCCAGGAGGATATGAGCGCGTTCTTCCTGGGTGTGGATAGGGTGTCGTTTTTTTTCGCGCAGAATCGCATCGTCACTTTCAAGGGCAATGATGAGATGGGTGCCTTGGGCTTTTGCAAGCTCTAAAAAACGGACGTGGCCATAGTGAAGAATGTCAAAGCAGCCCCCAACCAAAACTTTTTGTGGGGGCGTTTGCATGGGCAAGATATGCGCTTTCTTTACAGCCTTGAAATCATATCAAGCATGGCCTGGGCGCGGGCCCTGACACCTGGAGGGGCAAGTTGAGATGCCTTGAGGTTTTCAAAGATCTTACGTGCTTCTGCACGACGCCCTGTTTCAAGGAGAAGATAAGCTTGGATTTCAAAGGCTTCTTCACGCCAGGGGCCAACGGCCTTCACGAGAAGTCCTACCTCTTCCAAGAGACGCTGTGAGGGCGCTTTACCCATGTCCGCCATGATGGCACGAAGGGCCGCAAGCTCCTTAAAGGAAGGATCTAGACGATTGTCCTTAGCGAGCTTACGATACGCGTCCCCTGGATCTGCGCTATTTTGTGCTTCCTCAAAGAGTGCAAGGAGGCGGTATCCAGGGCTGCCGCTGCTGGCCAACACATGAATTTTGTCCTTGCGGGCGGCGGGGTCTTGGGTTTTTAGCATCTCTTCAAACAAAAGCGCGTCCCGTTGCTGGGCCTGGCTTTGGTGATGTTCCCAATATATGTACCCGCCCGTGCCTACGATGAGGGCGACGACGGCAGCAATAATGTACTTGCCATAGGATTTCCAGATGGAGAGAAGGTGTTCACGGCGAATGTCCTCTTGAACTTCGGCGACGAATTCATCCATGGTCCTTCTCTCCTTATCTTTCTTAGATTCTAGTGGATCGCTTCTTCTTGGCTCTCTGACACCTTCTCGGAAGCTGCAATGAGAGTCTCGGCCTCTTCTTGTGTGAGGGCAATGCCAAGGGTTACAATCTCGTCGACCTCAGGGTGGAGGGATACACGCACTTGGTGGATGCCTAACTCCTTGATGGGGTTGTCGATACGCACTTGGTGGCGATTGATGGTGAAACCAGCTTGTGTGATGGCCTCAGCCAGGTCCACACTGCGCACGGAACCGTAAAGGTGCCCGCTCTCACCAGCAGAACGTACAAGGGCGATCTTTAGACCTGCCATTTTCTTAGCAACGGCCTGAGCTTCTTCCTTCATCTTCAGGTTGTGTGCTTCAAGCTGTTGGCGTTGCGCTTCAAAAGCTGCAATACGCTCAGGCGTTGCGCGGTCAGCAAAGCCCTTGGGCAACAAGAAATTGCGTGCATAACCATCGCGAACATTCAGGATGTCACCCATCTGGCCCAACTTTTCAACACGCTGTTTGAGAATAATTCTCATATCTATCTCCTCATTTTTTCATATATGCGGCGCCGTATCTGTATAAAGGGCTCAAGGAGCCCAACGAGCGCAATCACAAACGCAACATGTGGGAACATTACCACAAGGGCGTAAAATGTCCACAAAACTCCTATCTTCCTAGGGCGATTTCTGCAATATGCATGCAAAACACTTAGTCCTTGTACCAGAAAGAGGGTGGCCAGGACAAGAAGAAGATTAAGACAATAGGGGCCGACAAATGAATCCTCAAGAAAAAACGCGCAAAGAGCACTGGCCACAAAGAGAACCCAAAATGACATGGGGAGCTGAATATGCTCAAGATTAAGTGTCGATTGCGTGCTGCCATTTGCGCGTTTGGCCAGAAGCGCCTGGGTCAGGGACGCACATGACAGTGTTAACGTCAGGAAGATAAACGTCGCCATACCCGGGGACAGGCGCATGGCATAGAGCATTTTTTCCTTGTCATAGCCTGGGGCCAGACGCTCAAGAAGTGGGGCAACTTCCGCCGCAAGGCCCCTGGCAAAGGCGATTTCCAAGAGGCCAAAAAAGAGTGTCATCACCAGGGCGCCGTAGTAAAAGAGCGCCATGAAATTCAGGGCAAGACGAGGGCTGTCTTGGGGCGCGGTGGTGCATGTCAGGCACCTGATCAGGATAAGCGCAGGCAGACCAAGGAAAAGGCCAAAGAACAGACTTGCGGGCATACCGATAAATAAGGCCAGTGTTATGCATGCAAAAATGACCGTCTGCCCAGCAGAGCGAGTGTCTTGGGTCAAGAAAATGTAAAAGATGGGCGCCTGACAAGCAAGAGAAAGGAGATACCCGAAAACGGTTCCCGTAAAGATAAGCTGAAAGAGAAGGGAGCTGAGCGCTCCCATCCCCATCAGTATCATCATTTTTGGCACAGGTGTATGTGCCATCATGTGGCCCTAGCGGACGACGTAAGGCAAAAGTGCCAAGAAGCGTGCGCGCTTGATAGCTGTTGCCAAGGCACGTTGGTGCTTTGCGGAAACGGCTGTCACACGGCGGGGCACAATGCGACCACGCTCAGAAACATACTTTTGCAACAAACGGACGTCCTTGTAGTCGATGGCAGGAGCGCCTTCGCCTTCAAAAGGACATGTCTTGCGACGACGGAAAACAACACGGCGTTGGGGTGCTGCACCTTCTTCTTGGGGTGTATCGATTTGAGACATGGTTTACTCCTGTGAATCTGTGGCTGATTGATCCTGGGCACTTGGGCGTGCTGGGCGGTCGCTCATGTACTTGGAACGCTCGCCTTCAAAACGTGGGCGACGCTCACGCTCGTTGTCCTCGCGGCCATACTTTGTGGCCTTTAAAAGGGCGGATGGGCCCTCTTCGTGGGATTCAACTTGTACGCTCAAATAACGCAAAATGTCTTCGTTAAGACGCATGCGGCGCTCTAGCTCTTTCAAAGCATCGGCAGACGCTGTCACGTTCATCAGAACATAGTGACCGCGCTTGTTCTTGCGGATAGGGTAAGCGAGGTTGCGCAGACCGCAGTACTCAGATTTGCCGGTGCTGCCACCGTTTTCCTTGAGGATTGTCACCAACCCCTCTGTCAGGGCTTCAACCTGTGCAGGGGAGATGTCTTGACGTGCGATAAACGTCGTTTCATAGAGTTTCATATAAGCTCCTTATGGCTCATGGGTTGAGGTGTCTCAACAAAGCCGAGGAAGTATAGCTAACCACCTATCATCTCGGGATGCGTCGCGCGTCGCTTGTGTGTATTTATACACGTCACTCGCTGTGCGTCCTGTCCCGAAATAAAAGTGCTTTGGCTATATCACACATCCTCGGCAAGGAGATACCTCCTTCTATACGTTAAAACCAGTGCTTATGGCAACTAAAAAGAGGTGCGTTGTCTTGTATTACACAAAAACGCACGCGTTACAGCGTGGGCTTCAAAGGACGCGCTGCCAGCCACGATCGCAGGTCCTCTAAAACCTTGGAAAAGGCCTGGGAAAGGGCGCTGATGCCTGCGTCCTTTGAAAGGCTTGCTGCAGGCACACGCGCGCCAAGGGTACGGCTTTCCAGTAAACGCCTGTCCTTATGGTGGCTTAAGAGAAAGGTCATTTCCACGTGGGCCTCAAGGGAGGTGCCTGTGGGGCGAAGTTCAAAGGAATTCACCGTGGTTGAAAGAAGGTAGGCTGCATCAATGGGGTCATTTTTTTGTGTGACGCCTGAAAAAAGGTGGGATTGCCTCAAAGATTCAACGAGGCGGTGGGAGATAAGATCAGGTAGGGGCTCACTCCACAGAGCTCCTGCAAGGGGCTCATCACGCGCGAGATCGGCCTTTATGCTGCGCACTAAGATGCGCGCCGACGCGTGGGGCTGCGCGCACACAACGTTTGCTACCTTTAAAACAGCCGTGTGGCGGGGTCCATCGGAAGTAGGGGCCCTTTGTGAACCCGGCAGGTCATAAATGGCCGCGTCTTCGCCCGCTTCAGGTAAAAGGGACACGCAACCTGACAAACAAAGACCTATCATCAGGACAAGACCAGGAAGGATACGGGACACAGACATTGCACACTCCAAGGTTTTTGCCATGGTAACATGGGGGTGTAAAGGGCGCTACTTTTTATAGATACCTAAAAATAAATGGGGAGCGTCTTCACAACCATATGTGTGCGGACATAAAAAAAAGCCCCCCAACGTGTGGGGGGCTTTTTTCCCGCGTCTAAAATTTAGAAGCTGTAGCGAACCTTCATGTTCACACCATTGGTCTCGACGTTGCTGTTTCTCTTGAATGTGTAAGAAACGACGCCGCTCCAGTTGTTGTCAGCCAAGAAGGATACACCGGTACCAAGACCCCATGTGTTCTTGCTGCGATGTTGCTCTGGGTTAGCGTAACCCTGGGCTAGATTGGTGGCAGACTCAAGCAAAAGACCTTGGCTTTTGACTGTGAAATCGTGGGCGTACAAACCAAAGATGAATGGCTTTACGCTGTCTGTCCACTGGTAAGCCATTTGAAGCTTCACGTGGAGTCTGTTGAGGTTGAACTTCTGTGAGCCGTACACGCTTCCATCGCTTTCTTGGAAAGCGTTTTGGTTGTCTCTCGCATAAGAGTAACCCAGGCGCCCAAAGAGGCCAATTTTCTCGTTGGCTTGGTACGCGAGCCTGAAGCTTGGTGCGATGAACCAACGATCAGAGGACACGTTACCATATACGTTGCGCCCTTGGCCTGAGGCTGCTGTCAGATCAACGCGGTCACGTTGCTTGTTCACACGGCTCCATCCGCCTGCAAGGTCAAAGCCCAGCCACTTCAAGAAGGAAACCTTCAAGTAAGGTACAACACCGTATGCGTCGTCGCGGATCGTGCCCTTGTTGAACGCGGTGTCACCATGGAAGTGACCGTAGTTCAAAGCGAGTCCTGCAGTCACGTATTGGTTGCAGTAGTAGTCTGCGCCCACAAGAGCGGAGAACAGGTGTGTGTCCCAAGAACCGCCGCGTGTTTTGTCGCGGATCTTTGTCCAGTCGCCACCGGCCCATAGACCCCAACGGCGCTCTTCTTTTACGCCCATCGCGCCCTTGTCGGGGCGTGCAAAAAGGCTGTTCATGATTGCGTCAACGGACTCTTTTGTGTTGGTGAATTCAGTGTAAGTCGTGCTGTGCATGGCACCGAGGTTAACAGCAGCTGGCACACCGTTCAGGGTGCTTCCAAAGCTACCGCCGCTTGTGCGAACCGCTTGTGCTTGGGTGGCTGTGAGCGCCAGAGCTGCGCCTGCCAAAAGCAGAGAAATATTTTTTTTCATGTGAATCCTCTCATCTGTTGTCCATAAAGCAAAAGGCGCGCAAGCGACCCCTAACTCCTACGCTGAGATTGTACGAAGGGTTGAGGAATATGGTTAAAATTTTTATTGAATTTATGAAAAAAGAATTAAAAGTGGTCCTTTTGCAACAGGCATTGCGGCCAGACTAATGAGCGACTGTGTGCTGGGGGAAGAACTTTTCGATCTTTGAACGCCCTTGAGGTGAGGCCACAAGGACGAGCACGTCCCCTGTTTGGAGGGTCAGGTGCTGGGTTTGAATGTAAAGGGTCTCTGAGCGTAAGACCGCCACAATCTTGAGGGTTCCGCGTACCGCAACCTCGGCGCATTGCAGCCCCACAAGCGCTGAAGACTCAAAGATTTCAAGCTCAACCACCTCACCCCACTGGGTGCCTAGGGAGTAGATGGCGCGCAGATGATGGCGATTGATATACTCAAGAATCTTTGAAACGGTCACTTTACGGGGGTTGACCACAGCGTCCACACCCAGAGAAGATACAAGGGGTTCAAAGGATCCTGCATTGATGAGGGCCAAGGATCTGCTGCCGCCTAAGCGTTTGGCCAAGAGTGCCGCAAGCCCATTCACCCGGTCATCTTCGGTGACAGCCAGGACCATTTGCGCGGAGGAAATGTCCGCTTCGGTGAGGACCTCTTTGTCGAGAGCGTCTCCGCACAGGACGATGCTGTCGCCCAAAACTTCAGCGACATAGGCCGCGCGCATTTCACTTTTTTCGATGACGGTCACTTGGGGGCCGCCTGGCATTTCTTCCAGCATTTGGGCAAGACGCAGGCCAATATTACCGCCGCCCAAAATAAGGGCTTTAGATGTGCGCAACTCCTCATAGCCAAAGGCAAGCATGACGTCGTCTATTTTTTGGCTTGCGGCGACAAAATAGACCTTATCTCCCTCAAGGAAGAGATCATTCTCGTCAGGGATCCACTGGCGGTCATCACGCATGATGCCCACCACACCGATTTCCAAATTTGGGAAAAGTTGGGTCAGTTGTTTAATGGGGGTATTAATAAGGGGTGTGTCCTTGGAGCAGCGCACCGCCACCAGCTGAAGATAATCCTCCATGAGGGGCACAACCTCTAGGGCGCCAGGCACGCTAAGGGTGCGCAGCAGACTTTTTGCGACCTCATATTCCGGCGAGATAATAAAATCAATGGTCAGGTGCGAGGTGCCAAAGAGCTTTGACCACCGGGGATCAAGGTAGGACTTGTTGCGCAGTCGTGCGATCTTGGTTTCGATGCCAAAAAGGGCGTGGGCTACCTCGCATGTCACCATGTTGATTTCGTCAGATTGGGTGACGGCAATGATCATTTGCGCTGTTTCTGCGCCCGCCTGGCGCAGAACTTCAGGGGCGCTTGCGTGTCCGCAAATGGCCTTCACCTCTAACCGCTCGTTAATGTGGGAAATAAGATCCGGATCGCTGTCAATGACCGTAATGGTATGATTATAGCGAGACAGGTAGCGCGCCAGATTAAACCCTACGCGGCCTGCACCGCAAATAATCATCTCTGTCATGGGCGCACCTTAGGAACGGCGCTCAATCATGAGGGATTTGAGCTTTCGGTGAAGGGCTGAGCGCTCCATTCCCACAAAGTTTGCCGTGTGGGAGATATTGCCCGAAAAGCGCACAACTTGCGCCAGCAAATAATCACGCTCAAACTCCTGTCGTGCCTCGCGCAGGGGCAGGGTGATCAGGCGCCCCATGCCATCTTCTTTGCTGGCAAGGGTAGGGGTTTCATTGGTTACGTCAAAGGGCAGCATGTCAGGCGTGACGCCTTCTTCAGGCAACCCTTTCTCGTTCACGGTCACATATACCCAATCCACAACGTTCTTAAGTTGGCTTAAGTTTCCGGGCCAGCTATAGGTCTGGAGGGCAAGAATGGCGTCTGGGGAGAAAGTGAGGCGCACCACACCATGGGACAGGGCCGCGATGCTCGAGAAAACGTCCACAAGCTGGGGCAGATCCCCCATGCGCTCGCGAAGAGACGGCACTTGTAGGTGGGACACGCACAGGCGGTTATAAAGGTCCTCCCGGAAGGTGCCAGCCGCTATGGCTTCTTTCAAATCCTGGGCCGTTGATGAAATTACGCGCACGTCTACAGCCACTTTTTGCGTGCCGCCCACGCGGGTAAAGGAGGCCTCTTGAAGGGCCTTGAGAAGGCCGCGCTGCACCTCAGGAGACAAGTCTGCCACCTCGTCCAGAAACAGCGTCCCTTGGTGCGCACGCTCAAGGGCGCCAATCTTGATGCTGCCCCCTTCTTCGCAGCCAAACAGAGCCGTGGCAAGGGTCTCTTCCTTGAGAGCGGCGCAACTTAAGGGGATAAAGGGGCCTTTTGCGCGGTTTGAATAGTGGTGCACAAGGCGCGCTACGAAGCTCTTACCTGTCCCCACCTCACCGGTCAAGAAAACGCGGCTAGATGTGGGGGCGAGGCGTTTAATTTCTTTCTTGAGGGCAGCTGTTAACACAGCTTCTTCAAGATAAAGGCTGTCCACGCCAGAGCGCACGCGAAGATCTTGGTTTTCTTGCCTGAGTTGAGTCGCCTCCAGCGCGCGCTTTGTCACAACCAATAGCCTGTCCATCTTAAAAGGCTTTTCCACAAAGTCATAGGCGCCCTTTTTAATGGTCTCAACGGCCGTTTCAATAGTGCCGTGACCGCTCATCATGACAACGGGCAAGTCAGGATAATCTTGCATCAGATGCTCCAGGACTTTGACGCCGTCAAAACGGCTGTCACCCAGCCAAATGTCAAGGATCACTAAGCTTGGACACCGGGCGCGCACGGCCTCCAGCGCGCTGGGCCCATCGTGGGCCAAGCGGGTGGAATACCCTTCATCTTCAAGGGTTTCGCTCATCAGCAAACAGATATCACGTTCGTCATCAACAATGAGGATGTCACGGGCCATCATAGCGTTCCTTTAAGTTTGTTACTCTCACACTCTACAACCATGCTGCGGGGGAATACAAGCTGTACGCGCGCGCCCCCCAGCGGACTATCAAGAAGGGCGACACTCCCCCCATGATCTGTGACGATTTTACGTGCAATGGCAAGGCCAAGGCCAGATCCACGCACACGGCTTGTCATATAGGGCTCCATGAGAAGCTCTCGGTCTTGGACGGGGAATCCTTCGCCCGTGTCGTCAACAACAATGGTGAGGGCGTCCTGTGCGCACGACAGCGTAGCTTGAACGCGCGCGGGTCTTTCGGGATAAAGCCCTTTTTTGACGCGTTCGGTCACAGCTTCCGCGGCGTTAAGGAGCAAATTTGTCATGACCTGTGTCAGCTGATTGGGGTCTGCCTCAACGGTGATCCTGTCATGGGAAAGGTCAAGATCAAAGGCGAGTGTGGGGTGTGCCTCTTGCTGGAGGAACATGGCTTGGCGGACAAGCTCCACCAAGTTTTCGCGCACGACAACAGGTGCCGGCATCCGGGCAAAGGTGGAGAATTCGCTGACCAGGTGTCCGATTTGCTCTACCTGGCGGATGATGGTGGCAATGCAGGTCTTAAAGTTATCGGGGTTGCTGGTGATCTCGGCTAAATACTTGCGCTGCAGGCGTTCCGCCGAAAGCTGGATGGGCGTTAAGGGATTCTTGATCTCATGGGCCAGGCGCCTGGCCACATCGGCCCAGGCGGCCTTCTTTTGTGCGTTCACAAGGTTTGTGATGTCATCGAAGGTGATGATGTAGCCTTGGCCGTGCTCCGCCACCACACGCACCACCAGGGTGCGAGAAACGCCCTGGCGGGCAAAGGTAATCTGCCCTTGATGATGGTCCTGGGCACTCTGATGGGCTTCTTTTAAGAAGGCGTCAAGTTCTGGGAACATCTTTGCCAGGGTGCGGCCCTTTTCCAAAGGACGATCGGGACCCAGAATTTCAGAGGCGGAGGGGTTAAACAGACGCACGGTGCCCTTGAGGGACGTGTTGATGACGCCGGCTGTCACACCCGCCAGCACGTCTTCCATGAAGCGCCTGCGTAGGTCCAGCTGGTGGTTCACCTCCGTAAGGGCCTTTTTTTGCGACTCAAGCTCGCTGGTCATACGGTTAAAGGCACGGGACAAGGTGCCTACCTCGCTTGCGGAGATATCCTCGGCGACCTGAACGGACCAGTTTCCTTCACGCACCTTGTCGGCGGCGTCAATGAGGGCTTCTATGGGGCGCGCTAAGCGTGTGGCAAAGGTCAGCCCCACCCAAATGGCGGCAAAAAGCAGCAGGAGACACGTGACAAGGAAGATCTGCACAAAAATCATGCTGAACTTGCTCAGCTGCGCTTCCACCTGACGGTACTCGCCCACGGCCTCTTGCACCGTCGCAATACGCCGCGACACGTGGGAGTCCACAAAGCGGCCCGCCAAAACGAAGGCTGGGGTGCCCGGGATTTGACGCAGGGCCCGCACGCGGTCCCCTGAGGAGGACGCAAGGATCACAACGCCTTGCCGAGCGCGCTCTAGAGCGTCAGGGGCAATATGCTCAAACTGCAAGGAGAAGCTTAGTTGAGACCGGGCCAGCACCTGACTTTGGTCAAAGACAATCATCTCGCTCAGTCCCCGCATCTCGGCGTAAACGTCGAGGGCATGGTTGAAAAACGCCTGATTTTGAAGGAGTTGTGGCATTTGCTGGGCCATAATATGGGCGAGTCCTTCCACACTTTCCCCGATGACTTTTTTGTGCTCGCTTAAGTAAGCCTCGGCAACAGCTGTGGATTCCTCTAACGCGGTGGCCACGCGCTGGCTGAACCAGCCATTGACGCCCACATTGAAGAATATGCCTGACAAAATCGTGACCACAATGGCGGGCGTGATGGTCAATATACTGAAAAGGAGCACAAGATTTAGGTGCAAACGCGATGGCGTGCCAGCGCGTTTTCGGTCACTCCATACACGCACCAAACGAGCAGCCACAAGGACCGCGAATAAAAGAAGCAGGATAAGATCAACATTAAGAAGGATCAGCGCAAGGCGCGTGTCTTTACCAAGAAGATCTGTGCGAAAGAACACAAGATAGGACGCGGTCGCCGCAAGGGCTGCCAACATTAAAAGACAAGAAAAAACCCGTTTGCTATAACGCTCCTCCTGAAGCCACTTGGTTGCTCGGTCCAAGAAGGCAAAAAATGAAGAAGGTTTTGTGGCAAGGGTATCAGGCAAGGCCCAGCTCGCCCATTTTGCGTTTGAGGGTATTGCGGCTGATCCCCAATAGGGCGGCCGTGCGCACTTTGTTGCCGCGGCATACCTGGAGAGCCAAATCAATGAGAGGGCGCTCGACCTCTTTCATGACCCGGTCATAGAGCTCGCCGCCAAGGTCTCCCCCCAATGCTTCGAGGTATTGGCTCAGCTTTCCTTCCACTAGCTTGGAAAGACTAATGCCCGAAATCAAAGAGGTGACAGCTTGTTTCATGGTGGTTAGGCCCTGTGCTTGTTTTGCGTCATTTGGCCATCATAGAACGCGCTGACAAAATCCGCAATCTCTTGTGGATCCTCCAGTTGATTGATTTTTACGCGAAATTCCGCCGAACCCGTAAGACCCTTGCTGTACCAGGACAGGTGCTTGCGGGCATGTCTTGTGCCCTGATAGGCACCGTGGTGCTCCACCATGTCCCAGAAATGGGCCAAGGCAATGGCTTTTTGCGTCTCAAGGGTTGGGTCTGGCAAGTGCTCGCCCGTGCGCAGGTAATGATCCACTTGCGCCAAAAACCAAGGCCGGCCATAGCTGCCGCGCCCAATCATCACGCCGTCCGCGCGCGATAGGCGCAAAAGCTCAGCTGCGTCCTCAACACGCACCACATCCCCGTTACCAATGACAGGAATGCTCACGGCGTCCTTGACCTGGGAGATAAAGGCCCAGTCCGCTTTGCCATTATACAGCTGACAGCGGGTGCGGCCATGGACCGTGATCATTTGGATGCCAGCCTCCTGGGCGATGCGCGCGAGGCGCGGCGCGTTACGGTTCGTGTCATCCCAGCCCGTGCGCATTTTGAGTGTCACGGGAATTTTGACGGCCTTGACTGTTGCCTCGATAATTTTGGTTGCGAGCTCTTCGTCCTTCATGAGCGCGCTGCCAGCCCAGCCGTTGACGACTTTCTTGGCCGGACACCCCATATTAATGTCGATAATATCGGCGCCCAAATCCTCATTGAGTTTAGCGGCTTGGGCCATCACCTCGGGCTCGCACCCAGCCAGCTGTACCGCCATGGGGCGCTCCGTCGGGCACTTGGAAACCATCTTCATAGTGCGCCGGCTGTCACGCACCATGGCCTGGGAGGCAATCATCTCGGAAAACACAAGTCCCGCGCCCAGGCGCTTGACAACGCGGCGAAAAGGAAGGTCCGTAACCCCTGAGCAAGGCGCCAAAAGAACGGGACTCTCAAGATCAAAATGGGCAACACGCAAAGTCATGGGACAAGAAAAACTTAAAAACACGCGTCGCTTTATACACATAATCCATGGCATTTTGCAAGGAAAACGCATATCCATTTTGTATGTGGCAAGTGCCTTGAGGTCCAAGAACACAAGGTGCCAAGCAGGCGAGATTTAACGAAATACGAATTTAATGAAGTTGTTTGAGAATTCACAGAAAAGCATAAAGTGTAAATCAGTTGTCAATTTCAATGATCGTTAACATATGTATGTAATAATGGGTCTATAGTGTCAAAATAAGGTCCACGTGATGAAAAAACGCATTCTCCTAGGTGTTTCCTTCTTGGCGGCAAGCTTTGCCAGTTTGTCACCGTCTTTTGCCAGTGCCTTTGATGGTGAAGAAAAGGGCCAGCGTCAGGCGCCCGCTCCCAAGGAGGCGCGCGTCTCTGGCGCCAAAAAATCCAAACGCGCCCTGGAGGATCCTCGCGGGGATAACTTCAAGCGGCACAAAAGAGGTTTTCTGCAGGAACCTTCAGAGTCTGCGAGTCAGGAACCAGATGTGACGGGCGCTGCCACGCCAACTCCCATGGAAACTCACAACCCGGGCC
Source organism: Pseudomonadota bacterium (assembly GCA_020161545.1). Taxonomy (GTDB): domain Bacteria; phylum Pseudomonadota; class Alphaproteobacteria; order Caedimonadales; family UBA1908; genus JACESU01. The sequence continues at coordinate 18,447 of JAIUNT010000033.1, forward strand.
TTGGGGATCTGGGGTTCTTACCCAACGAGGTGCTGGCCCAGATTTTCTCCCACGTTAACGACACAGGATTAGTGCGTCTGGTGAGCAAAGGGGCCAGAGATATTGTTGACGCCCATATACCTGTAAAAATGACAACCACCAAGGTTTCAACGTCCCAGGTGAATGAATTTTTAGCAGGGATGCCGGGAAATTCTGGGTTCCCTGAAAATAAATGGGTGGCGTTAAGCGGATGGGTCGATGGTTTGGAGACGCTCAAGGGCCGCTTTCCCCCGGGCACACGCTTTAAAGGCGGGGTGCTCTACTTCATGGATCCGAAGAACTTGGACCATTTACCAGAAGGTGCAAGGGCTGTTCTCACCTTTGAGACAGACGCGCAGCTCAAAGCGTTTGCCAAGGACGGCGTGCCGTCCCATGTGAGCGCGGGGTCCCTGGAGGGGCTCTGGCGCGCTTTTACAAAGACGCCATATTTCCAAAAGCTTGGCGGAGTGCAGAGGCAAAAACTGACCCAGTATGAACAAGATTTTTCCTTCTACTTCGCCATCAAGGACGGCGAGAATCGCCTTAAAAGTCATCTGAAGATCTTATTTACCGAATATGACCCTTACAATGATTATGCCCAGGTGGACCTAAGTGCTGCGGTGGACAATCACGTGGGTTTGTTGCGTAATTTAGGCAGTAAAGAGCAAAGGGCCGAGCTTTTTTCAGCCCTGAGGCCAGATATTATAAGACAGTTCATAAATCAGGCGTCATTCAATGACTTCTTGGACGCATTTGCCAATGTGGTGCCATCGCAGCGTGGCGAGGTTGCGGACTTTTTGACCCCCGATGTGTTGAGTCTTGCCCAAAACGACAAGGGTCGTCTTGACTATAATGGTTTGGATTTGGTGGTAAGATATCTTGCCAATGATGCCGGTGGACGCCTGCGTCCACTTTTGACGCGTCTCGACTTAAAGAAATTAACCCGTGGCAAAGTGAGGAACACATTATTATTCTTGCTCCTGGACCGTTTTGCACAGCCAATGGCGGAAGAAAGCCCCATCCCCCTGGAGATGGCCGCCTTTTTAAATACAAACACCTTGAGGCTCTTCGAGATAAGCAGGCCAACGGGCGAAAAAGTATACGATGCATGGAGGTTTGCCAGGGTTTTTGGAAAGCTTGCCCACTATAAAACCGACAAGGTCAGGAAACAGGTCTTAGGTTATTTGCAGCAAGCGCGTCTAAAAATTCCAGCAGGCGCTGTCGCAGACATGAGAGGAGCTATAGACATGTCGTTGTACGACCCTGACACGCGCGGCTACAAGCTTATTCACGCGGTGGACATATCAGCGCTGGCTAAAGAAACCCAAGATCCCATTTGGCCGATTTTTATCATGGCTGGACTATTGAGCCTTGAGGGAGAAGAGGCCGCTCTTAAAATTGCACCCCTCTTGCAGGGGGGTATTACCAAGATTTTGGCGTCCATGCAAGTTATGGTAGCAGGTGAGCCATCCCCAAATTCAATGTATGTGTTGAAAGATATTTTGTGGGGCTTGGCGCAGATTCCTGATGACCAAGCCCGGCGCCAGCACGCGCGTGTGGTGTTGCCACACCTTTTCGAGCTGACAGACCGCCTGTTTCCCCAGGAGTACCGCGCGTCCTTGACCCGCTCTGTGTGGCAAGGTTTGTTGCAGATCCAACCACAAAGCGTTCAAGATCATGTCTTCAACCATATGGACCAACTCTTTCTGGGCGCCTTCCTTATTGAGCGTACCATCAGCATCGAGGCGATGAAAAAAACCATTGCAAATTTAGGTCGTATCCAAGACGCGGTCCTTCGAGAAGAGGTCATGGCGCGCATCAAGCAAAGCGCCCTTGCGCCTGACGCGCAAAAGGTCACGCTATTTGAAGACATCGATGGGCTTGCCTCCATGGTGGACCCCAACTCACAAGCGCTTGCCTTTGAGTTATTTCGGTGAAAAGTTTAAGGCTTTAAAAGGGTTCTTTTAAAGGCAGTCAAGTCGGTGCTAGAGTTGAAGGGAAAAATTTCAA
>JAIUNT010000034.1 GCA_020161545.1 Pseudomonadota bacterium
TTACATGGCGCCCGGAAAACGGCGTCATTCTGACGGCGTGAGGCACCCATGACTCCTTTGCGCCCCATTATCCTCATTGGCCAACACCGCGAAAAAGGCTCGCTGCTTTCGCGCATCAAGGGTCTTTTTGGACGCACCGGCGTCATCGCCCTGCCCTACGGCTGGCATATTATTTTCTTTCTGATCCCCTTCTTTCTTGTACTGAAGATCTCGTTTTCCCAGAGCATTATCGGTGCGCCTCCCTACGCGGAAATGGTGGAGTGGATTGATGGCACGTTTCTTCAGATTCGCCTCAATCTCGAGAACTACACCTTTCTTTTGGAAGATAGCCTTTACTTTGAGGCATACCTCGAGTCCCTGCGCTTATCAGGCATTGCCACCCTCATTAGCCTATGCCTGGGATACCCCATCGCTTATGGTATTGCCAAGGCAAGCCCGCGCATGCGCATTCTTCTTCTGTGCCTGATTATCCTGCCCTTTTGGACATCCCTTCTCATCCGCATTTATGCATGGATGGGCCTTTTAAGCCCCCAAGGACTTATCAACACGGTGTTCTTGTCCCTCAACATCACAAGCGAGCCCTTGCCCCTTTTACACAATGATTTTGCGGTGTGCCTAGGTATTGTGTACTCCTACATGCCCTTTATGATTCTGCCCCTTTATGTGGCCCTGGAGAAAATTGATCCGCATCTTTTGGAGGCTGCCTATGACCTGGGTTGCAAACCCTGGAAGGGCTTTGTGATGGTGACCTTGCCCCTGTCCATGCGCGGGGCGTTGGCCGGCAGCATGCTCGTCTTCATTCCAGGCGTGGGCGAGTACATTATCCCCGAGCTTTTGGGGGGACCCGACAATATTATGATCGGCAAGGTTCTGTGGAACGAGTTCTTCATTAACCGCGATTGGCCCCTTGCCAGTGCCCTTGCCATGGCACTGCTTGTCCTTTTGGTCATGCCCATTGTGGTGTTCCAAAAACTGCTTTCCATTCAAACGGACGCGTAATGCCATGAAACAAAAGCGCTCCCTATTCATCACTTCCGTCATGGTCTTTGGCTACGCTTTCTTGTATCTGCCTATCCTGACACTGATGGTCTTCTCCTTCAACGCGGGGAGCCACGTGAGCGTGTGGGAAGGGTTCTCCCTGCGGTGGTATGGAGCGCTTTTTCACAACACAGCCATTTTGGATGCAACACTCCTGAGCCTGCGCATTGCCGTGTGCGCCGCCACAGTTTCCGTCACCATCGGCGTTGTGGGCGGGTTTGTCCTGGCCCGTTACCGACACTTTCGCGGGCGCAGTTTTCTCAATAGTCTTGTCACAGCGCCCCTGGTCATGCCAGACGTCATGACGGGTTTGGCCCTTCTGTTGATGTTTGTTTTCATGGCAAAACACATGGGATGGCCCTTGACCCGGGGAGGCGTCACCATTGCTCTGGGACACATCACCATCGCCATCGCCTACGTCCTTGTCATTGTGCGCTCGCGCCTTTTAGAGCTTGATCCCCACATTGAGGAAGCGGCCCTTGATCTAGGCGCGCGCCCTTTCAACGTCTTTATCTTTGTGACCCTGCCCATGATCGCCCCTGCCATTGCGGCCGGGTGGCTTTTGGCCTTTACCCTGTCCCTGGACGACGTCATATTGGCGAGCTTTCTGTCGGGGCCCGGGGCCACCACCCTGCCCATGACGATCTTTTCCAGCGTACGCTTTGGGGTCACACCGGAAATCAATGCCCTGGCCACCCTTATTGTTTGCCTCGTCGCCATTGGTGTAATAATATCAGGTATTGTTATGTTGAGGCGACTGGCCCAACGCAAAGAAGAGTAGGAACGCGCGCTATGTCACAAGCAAAAAAGCCCTATGTGATTGTCCTTGGCAATGAAAAAGGTGGTACCGGAAAATCCACCCTTTCCATGCACTTAATCACCTACCTTGTGCGCCAAGGCTACAACGTGGGCACCATCGACGTGGACGCCCACCAGGGGACCCTCACGCGTTATCTGGAAAACCGTGCCCAAACAGCAGAGCAGCAAAAAATTCGTCTACCTATGCCCGACCATCATCCTCTGTTGCGCTCCCAAGAAAGCGTGCGCGAGGACGCCGAGCGCGATGAAGAAGCGCGCATGACGGCCTGCCTGACGGCGCTGACCGACAAAGATTTCATCGTCATCGACACACCAGGAAGTGACTCATTCCTCTCGCGCCTGGCCCACGCCCAGGCCGACACCCTTGTGACCCCCCTCAATGACAGCTTTGTGGATCTCGACGTATTGGCACGTCTGTGCTCGCAAACGGGAGCCATTTTACGCCCCAGCACGTATTCAGAAATGGTGTGGGAGCAGAAAAAACGCCAGGCCATGCAAGGGCGCAACGGTTTTGACTGGGTTGTGGTGCGTAATCGCCTGAGCTCCCTCAATGCACGCAACAAAGAGGAAATGCTCGAGTCCCTTGAAAAGCTTGCCGCGCGTGTGCGCTTTCGCACAGCACCTGGCTTTGGTGAGCGTGTAATTTTCAGGGAGCTTTTCCTGTCGGGCATGACACTGCTTGATCTCCAGGACGCAGGCGTTCCCTTGTCCCTGTCCCATGTAGCCGCGCGTCAGGAACTGATAAACTTGTTGAAAGTCCTGAACTTGCCAACCCTAGCGGATCATTTGGATAACGGGCATAAAACAGCCGCGTAAAGCAAGAAACTTAAAAATATTTATGAATATTTAATATTTTTTTGCCTACAATAGTCCATGTTCATCTTGCAAGGGGCGTAACCCATGGATAAGAGACTTTTACTTGTATGCGCGTCTGCTTTTTTACTGGCCGGGCCTGTAGAGGCCTTGACCCTTTTTGGAACGAGCTCCAAAGAATATGTAGACCGGGCGGTAGCCACCCTTGATGCGCAAACCACCCTCGCGCAGATTAACACCCTTAATAAGACTGTGATGGATAAGGAAAAGCCGTTTCCATTATGTCTGCAGATTTGCAAAAAAGGGCTCTCAATGCTGTCACAAAGCTTGAGACAAAAATGCAAGACCTGCTCGATGAGCAAAAAAGGGAAACGGAGCTCAATATCCAACTCCTTCAAGACCTAAAGGCACGTAAACAAGGGGATATCAAAACCCTCGAGGAGGCCCTCAAGCAAGAAAGCAGTGTCCTTTATTATGCCAAAACCGCAAATAACGTCACATTTGGGTATCTCGGAAAAGTGGTTGGGTGGGCAAAAACTTGGGCAGAGGTTGGGCGTGATGACATCCAGAGCGATATCGACAACCTCAAGCGCAATATTGCGGATATTGAGAAAAAAATCAACGATGAAGGGGCGCGCATGCGTAACGTTATTACGTCTCCTGAGTTCCAGAAATCTCAAGCCAAGCTGGCCGCAAAACTTGCCGATGCAGGTAAGGAACTAGACAACGTACAGCTGATCGTTGCAGAAGTCAGGCAAAAAACCATCTTTAAGCCCCACAACGCGGACGCAGATAAACTCATTGCACAACTTAATGATTATATTAAAAAAGCCAAGTGCGATGGCATTACCAATATTGGCACCGCAAAAACTGCCGCCCTTGATAGCTGCCGCGCGCAGTACGTTGAGAAAATCGTCAAGTCAAAGGCAAAGATTCCCGCGTGTGCCAAACTCACGGCCACCTCTTCGAAGGACGACTTTGCAGCTTGCAAAAAAGTACTTTAAAAGAATCTTCAAGAAGACAAAAAGGGGCGCCACACAAGCGCCCCTTTTTTATGCATCCTCAAACCGAAAATGACAATCATAAGAAAAGAAATAAGGGCGATTTATATTGACATTTTTTTTACCATACACTAAAAATCCCTATTCCATTATTTGTAAGAAATCATGAAAGCATACTTTTTATCTGCATCCCTTTTAACCGCTCTCTATGCATCACACCTTTGCGCAAGTACCAACTGGGATGAGGCCACGCAAACCACGCTGGCAATTAGCTCTCCCGCATCTTCGGCCGAGAGTGCTGGCAGCGCGGACCTCCAAAAGGCGCGCAGCATGCAGGGAGAGGGAGAACTTGCCCTTGCCGACGCTTTCTGGCAAAAAGCCATTCCCAATCCACTTGATCTCCCCGCAGATATGACTGACAGTGACAAGGCCTGGGCCCTTGCATCTCATATCTTTGCAACGTCAGGACGGCCTGATGCCCGTAACCAAGAGCGTGTGGACGCGCTCATGGCACTTTTACCAAGGGCACACAAAGTCAATGCGGCTCTTATCCTCCATGTTTTTGGCGCCACAGCCAGTGACATAAATTTTGTGATGGCGCCCCTTATGGCGCAACCCGAGGATGCACCAGAGCTCATCAACACGCTGCGTGACTTTGTCACGTCTTATAGCAGCGCACAACACCCCCTGGCCCACAAGGGATGGGACGCGTTGAGCCAAATGGCAGCACTTTTCGGCGTCCCCATGAGCCTCGACGATCATTTCTCCAGTCACATGATGTATTTGCGTGCTTATGTGCGCTCCCAAAACCCCCTTGATCTTCTTAAAGTCAGAAATGCCCTTGAGGCAACAGAGCCCCTCTTGACAACCCGCAAGGAACGCGTGCGTTTTCACCAAGGAATGGCGGAATACCTGATATTGCACAGTCACTTTCAAAGCATTTCCCAGGAGCGCCGGCAACAACTGCTGAACGAATGCCTTGAACACTGGCATAAGTACTGGGCCCACCTTGACGCACCTTCGGCCGTTGAGTGCGGCATTTATGTGCGCGGCGCCATCAACGCATATAACCTGACAGGCCAAAAGGAAAAGAGCTTCGACGTTTTGGACGTCATGCCCGATAACCTTGAAGAGTGGGATCTTTTGACACTCATCTTCGCCACCCAGCTTTTTCTCGACTCCAAAGACCCAACCCAGGCGACCCGTTATTGGCAAGAGAGCTTGAGGAAGGCAAAGTCCCCCGATGAAGTAGACGCTTTTGCCCCCCTTGTGAATGCAAGCCTTGTGGTGATTGGTCGCAATCTGGCCATGGGCGGCCAGTTGGATCTGGCCATCGAAACCCTTGAGGTCAACCTTCAGTTTGTGAGCAAGATTTGCCTTGAGGAAAACCCGAGCAGCCGGTACACCCTTCTTCACAATCAACCTTCATCAATCCACGACGAGCGCCAAAGGGTCACGCACTTCTTGTTGAGCTACGCCTGGGCCCAAAAGGCTGTTGAATGCACCGATCCAACGATGCGAAAAGAATTCTTTCAAAAGGCCATGCACCACACCCGTGAGAGCAGCTTTTATAATGAGCTGGAATGCACAAAGGAAGAAATCATTCGCTTTGTGAGCGCCATGTATTTCACCATTTACGAGGCCGGCACGCCTGAAGAGCGCAAGCAGTACTTGCCTGCAATTCTCACAAATCTGATCAATCTTGGTGGAAAGTCCCAAGCAGTCGCTTTTTCTCGCGGCAAATCAAGAGCGCCTCATAAGACGTCACGGGAAGATCAAGGCGCCAAAGCACGCACGTTTCTGATGACGACCTACCGCGATTTTGCGGATCAGCATCTTGCAAAGCTCTCCCAACTGTCGCGCAAACTAGAGGCCCTGGGTGTACAGGAGCTGAGCGCAGACCACGAAGCGTTAACCCTTCGACTCCAATCCTTGAAAAGGGACGCCATGCGCCCCGTGAGCGCGCAAGCAGACGCACGCGTATGCCTTGAAACCATGGCGCGCTATAACGAGGCGAACACAAAGGTTCAAGACTACATGTCCTTATGGCAGACCATTGAGCGTGAGAGCGCGAAGGCTAGGGCGGCGCTGGGCGTCTCCGGGACAAGCATCTCCCCCCATGTCGCGCCATCATCCTCTTCGCAGAAGAATCTACGCGGCCAGTTCCCTCATCCAAAAACCGGCAAAAAGAAGACCGCTAAGGAGAGCACACGCCCAGCTCGTCCTGTGCCCTCATCTTCCTCATCACCAAGTACGTCTTCACAAACGACCCTCCCCGCAGAGGTAAACTTCATTTTCAGCGCTCAAGCGGAAAAAGATAGGGAGATCCTTGCAGGCATGCCAGGCATGCAGGCTAAGCTTGATGCCTTTCTAGAGGAAATCCGCGACAACCCCTTCGCCACGAAGATCGATATGGCGACGGGGCGCGCTGAGGCACTGCGCTTTATGAAGGACCATTACTCCCGACGCTTCAACAAACAGAACCGCCTTGTCTACCGCACAGATAGGAACGCTGATGGGGGTGTAACCGTCACGGTCCTGCGCCTCCTGACACACTATAAGCTGTGACGAGAGGGTGTAGCTATATATTCAAAAAATGCCAATCTATATACCTTAACACATTTTTATTGATATTTTTTTGACAGAATAGTATAAAATGATATCCATTTATTTAGAGAATAACATGAAAGCTTACTTTCTATCTGCCTCCCTTTTGACTGCTCTCTATGCGTCACATCTTTGCGCAAGCCCTCATTGTGACCAAGACAGCCAGAGCATGCCCACACATGCACCTGCCCCGTCCTATGGAGCCCTCTTACACGCACGCAAAATGGCATGGAGCTCCGATCTTGCCCTTGCCGACAAATCCTGGAAAATGGCCATACCGGATCCTTGCACCCCCTCCTCAAATCTCACAGATGGTGATATGACTTGGGCCTTTGCGTCCCATATCTTTGCAACCTCAAAACAAAGCTCTCTACGTGACACGGCGCGTGTGGACGCTTTCAAGGCCCAGCTCACAGATGAGCAAAAAATCCATGCGTCTATCATCCTGCACATGCATGACGCGCCACTCAATGATGAAAATTTCGCAATCGATTCACATCTGCAGCGCTTAGAAAGCCAACCAAACGAAGCACAAAATCTGGTGAATATCCTGCGCGGCTTTGCGGTTTTTTACAGCGATAATCGTCACCCCCTTGCATATAAAGCATGGAACGCCTTGACTCAAAGGGCGTCGCTTTTGAGCGTTCCCTTAAGCGTTGAGGACTATTTCTCCTGCCATAAGTCGCATCTTAACGCTTATACAAATCTCCACGATACCTTACATCTGACACAGATGGAGAAGGCTCTTTCAGCAAGTCAACCTTTTCTGACAACTCAAGAAGAGCGTGCATACTTTCACAAAGGAATGGCGGAGTATTTCACATTAGCCAGAAAACATCAAAAAGAAGAAAAACTAAGCCATAGAGTTGGAAACAACCAATGCTTTTTACATTGGCATAAGTACTGGGATCAACTTGACACACCTACTCAAGAACAAAGAAATACTTATGTGTGCGGTCTCATCAATGCTTATGACGCAACGGGGCAACTCAAAAAAGCCATTGATGTCTTTGATCTGATGCCCGATGACCTGAACGAATGGAATCTGTTAACACTTATTTTTGCAACTCAGATTTCTCTTGAGGTAGAGGATCTAACCCAGGCAACACGCTATTGGAAGAAGTGTGTAGAGAAAGCAAAGGACCACGATGGAGGTGATGATTCTGCGCTTTTTCTCAGAACATGCTTTCTAGATATCGCGAGCACGATGGCCATGGGTGGCCAACTGGATCTGGCCATTGAAGCCCTTATGTTCAATCTTGACGCCATGCACGATAAGCCACATACAGGCAAGAGCGCACGGGCTAAACAAGTGATTATTCAGAAATCACCATCCCTCAACCATGCTACTGCTTTCTTGAGAACACACTTCTTGCTGAGCTACACCTGGGCCCAAAAGGCCATTGAATGCATCGATCCAACGCGGCGAGAAGCGCACTTCCAGACGGCCATGTCCCACCTGCGAAAGAGTAACTTTTATAATGAGCACGAGTGCGCAAAGGAAGATGCTATTCGTTTTATAAGCGCCATGTATTTCACCATTTTAGCAGCAGGCACACCCCAAGAGAAAAATTGCCATTTGCCAACACTCTTTGCCTATTTAGGCGCTCAGGATCAAAAACTGGCTTCCTCACGCGGCAAAGCAAGAGGTGTTCAAAAAACTTCACGGGAAGATAAAGGCGCCAAAGCACGCACGTTTTTGATGAAGACTTACTGCGATTTTGCGGATCAGCATCTTAAGAAGCTCGCTCAAATGACACGCAAGTTAGAGGCCCTGGGTGCGCCTGAACTGAGTGCCGCCCACAAAGCGTTAACCGTTCAACTCAAGGGGCTGAAAAGGGACGCCGAGCGCCCTGTAATCGCGCAAGCAGACGCACATGTGTGCCTTGACACCATGGCCCGTTATAATGAGGCGAACACAAAAGTCCAAGAGTACATGTCCCTATGGCAGACTATCGAACGTGAAAGCGCCAAGGCTCGGGCGGCGCTGGGTGTCACCGGGGCAAGCGTCTATGCCCATAGTGCGCCGTCGTCCAGCTCACAACCAAATGTGCGTGGCCAGTTCCCTCACCCAAAATCCAGCAAAAAGAAGGCCGTTAAAGTGAGCACACGCGTGGCTCACCCTGTGCCCTCATCTTCCTCTTCACCAAGTGCGTCCTCACAAGGGTCCGCCCCTACGCAGGTAAAGATTATCCTCGACTCTCAAGCGGAGAAAGATATGGCGATCCTTTTGACCATGCCAGGCATGCAAGCAAAGCTTGATGCCTTTCTAGAGGAAATCCGCGACAACCCCTTCGCCACGAAGATCGATATGGCCACGGGGCGCGCTGAGGCACTGCGCTTTATGAAGGATCATTACTCCCGGCGCTTTAACAAACAAAACCGTCTCGTCTACCGCACGGATAAGAACGACGACGGCAGTGTAAACGTCACGGTCCTGCGCCTCCTGACACATTACAAACTATAGACGAAAGAGAAATCTCCCATGGGTATAACGAAATCCGCCCTGTCCATGGCGCGCGCAGCACTCCTGGGCGCGCTCTTGATCCCTTGCGCACACGCAAGCCTTCCAAAGGAGGACGTCTCGCAAACAGACAGCGATCATGGGGGGCTTGCCCTTACCCAGCTTCCTTATGAGCTGCTGCCCATGGTAGCCAGCCACTTGGACCAGGCCACATTGAAATCCTTTCGGGAAACAAGTTACAAACTTGCGGTAGCCGGTTTTGAGACAAGTGTTATCCGTGCGTGCAGCGTGAGTGTCACCATCTTAGACCGTGCAAAACTCCCGGGCCTGAGTGAGACCCTTGCTCAGGGTAGGCTCACAAACATTCCCATTATCTTTGGCGACCGGTGGGCCACCGATGCAGATCTCGCCTTTCTTGAAAAAGCGTCACGTGTGCGCCTGCAAGGATGCCCGAAGGTGACCGGCGAAGGGTTTACCGCTTTTGGGAACGCAACCGCCCTCACCCTGTGGAAATGCGTGGGCGTCGTGGCAGAGCACTTTTCTTCCCTCACCCATGTGGAAGATATAGATCTGTCTTGGTGCGCCCAGGTGACTGACCATGACCTGGCACACTTCTCTCGCGCCAAGCGTATGAACCTGACAGGATGCAAAAAGATTACAGACGAAGGGATTGCACACCTCACAAACGCACATAAAGTAAATTTATGGGGGTGCACCCAGGTCACAGATAAGGGCCTTGGGTATCTTTCAAAGGCCAAGATTTTGGATCTCACGGGGTGCGTGCAGGTTACTGATGAGGGCCTCAAACACCTCAAAAACGCTCGTGAGCTCACCCTGTGGGAGTGCCCTCTCATCACAGATGAAGGCCTCAGCCAGCTCACACATATCAAAACCCTGAATATTCTGGGGTGCACCAAGGTGACCCAAGCCGCCAAAGATAAACTGCGTGCACGCGGTGTTAGGGTCATAGGTTAACCGATCACATAATACGCCCATTAAAGAGAACAAAATGAACAGACTTTTTTTAACGGCCCTGACCCTGATTGCCACTGTGGCCCCACAAGTGCAAGGGGTGAACCCAGGATGCGCCCATATGAATGAAGAGGTAGACAAACGCCCCACGCCAGTGCCAGGAAAAGCACCTCCTTTTGAGGAACTTCCCCACAAGGCGCTCACACAAATTGCCGCCTATTTAACACGCGAGGATATGAACGCCTTTCGCCAAGCAAACCGCAAATGCGCAAAGGCAGGATTTGACGGCGCCCTTTTGAAGGCGCGCGGCACGCGCATTAGAGTCAAAAACAAAGAAGATCTGCCATTTCTGGCAAAAAGCCTGCAAGCACCCACCTGGAGAGCACACCCAATTGTGATGGATGACACAACCATCACCGATGAGGATCTTGTGCACCTTAAGAACGCAACAACCATGAACCTCTCTTTTTGCAAAAAAATCACAGACGAAGGGCTCGCGCACCTTGGCAACGCTACAACCGTGAACCTCTCTTTCTGCGAAAAAATCACAGACAAAGGTCTCGCGAGCCTTAAGAACGCAACGACCGTGCACCTCTCTGGCTGTCAGCAAATCACAGACGAAGGGCTCGCGCACCTTGGCAACGCTACAACCGTGAACCTCTCTTGCACCCAAATCACAGACGAAGGGCTCCCGAGCCTTAAGAACGCAACAACCGTGGACCTCTCTTTTTGCAAAAAAATCACAGACGAAGGGCTCGTTCACCTTGAAAATGCAACGACCATAAACCTCCATGGCTGCAAAAAATCACAGACGAAGGACTGTTGCACCTGGGGAACGCCACAACCGTGGACCTCTCTGGCTGCAAAAAAATCACAGACGAAGGACTCCCGCACCTTGGGAACGCAACAACCGTGAACCTCTCTAGCTGCAAAAAAATCACAGACAAAGGGCTCGTACACCTCTCGGGCGCAACAACCGTGGACCTCTCTTTCTGCGAAAAAATCACAGACGAAGGGCTCGCGCACCTGGGGAACGCAACAACCGTGAACCTCTCTTTCTGCATAAAAATCACAGACAAAAGTCTCGCGAGCCTGGGGAACGCAACAACCGTGAACCTCTCTTTCTGCGAAAAAATCACAGACGAAGGGCTCGCGCACTTGGGGAACGCCACAACCGTAGACCTCTCTGGCTGCACAAAAATCACAGACAATGGACTCGCGCACCTTAAGAAGGCAACAACCGTGGACCTCTCTTTTTGCGCAGAAATCACAGAAAAAGGGCTGTCGCATCTTGAAAAAGTGCAATCACTCAAATTAATTGGCTGCCCTCTTGTCACCCCAAGCGCCAAAGACGGGCTTCGCGCCCGCGGTGTTGAGGTTATAGGTTAACCTCTCACGCGGCGTTGTCCCTCACTTGACGCACCCGGTCGAAGGCGGCCCACACGCCGCCTTCTCCGTGGCGCGCGCCTCAAAGACAACAACACCCCTCTCCACGTGTACGCAAATCACAGACGAGGGGCTTGCGCACCTTACCACTGTAGAAAACCTCACTATTCTGGGCTGCATTAGCGTCAGTTTTGAAAAAGAAAGATATCCAGAAAATAATATTGACAATATGAATTTCACACCCACATAAGAATCATAGATCAAATCATCTAAAGGAATAAAATGAAAACGGTTTTACTTAGCGTGTTGGCCCTTTCCACCCTTGCTACAACCCAACTGATGGCAGCTGGCACACCACCGCCATGCGATAATGCCGTAGATATGGATATTTGCACACCTACACCCCACGAGCAAAATCAAGATGCACTTGGCCAGGAAATGCCCCATAAGGTGCTGAGGCAAATTGCCATTTATCTGGATAAAAGCACTCTTAATTCCTTTCGCAGGGCAAGCAAAACATATGCTTCCATTGGCCTTGATGGCGTGCTTCTAAAGGCACGTGGCACCAAAATCGCCATCTCAAGCAAAAAAGATCTACCCACACTCGCCGGCTGGCTTAAAAAAGGCAAGTGTATGGACGTCCCCATCATTTGCAGTGATTACACTTTAGAAAATAACGACCTGATTCACCTGAGCCTTGCAACGCATGTGGTGGTGAAACTCGGCAAGATCTCAGATGAAGGACTAGCATTTTTGACAAACGCAGAAACTTTGGATTTGAGCTGGAGCAACATTACCGATAATGGGCTCGTGCACCTTAAAAACATAAAAGTTTTGGATCTGAGTTGCTGCCAAAAAGTCACAAACAAAGGACTCGCATTGCTTTCACATGCGACAACTGTGGGTTTGAGCGGATGTCACCAAATCACAGATGAAGGACTTGACCATCTCACAAACACAACGACACTTGAGCTGAGTGGATGCATCAATGTGACACAAGCCGCCAAAGACGCGCTTCGCGCGCGTGGTGTCCAGGTCATAGGTTAGCCCTCACGCAGCATTGTCCCTCACTTGACTCACACGGTCGAAGGCGGCCCACACGCCGCCCTCCCCGTGCCACTCTCCTTTGGTGGCGGCCTTGGAATACTCGGTGGCGCGCGCCTCAAAGAAGTTTGCGTGCTCCACACCGTTGAGCATGGCAGATAACCATGGAAGGGGGTGGGCAAGAGCCTGGCTGTAATCCCCGGCGGTACCCGTAAAATATCCGTACTGGGGCGTGAGCTTGAGCTGGGTCAGGCGCCAGTCGGCAATATAGCGCACATACGCCTTGATATCCTCGGCGCGCATACCCTCCACCTCTCCAAGCTCAAAGGCAAGCTCAATAAACTTGTCCTCAAGTCCCACCATGGTGCGGCCCACCTCAATAATATCGTCGGCCACTGCCTTTGTGACGGCTCCTGTCTCCTGGGCCCACTCGTGGTACAGGCGAATAAGGGACTCACAGTGGAGAGATTCATCCCGCACGGACCAGCTGACGATCTGCCCCATGCCCTTCATTTTATTAAAGCGCGGGAAGTTCATGAGCATAGCAAAGCTTGCAAACAAAGCCATGCCTTCCGTGAAGGCCCCAAACATGGCCAGGGTCCTGGCCACATCGGCGCAGGTGTTGGTGCCAAAGGTGTGCATATAATCCGCCTTAGCGCGCATGGAGGCGTAGGCGTGGAAGGCCTTAAATTCCGTATTGGGCATGCCAAGTGTTTTAAGAAGCAGGGCGTAGGCGTCAATGTGCACCGTCTCCATATTGGTGAAGGACGCCATCATCATCTGAATCTCAAGGGGCTGGAAAATAGGGATATAGCGCTTGAAATAGTTATCACTGACCTCCACATCGGACTGGGTGAAAAAGCGAAAAATCTGGGTCAGCAGATTACGCTCACCCGCACTGAGTTTCGTGCCTTCCCAGTCCTTGATGTCCTCGCCCAGGGGAACCTCCTCCCCCATCCAGTGGATTTGCTGCTGGCGCTTCCAGGCCTGATACGCCCACGGGTAACGGTCAACGTTGTAGCTGCCCGTTGTTTCCAGAAGACCCACAACGCCTTTGCCTTGAAGATCGAGCGGACTTTGTTGACCTAGATTTACTGACATGCAAGGCACTCCTCATAATTGGTTGGTTGCGTTTCAAGAACTTGAGAGACCTTCCCCTCGCCCCCAGTGTGTTCAGCGCGCTGGATGGATTTTGAACGGCAATAATAAAGGCTTTTAAGGCCCTGCTCCCACGCGCGCCAGTGCAGCATTAAAAGATCCCACTTATTCACGTCCGCGGGCAGGAAGAGATTCACAGACTGGCCCTGGCACACAAAGGGCGTGCGGTCACTGGCCAGCTCAACGATCCAGCGCTGGTCAATCTCAAAGGCCGTTTTAAAGATGGCCTTTTCTTGATCCGTGAGGCCATTCAAGTGCTGAACGGAGCCCTCTTGCTCCACAATGGAGCGCCATGTTTCTTCCGTGTCGAGACCCTTTTTAGCCAGAAGCGCCTGGAGGTCCGGGTTCTTCACGGCAAAGTTACCCGACAAGGTTTTGTGGTTATAAATATTGGCCGGGATGGGCTCAATACCGGCAGATGTGCCCCCACAGATGATGCTGATGGAGGCCGTGGGCGCAATGGCGAGCTTATGGGAAAAGCGTGCTTTGATGCCGCGGGCAGCCGCGTCCGGGCACGCGCCGCGCTCCTCGGCCAGGCTAACGGACGCCGCGTCCGCCTGGCGGCGCAGGTGGCGAAACATCTTCAGGTTCCAGCTTTTGGCCATGGCGCTTTCAAAGGGCACGCCCTTGCTTTGCAAAAAGGAGTGGAATCCCATGAGACCAAGGCCCACAGAGCGCTCCCGCATGGCTGCGTATTTGGCCCGCGCCATACCAAGTGGTGCCGTGTCGATGTATTCCTGGAGCACATTGTCCAAAAAGCGCAGCACGTCCTCAATGATCCGGTCGTTTTTGCACCACTGATCCCAGGTCGCCGCGTTCATGGACGAGAGGCAACACACAGCCGTGCGGTCCTTACCCAGGTGATCCGGCCCCGTGGGCAGCAAAATCTCGCTGCACAGGTTACTCATACGGACCTTAAGGCCCAAATCCCGCTGGTGCTTGGGCAGGGCGCGGTTGGCCGCGTCAATGAAAATTAAGTAAGGCTCACCCGTTTGAAGGCGCATCTCCACAATCTTTTGAAAAAGCTGCCTTGCATTCACGGTCTTAACAACACGGTCATCTTTAGGACTGCGCAGGCCAAACATTTCATCCTTACGCACCGCCTCCATAAAGGCGTCGGTGATATTAATGCCGTGGTGGAGATTGAGGCTCTTGCGGTTAAAGTCGCCCGAGGGTTTACGGATCTCCAGGAACTCCTCAATTTCTGGATGATGGACGTCCAGGTAGACGGCTGCCGACCCCCGGCGTAGACTTCCCTGGCTGATGGCCAGGGTCAAAGAATCCATGACGCGCACGAAAGGAATGATGCCAGAGGTCTTGCCGGCACGCCCTACGTCCTCACCCACCCCTCGCACAAAGCCCCAATAGGTGCCAATGCCACCGCCATTGCTGGCCAGAAGCACGTTCTCGTTCCAGGTGGATACAATGCCGTCAAGGGAATCCGAAACCGTATTCAAAAAACATGAAATGGGAAGACCTCGCTTGGCGCCCCCGTTGGACAAAATGGGCGTTGAAGGCATGAACCACAACTGAGACATATAATCATAAAGGCGCTGGGCATGGTCCTGGGAGTCGGCGTAGGCGCAGGCAACGCGCGCAAACATTTGCTGGTAACTCTCTCCTTCCAGGACGTACCGGTCGTCCAGGGTCGCCTTGCCAAAATCCGTCAAAAGGGCGTCGCGGCTGTTATCAAGGCGCAGGGACGCAGGATACACCTTCTGTAAAACGGGGTCTGCGGCCGCCTTTTTGTAAAGGTCCTTCTGCTCCTTGGTTTGTGGAAACGGCACCACCTGGCGCGTTGGATCAAAAGATATAAGGTGTCCGTTGCGATCGAAGTCATAAGCATTTGTTAACATTGTTACCCTCTCATGTGGAGGGCAAGGTAGGTAAGGGAATATACACAGCGTGTATGTGTTCTCTCACTCGGTGCACCCCGCCCGGCAGTTCAGTCAATCATCTTGCGGCAGGTCTCCTGACTCTTGGATCACTGGACCTTCACCCAACCTTCCCAGCGCCCAGCGCCAGTGGCAAAGAAGGTAACGTCCTAACCAATTACAGTTGCGGGGGCAGCTCCGGATTTTCACCGGATTCCCTTTTCAGCGCGACGTGCTTAAAACGCCACGCACCGTAAGAACGCTTCCATACTAGCGATGAAAGTGGATCTGTCAATGACACCAAAATGACACAGATAAACCTTGACACATAGGCCGGATAGCCGTCCCATGGGGGCAAGAAAATCACCAAGCCCCATAACCATGAAAGCTCTTTTACTGGGTATTGCCCTTGTCAGCACGATTTCTTCGGCCTGGTCATGTGAGGAAGTTTCCTTTGATGGGAAGCTGCCGCCCCCTGCCCTGCGCAGCATCGCCCTGAATTTGGACCTGGCATCCCTTGCGACCTTTCGCCAAATGTGCAGAGCTGCAGCCAGTGCGCCCACCTTTGCTGCCGTCCTGCGCACGCGCAACACCCGCCTTGCGATCTCGAACAAAGATGATCTTCCCCGTGTTGCCCGGACTTTGCTCAACGAAAAAATGCGCGATGTGCCCATCCTGTGCCGGGATAAAACCGTGAGCGACGCGGATCTTGTGCATCTTGTAAATGCCCATGACCTGAACATAAACCGGCGCAACATTACGGACGAAGGGGTCGCACTTCTCAAACACGTCAAGCACTTAGATCTCAGCTGGTGCGACCATATTACAGGTACGACATTTTTTGCCTTTGTGGCAATAGAGCGCATTAACCTCAGCCGGTGCACGGGTCTTGCCAGCGACAGTCTCGTTGCCCTCAAAGTGGTCAAGCACGTTAATCTCATGGGGTGCGTGGCCGTAACAGACGAGGACATGAAAAACTTCTCAGACGTCGAGGTCATTGATGTCAGCTGGACCCGCGTCACCGACAAAGGTGTTGCCTACCTCCAAAACCCACGGGAAGTGCGCTTAAGCGGCTGCGCCATCACCGATGAAGGGCTCAGTTCTCTCAAAAACGCCCTGACCATTCACGTGAGCGGATGTGCCAACGTCACCGACAAAGGCGTCTTGGCCCTTGAAAAGGTCACAACACTTAACGTCTACATGTGCCCCGGCGTCACCCAAGGGGCCAAAGACCAGCTTCGCGCGCGCGGGGTAGAGGTGATTGATTGACCCGGTGCACCATGCTAATTGCACTCTATACACTTAGGGTGAAATGTGATCAGAGCGTATGATGAAGAGACTTTTTCTAGCATCCCTCATTTTTGCCACCCTTGGAACCCCGCGCACAGATCCTTTGGCGTCAGTGTGGGCAAGCACCCATGAAGAGCTGTGTGAGTGCGCCAGCGCCCCGACTTTTAAACCCCTGACTTTTGAAGAATTACCGCACAAGATTCTCACCCTCATTGCCGTTCACCTCACAAAGGAGGACATGGCGCACTTTCGTTTTGTCAATCGCAAGTGCGCAACCGCGGGATTTGACGGAAGCATCTTGAATGCGCATGGCACGCGCATTGTTATCCAGGAACGAAAAGATCTTCCATTTCTTGCAAAGCGGCTTTCCCAAGGTGCATTCCTAGGTGTACCAATTGCGTGTTATGACAAGACCATTGCCGATGATGATTTGGTGCATCTGGCTCTGGCCACCCATATAGACCTGAACTTCTGCCACGTCACAGACAAAGGCCTTGCCTTCCTTAAGAACGCCATGATCCTTAATGTGGCGTGGTGCAAACAAATTACCAATAACGGACTGATCCACTTGAGGCACATCCAAAGCCTGAATCTAAATGGATGCTCTCGTGTAACGGACGCTGGGCTCATTCATCTTCAAAACGTAGCAGACGTGAAGCTTGTCGGTTGCCCCATCACAGACGAAGGACTTCCTTACCTCCAAAACGCACACTCCCTCGATTTAAGCTTTTGTAAGATCACAGACAAAGGACTCGCCAACCTCTCTCGCGCACAAAACTTGGATCTAAGTTATTGTAAGATCACCGGCGTTGGGCTTGCACACCTGACAAACCTCACAACTGTGGACCTAAGTGGATGCCCCCTCATCACAGACGCGTGCCTCATGGGCCTTATAAACGCAAAAACCCTGAACCTGAACGGATGCGCCATCACGGGAACAGGACTCCAGCATCTCTCGCAAATAGAATGCATAAGCCTGTCTGGAAACAGCATTCACGACGCAGCATTTGCACATATCACAAACGCCGCATCCGTGGTTTTAACAAAGTGTAAAAACATTTCTGACCACGGCCTTAAGTTTCTCACCAACGCAAAAACAGTGGAATTAAATCGCTGCCCCATCACAGACGAAGGACTTCCTCACCTCAAGAACGCCCGATCTCTCACACTGGTCAAGTGCAAACGCATTACAGACGCGGGGCTCATACAGCTTAAGGGTATCAAAATATTAATCCTTTATCGGTGCCCTCAAATCACCGATGAAACCACTAACATACTGCGCATATGCGGCGTTGATATTAAGAGATTAGACACGCAAGCGCCTGGAGATACACGCTGACATGAAGGCAACCATTTATGTATTAAACACGCACTGTATGCCTCACAACATCAATACAATAAATACTTTTTATTGAACGCAGAAACTCTTCTTACAATGGATTTGATTTCCTTATAAGTAGTTAAATACTTGATATCAGATTCTGCCACAACGCTTGCCGGGCCCCCAAAGACAACCTTCGCGCATGTGGCGTTTGTCTTTGTCAAATCTTTGAGAAGGCCAACTTGTGAGTGCGTCCCTGGCCACCGCAAAAGCTTACGCCGACGTGTCACACATAGACACATCCTGCTTGGGCGCCATCGCGCACGCAGGGTTAAGGTGAGAGGCCAAAGATTAAGGCGAAACATCAAACACACCAAAAAATGATTTTGACACCTCAGGAATCAACCGCATACATTTATGTAATTAAGTCTTTTTAAAAGGCTATGACATGAAAATACCCACATTTTGCACATGGCTTCTAACGATACTCATCTTAAATCACTCACTCCCTGTAAAAGCTTGTGATGAAATGCTGGATCAAGACTGTGGGTGTCCTACGCGCACGCAAGCGATGCTTACCTGGGCGACGCACTTTTTGAGATATGCGTCGCCTTTAGGAGATTTCGACGCAACAAAACCTACCTCACATAAACTCAAACGCGCAGGCGATGCAAACCACACAGGTAAAAAAATAAAGACGACAGATGCTGCGCGGCCCTCCGGTAACGCACCAAGCGGGGACCTATGTTTCCAAGACCTACCCAAAAAGTTGCTGAAGGATATCCTGCTTTACTTAAGAAAAGAGGATTTCAAAACTTTTCGCAAAGTCAGTCGCAAATGCGCCGCCGTTAGCTTTGATGGAGGCACCTTAAATGCACGCGGCACAGAATTTTATCTTGCACAAAAAAGTGATTTACCTTTACTTGCCATGCATCTTCTTAAGGGCAGGTGCGCCGGCGTTCCCATCACCTGCACAGATCTGAGCATTGCCGACAATGATCTGGCATATCTTACCCAAGCCATCGATGTGGATCTGAGATGTTGCACACTCATTACAGACGCGGGGCTGACATCGCTTAAGAATACCACAACCATCAATCTGTGCGGGTGCAACATTGGGGACGCAGGACTTGTGCACCTTGAGAAGGCAAAGGAGATCATCTTAAGCCACTGCCCCATTACTGACGCAGGACTCGTGTCCTTGAGCCATGCAGAAAGTGTGAACCTATGGAAATGTGCGTTCGTTAAAGACGAGGGGCTAGCGTTTCTTGCGAATATCCACACGATCGATCTGAGCTACTGCACCATTACAGATGCGGGACTTAGCCACCTTAAGCGCGCAAAAGACGTGACCCTGAAAGGGTGCACCACACTGACACGCAACGGATTTGCACATCTTGCAAACGCCCTCACTGTCGATCTAAGCGCGTGTACTCAGCTCACCAACGATGACCTCGCATTTTTCGCAAATGTAGAAGACATTACGCTACGCGCGTGCAATATTACTGACGCCGGGCTCCTGTCTCTTCAAAAAGTAAAACGCATCAATCTCGCTCAGTGCCCCGGCGTCACCCAAGGGGCCAAAGACCAGCTTCGCGCGCGCGGGGTAGAGGTGATTGATTGACCCGGTGCACCATGCTAATTGCACTCTATACACTTAGGG
>JAIUNT010000035.1 GCA_020161545.1 Pseudomonadota bacterium
CAGGCTTAAAAAAAGCAACTACAAGGTTAGCGTTGCAGTTGCTTTTATGACAATTGGATATGCGGTAATGTATCTTCTTATGGTTTTACAAAGCCGGCATTAGAGATTTTAGGAATTTTAAGTATATAGTCAAACTCTGACTGTAACCTATAGTAATACTTATTATCCAAAGGCTCATCAATTATATTAGAGGTGTATATACTATAATAAACAGTGTCATCAGCCAGAAATGCGCATAAATATCTCGTCAATTTCAATGTGTCTGACTTACTTAACACCCCTAATTTGCTTCCTTTTATATAGCTATGTACATAAATAGTATCTATATCACTAAATTTCAATCCCTTTCCTCTGATACGTAAATCCAATTTATTTTCAAGCCCTAAAGAGCCGTCAAGAACGAAAGTTTGATCCATGTCCTCGGCTGCAAAACCATAAAAGGCCGGGTCAAGTTCCGGGTGGGTGCGCCCCCCTTCAATACCCAAAGGATCGAGGTTTGCGGCAAAGTGACCACGCGCGCGGTACGCGCGAATCAGACGAAGCGCGCGGATGCTGCCCCACAATAGATGGCGCATGGCCTCGTCAGTGGGAGCAAGGGGCGCGCCAGTCTCTTTAGTTTGCGCTGGGGTAGGGGGCTTTGGAGTCCAGCTTGGCCCACCCGTGCGTGGCGGAAAGGTTTCGGGATAGGCCTTAAAGTACGCGGCCCAGCTCGGGTCAACGGACGCAGGATTTGCGGCCCATGCTTCATACAGTGCCTCAAGGAACTCGCCGTTTAGGCTGGGGGTCTCGGATGGTTGTGCCATAACGTATGTGGTCTCCTTTGTCGCACTACTTGTCATTTTATAGCGGATCCTTTCTCTCTTTGTGACGGGCACCATTGTACGTGTCTTTTATACACGCCGCAGGTCCAATTCCCAATCCCAAATCGATCAGGATCTCGCTATACATCCGTCGCTTACTTGTGCGTTCCTGCGGCGTGGGGCACCTTGTTTTCAAAGGCCGCCAGCATAGTGCGTCCAAGCTCCGCTGGTGAGTCAGCCACCACAACGCCTGCCCGGCGCAGGGCTTCCATTTTGCCTTGAGCCGTCCCATGTCCACCGGACACAATGGCGCCGGCATGTCCCATGCGGCGACCTGGAGGGGCTGTCACACCCGCAATGAAGCCAACAACGGGCTTCTTGGTTTTCGAGCGCATGAGAAAATCAGCGGCTTCTTCTTCGGCGCTTCCGCCAATCTCACCAATGAGGATGATGCCTTCCGTTTGGGGATCGGCTAAAAACAGCTCCAAACAGTCCACAAAGGTTGTGCCCGGTATGGGATCACCGCCAATACCGATGCAGCTGGACTGGCCCAGATGCACCTGGCTTGTCTGCCAGACGGCTTCATAGGTGAGGGTCCCCGAGCGAGACACAATACCAACTCGTCCCGCTTGATGGATGTGACCTGGCATAATCCCGATTTTACACGCACCAGGTGTGATCACACCCGGGCAGTTGGGGCCAATGAGGCGGGACTTTGAGCGGGTGAGGGCGTCCTTCACCTTTACCATGTCAAGAACGGGAATGCCTTCTGTGATACACACGATAAGGGGCACTTCCGCATCGATGGCTTCTAAGATTGCATCCGCCGCAAAGGGTGGTGGCACGTAAATGACGGAGGCGTCGCACTGTGTTGCTTCCCTGGCTTGGGCGACTGTGTCAAAGACAGGCAAATCAAGGTGTGTCGATCCCCCCTTGCCGGGCGTGACACCGCCCACCATTTTCGTCCCATAGGCAATGGCTTGCTCGCTGTGAAATGTCCCTTGTGCACCTGTAAAACCCTGGCAAATAACGCGCGTTGTATGATCAATTAAAACGGACATATCAGGCGGCCTCCTTCACAGCTTTCACAATACGCGCAGCCGCGTCTCCCAAATCATTGGCAGGAATAATGGCAAGACCAGACTCGGCCAAAATTTTCTTACCCAAATCAACATTTGTGCCCTCTAGGCGCACAACAAGGGGAACCGTCATGCCCACATCGCGCGCGGCCGCCACAATGCCCTCGGCAATGATGTCGCAGCGCATAATGCCACCAAAAATATTCACGAGGATACCTTCCACGTTTTTGTCGGCCAAGATCAGCTTAAAAGCTGTTGTCACACGCTCGCGCGGTGCGCCGCCTCCCACGTCGAGGAAGTTGGCAGGCTCACCCCCATAAAGCTTGATCACGTCCATGGTGGCCATGGCAAGGCCCGCCCCGTTGACAAGGCAGCCAATGTTACCATCAAGCTTGATGTAACTAAGTGAGTGCTTGGAAGCCTCACGCTCCGTTGGATCCTCTTCCGTGATGTCACGTAGCTCTTCTAGATACTCGTGACGAAAAAGCGCGTTTTCTTCAAAGGTGACCTTGGCGTCAAGGGCGTAAACGTCCCCGTTTGATGTGACCGCCACAGGATTAATTTCAACCAAAGAGGCGTCATGGGCCATGAACGCGCGGTAACATCCTTCAAAAAGGGTGGCAGCGCGCAGGGCGGCCTTACCCGCTAGCCCCAAGCCAAAGGCAATATTACGTGCTTGGTAGGGCATGAGCCCAAGGGCCGGATCAATCTCAACGGTCATGATCTTATCGGGCATGGTGGCTGCAACTTCTTCAATGTCCATGCCACCACAGGAGGACGCAATGGCGCTGACCCGGCTTGTGGCGCGGTCAACAAGAAGGCTGAAATAAAGCTCTTTTTCAAGGGCGCACCCTTGCTCGATATAAAGACGGCGCACTTCTTGGCCCTGGGGTCCTGTTTGAGGGGTCACAAGGTGCATCCCTAACATGTTTTTGGCATAAGAGGCGACTTCGTCCACGGACTTTGCAAGCTTAATGCCACCACCCTTGCCGCGACCACCCGCGTGGATTTGCGCTTTGACGACCCAGATGTTACCACCCAGTGCGGTGGCAGCTTCTTTTGCCTCATCCGGCGTGTAGGCAACGCGCCCAGCTAACACCGGTACGCCACAAGCTTTTAATAGCTCTTTGGCTTGGTATTCATGTATTTTCATTTTTTTTGCCCTGCCTTTCATTATACGTGTGCTGGCCCATTATATCATGCGTCGAATAAAGGGAAAAGGGAGAGAAATCATGTGTAAGGGTTCATGGTTGTGATGGGGCATCTTGTGAGTTCTCGCTCATTAAATCGGTTAAGAGCATGGTCAGCATGAATACATTCTTTTTGCGATGATTTTCGTTGATGGTTTTGCACAACTCCCTAAGTGTTTGATAGTGCCCGAGGGCGCCTTCGCACAGCGGTTGCTCAGATCTGCACGGGCTATTTGCGACAATGACAGCGTTGACTATCATGTATTCGTATAATTGGTCTGGCGCCGTGAATGACTGGAGCGCGTGCAGATGACTTATACACGTTATCAATGTCGGCGTTGTCCACGAAAGAAACTGTGATTTTGATAACTCTAGTCGTTTCAAATAGGGAAAGTATCTGAGCGCTGTATGTGTATTCTCCCCTGCTTGCCCGTAAAGTGCCAAAGAAACCAGACCCGCGTTTTCCTGCAAGATTTTGGGAGCATCCTGGTGCGCTATTAAGGCATCCAGGGCGTCTGCGTGGATTTCTAAATGTGTGAAGAAGCGCGTTCCTGTGGTACCGCGTCTTTGCAGAAAAAGCACAAGATCTGAGACAACATGCTCGCGAGGGGATTCATAGGATCCCATCATGACATCATGATATTGCTCAGGCCATGCGGTATGCATGATGATTGCCTCTTCAAGTGCAATGACGGCGTATGCGTGAAGTTTGTGTGGCAATGGTAAGGTGTCCGGTTCGCACATGTGGCGAGGTGTGGGGAAGGCCCTCTCTGTCAGAGTAGCGTATCTAGGGTCATGGGACGTGAAGGGATCTTGCACGCTGTGGCTCGATGACCCAAAGCACGCATGGGCGCCGAAAAAAAAGGCAGATAAGGTGCTTATAAAAGCATAGCATAAAAAATGTTTTTTTAAAGGGTTGCGTGTGTGCAGATTCATATCAAACGCCTCCGGGTTTAGAGATGACTTATCATATTTATCACGCGTTCTCCAGTGAACCTTTCTTTTGCAAGAGTCCCGAGGGTGCTTTGCTTTTGAGTTTTTGTGAGATTTCACAAAGTGGCTTGTGCGCTTACGTCGGAGGTCTCTAGAACACGCCCACAATTCTGGATATAAAGGCTCACATGTGGCTCACCTGAGCATTTTAATATCAAAACCCCTTGGTCGTGTTCTCTAGCTCCTCGGGCACTTGATCAAGAAGACTGCGAAAACTGTTTTCGATTTGTTTGAGAGCAGTTAGATGTGCGCTCGTCTCTAAGCAGAGCCCTAAAGCCTGCCAAAGATGCAAAGCCAGTGCGTGTGTTTGCGTGTTTGGCGCTTTGAACGAACGAAGGAAAGGAAACTCTTGCACGCGTGCCACAAGGTGGCCTGCAGCCTCCTCAGTTAAACTGACCTGAGAGGTGTCAAGGTGGGTGAGATGGGGGAAGAGGGCGAGAAAATCACAGGTGTTGAGCAGGCCATAGAGGCGCAGGCTAGTAAGTCCCGAATTTTGTGTGAGGGCCCGAGCGACCTCAGGGCTCTGGGAAAGTGACGAAAGGACGCTCACATGAAGTCCGAGATGAGTCAATCGGAAGGGCTCTTCTTCATGCCGCACACATAAATATGGCAAAACAGCACCGGCAAGATCCTCGTGATGAAAACACAGATCAAGGGAGATGGGAGACCCTGGGAGATTAGACTTGGCGAGGAGGTGCGTGAGCGTACGTCTTGTTATCGCCTCTTGTGAGATCATCAGATCTAAATGCTCTTCAGACGCGTTTAACCCCCTGTGTTGAATTTGAAGGAACAAACGCTCACTGAGAAAATTTTTGAAGTCTTCTTGTAATACATGAATGTGGTCAGACAGGAGCGAGGTCGCGATTTTATCGTGGGCCGACCTAGCTCCAACACGCGCCGCCAACACTAGTGGATCGTCCGCGTCAGCTTTGCTGCTGCCGTAGGCGTCTTGGAGGCCTGCGGTGAGTGCAAGCGCGAAAAAAAGTGGACCCATTTAATATTCCCCCGTTTTTATCTTTTGATTTTAGTATGCTATAGCAAAATCCCCAACAGTGTCTGCTTCTTTCTAGGCAAGTTATGCTCAAATATTTTTATTGATGTGTAGTATGCCGGCTCTTGTCGTACGCAACCAAGCAACAAGGGTTTTTGCGTAGAACTTACCTCTTTTGGTGCGCGGAAGGTGACAAGCGCGGGATGCGCTTCAAGGAAAGATAGAAGCTGCACGCCCACTGCCTCGCAGATGTTCGCAGGAGAGAGATCAAGATGTTTGAGATTGGGCAAGTTTGCGAAAAGTGCGACGACACCCTCATAAAGAGCGCCGTAAATGCGCAGACTTTCAAGGCTTGTGTTTTGAGCCCACAACCCATGATCGTAAGATCCTTCTGGCCCGATGGTGTCTAGGAGCGTAATCCCATGGAGACCCAGATGCATGAGATAAAAGCTTCCATCTTCTCTTTTGTGAAATGCAACCCCTGAAACCACAAGCGCCAAATCTTTGTGTCTGAAGTCCAGATCAAGGGAGATGGGTGGGGCAGCGAATGCAAGTGTGCACAAGATCGCTCGGCGTGCAGATGGCAGAAAACGTTCGAAATCCCCGGGGGAGTTTTCACTAAAGGATCTTAAGAGAGCTTCGTTCACAATGTCTTCTCGCGAGATATAAATGTGGGTTGAGTCCAAGAGCTTCTCAGTTTCGCTGCATAATCTCCATTTTTGACCATCGAAGGGATAGTCAGTTTCTGGATCGCCATAAACAGCCATCTCGTAGTGGCGCTCTGTGAGTAAAAAAGCCGTCTCTTCATCATCGGATGAGCCAAAGCACGCTGTTGTCCCAACGAGAAACGCACATAAGGTGGCGATAGATATCCATATAAACTTTGAGGATAAAGTGTTTCGCGTCATTGTCTTTTTTTCCTTTTTTCTCGCTTCAGGGTGGAGACACTCTTGCTGTAAAGACATTCCTTAGCCAAGGATTTGAAGCAGGAGTGTTAATAATCTTAGATCTTTTAAGCGCGTGTTTTCATCAAAAGTACGTATGGCGTCAACATGTTGATGAGCCCTCACGAGTGTGGGTGGCAGTCTCTTGGCAAGGGTGCCAAAACCTCGAAGCGGAGCCACCCCTTCGCTCTGAGGAAGTGCTTGAGAAAGATATGAACCAATGCGTGAAAAAAGCACAACTGCTTCAGCGATCCATGTCTGGGGCGCGTGCTGTGGCATTTGAAAGGCTGTGAGGCCAGGGTGGGCCTGCAAGTAGCCGGACAGGATGGGCGCCGTTTCTAGGGTCAGTCTAGCTTGTGATAGATCTAGGTTCCTCAGTTGAGTCGCATGTGCAAGAAAAATGAGCGTGTCTGTGGTCAAAGAGCCGTACACACGCACGCTTGTGAGCGAGGTATTTTGGCGAAGGGCGCCCGGCCCTGCGGGGTGGCGTAAAATGGCACCAAGGGACAGTGCAGGAAGTCCCAGGTGGACGAGGGGAAATGACCCATCTTCATTTTGCGCCTTCAAGAAACGCACATAATGGGGCGTGAGGGAAGGAGAGTGGTGCTGTAAATCAATGGAGGCCGGCTGGGATAAAGATGCAAATTTGGCATCTACATAGTCATCATGAATTTCTGACGTGCTAATAAACTCATGGCACTGACCCAAGAAGGCAAGCTCCTGTTTTCGCATCTGCCGTAACATACACAGATCTGGGACAGCGCGCTCTAACTCCGTGGCACTCATATGAAAAGTAGCCTGGGCGGGGCGTTCTTCCCCTAAGGCTTCTGGGGAGATTTTACCGCAGTTGCTCGCCCAAGCGCAGGAAAACTGAACGGCCAGAAGGGTGAGGAAAAGGATAACATGGGGCGTCATGGGTGGCATACTTTCCTTGGTTGGTCAGATGAATTTGCTATGCAACCGTGCAAACCACTCCTGGGTTAGCATTCTGTTGAGGGCTCCTTGATCGTTGAGGGTATTGGGGGGAGAGGCTTAAACGTGGGGGGTGAAGAAGATGCATTTTGTGCTTCTGCGTCATGGGTGGTACGTTTTTCGTCGATGATCCTTTCAGCCTGCCAGAGGGCAGGAAGAAATGCCTGCAAATACGCAGGTTCGTCGTGGGCACTTTGGGGCGCTTTAAAGGAAAGCAGTGGCCCATTCAAGAGGTAATGCATGAAGTGATGGTCTGGAGCAACTCGGAGGTAGGTCGTTGATAAATCGAGCTCATCAAGAGAGGTGAATGCTTGCAGGCCTTTATAACACTCTTGGGGCAAAAACCTGTGAAGGCGCAGACTTTTAAGATTTGTGTTTTGGGTGAGCGCATTTAAGGCTTCAGGGTTTTGGAAAAGCGTGCAAAAGACCCGCCCATCAAGTCCCAGGTGAGTCAGGCGAAAAGATCCGTCCTCATTCTGTGCGCTTAAGAATGGCGAAAGCGCACCGGCAAGATCCCCATGGAAGCCATCAATGTCAAGGGAGGTCGGTGCTGGAGTGCTTTTGAGTCGGTCCGCGACCAAAGCGGCCAGTGCTTGATGGGCGCGCTCGATCGCGTCCATGGAGGCGCAATCCCCTCTTTCCTTTTGGATGCGGCGTATTTCATCCAGTGGCAGCAGCTCATGCAAGTCCCAAAACGTGATGTGGACCTGGTCGCCGTTAAGCTTTGCTAAAATTTCAGGAGATAGGTCGGCGTGTAAGATTTCGGGGTCGCAGGAGCAGAAGGAGGTCCCTGTGAAGAAAAACAAAGTGCAAAAAATCTTTAGTTTCTTCACGGGACGCTCCTTTTGTTTCCCTAATGGCGGGTGCGCAGTTTGGTGCGCGCCTGCTCAATCAGGGTCGTCATAATCTCTTCAATGGATTCTTCTGCAGTGACAAGGCCGACACTTTGCCCCGCCATGAGGGAGCCGTGTGTGACGTCTCCCTCCACAACGGCGCGGCGAAGGGCCCCGGCCCAAAAGTGCTCAATGGCCAGCTGCGCTTCCTGAAGCTCCATCTCGCCGCTGTCCACTTTTGCAATCATCTCACGCTGGGTGGCCGCAAAGGTTGTCATACCTTCATTGGCCAGCGCACGCACGGGGATCACGGGAAAGCGCGGGTCAATTTGTGTTGACGACACCGCGTCACGGGCGTTGGCACGAATGAAGGCTTTCTTAAAGTTTGGATGAGCACGGGATTCCAGAGCGCACACAAAACGCGTGCCCAACTGACACCCGGAAGCACCCATCTCAAGGTAAGACAGCATGCACTCGCCGCGCCCAATGCCGCCGGCCACAAAAATGGGCACGTCTTGAAGGTTGGGCAGGATTTCCTGGGCAAGCACGCTTGTGGACACGGGGCCAATGTGGCCTCCTGCCTCGCTGCCCTCAATGACAAGGGCGTCCACTCCCGCCTTGATGAAGCGCTTGCCAAGGGCCAGGGTCGGGGTAAAGCAAATGACCTTAATGCCAGCGTCCTTCAGTTTCGCAATGGAAGGCGCGGCCGGCACGCCGCCTGCCAGAACCACGTGTGACACGCCATGACGGATACATACGTCAATGAGGGCGTCAAGGTCTGGATGGAGGGTGATGAGGTTTACGCCAAAGGGTTTGGTTGTCAGCGCTTTTGTGGCACGCACTTCCTCATCCAAAAGAGCAGGCGTCATGGCACCGCAGGCAAGGACGCCAAAGCCGCCAGCGTTGGAGATGGCGCTGACCAAATTACGCTCAGAAACCCAACTCATGGCACCGCCCAAAATGGCGTAAGGTGTGCCAAGGAACTCTTGGCCGCGTGACCACAGGGCGTTAAGCTGATTGAAGGTGTGGGGCATGGGGATCCTCTTTATCTAGGTCAAAAGCAGTGTGAAGCAGACGCAGGACAAGTTCCGCGTACACTTCATCAATCAAAAGACTCATACGTGTCTCGGACACGCATGAAGCATGAACAGCAATCTTACGCTCGTCCAGAATATCAAAGACGGTACGCAAGATCTCTGGGTGGGCGCGCAGGCCGTTACCCACAAGGGAGACTTTCGCAAGGCCGTCCGTAAGCGCGATGGGGGCATTTGTGATCTGTCCTAGCAGGCTGACAGCTTGTGCGCTTTTGTCTTGGGGCAGGCTCAGGACAACATCATCTTTCACAAAGGAAATCATGTCTGTCGGTATATGGGCGCGCTCAAGGGCTTTGAGAAAATCGCTCACATGCCCACCATGGGACAGGCTCACATGGGCCTGGGACTTTTGGCACACAAGGGCGCGCACGTGGGCTTTTTCCATGGTCTTCTCCTGAAGGTCGATCAGTGTGCCCTGTCCAGGCTCAAAGGTGGATAAGATACGCAGGCGTGCCCCCAGATTCAAGGCCATTTCTACAGCGCGTGGCTGAAGGACTTTGGCGCCAAGGGAGGCGAGCTCCAGCATTTCTTGTCCCGTCATCACGGGGATAAGACGGGCTTGGGGAACAAGGCGCGGGTCGGCGGTGAGAATACCCGGTACGTCTTTATAAAGATCACATCGATCTGCTTTGAGGGCGACGGCCAGGGCCACGGCCGTGATGTCGGACCCGCCGCGCCCGAAGGTTGTCAGCTCATTACCTTCGGTCACACCCTGAAAGCCCGCCACAACGGGAATATGACCCTGGGATAAGGCTTCCTCTAGCCCCGTGGGGTCAACACCCTCAATGCGGCTGTGGCCAAAGGTTGCGCAGGTGCGCACGGGCACTTGCCAGCCAAGATTTGAGACGGCCGGAAGCCCCATGGCGCGAAGCGCTATGGCCATGAGACCACATGTGACTTGCTCGCCTGAAGAGACCACAACGTCGTACTCACGCATACTGGGGGCAAGGGAAATCTCACGCACGTAAGCGTCTAGCTGATCGGTGACACCGGCCATGGCAGAGACAACCACCACGACCTTGTTACCCTTTGAGATCTCTTTTTGCGCGTGGGACGCGCATTTTTGAATGAGGGCAGGGGTCGCAACGGAGGTGCCTCCGAACTTCTGGATGATCAGCATGGGTGCGCGTTATCCCTTAAGGAACTTACGACACACATACCAGAGCGTGACGCTTGCGTCCACTAGAGAGCTTGGCGACGGCGTCTTGAATGTCACTTTCCAGCAAATATGCTTCCTCATTGGTGATGACCACCTCGTTGAGGCGCGCGCCTTGTCCCCGAATGAGGCGCCTGGCCTCGCCTTTACTTTGGGCAAGCCCCGTTGCCACAAAAAGGTCGATGAGCAAGAGACCCTGTGAAAGCTGGGCCCGGGAGACCATGTGACGGGGTAGCGCGTCAAGGGATGCTGATTTATCCTCAAAAAGTCCCTTGGCTGTTTCCTGCGCTTGTTGAAGTGCTGCGTCCCCGTGGCAAAGGCGCGTGGCTTCGTCAGCCAGAATCTTTTTAGCCTCATTGATCTCGGCGCCTTGAAGCGCAGCCAGGCGCGCCACCTCATCCATGGGAAGTTCTGTAAACAGGCCCAAGAAGCGCTCAACGTCCGCGTCCTGGGTATTGCGCCAGAATTGCCAATACTCGAAGGGAGAGCGCATATCTGCGTTAAGCCACACAGCGCCCTGGGACGTCTTGCCCATCTTTTGACCCGAGGCCGTTGTCACAAGGGGCGATGTCAGGCCAAAACCCTGGCCATCTGACAAGCGGCGGATGAGCTCCACACCATTAAGGATATTGCCCCATTGATCGCTGCCTCCCAGCTGCAAAATGCATCCATGGGAGCGGTGGAGTGCTAAGAAGTCGTAAGCCTGGAGGATCATATAGTTGAACTCCAAGAAGCTGAGGTTTTGCTCCCGCTCCATGCGCAACTTGACGCTGTCAAAGGACAGCATACGGTTGACGGAAAAATGCCGCCCGTACTTGTCTAGAAAGTCTAGGTAATTAAGGTCCTTGAGCCAACTATAGTTGCGCACGGTTACGGCGTCCGTTGGCCCGTCACCAAAGGTAAGGTATTTGGCAAAGACTTGGCCGATGCCTGCAGCGTTGAGCTCTATTTCTTCTTCAGAAATCATGGGGCGTGAGGCGTCCTTAAAAGAAGGATCCCCAATGCGCGTTGTGCCATCACCCAAAAGCACCACAGGCTTGTGGCCAGTCTTTTGCAAAAGACGCAACCACATGATTTGCAAAAGTGAGCCTACATGGAGGCTTCGGGCGGTCATGTCAAACCCAAGATAGGCTACAATGGGCCCCTTGGACATATGGTCGTCCAAGAGGTCCATATCTGTCCCTTGGTGGATAAAACCGCGCTCCAGGGATTCGTGGAGAAACGCTGATTTGAAAGAGGTAAGCGTCACGGTTTTATTCCTTTCATTATGCTTGGGCGTCTGCTTGGGCCGCTTCTTCTTCCTTCTTTTGAAGATGGGCACGGATGTCAAAGTTCAAAAGAAGCGTTACGGACAAGAAAATGGATGAGAGTGTACCCACTAAGATACCCACCAAAATGGGCAAGCTAAAGGCTTCAATGACAGGACCACCCAACCAGTACAGGGCAAAAAGGGCCAAGATGGTAGTGCTGGAGGTCAAAACCGTTCGTGAGAGAGTCTCGTTCATACTGAGGTTCATGATTTCAGCCACGGAGGTTTTCTTGTATTTGCGCAGATTTTCCCGCAGACGGTCATAGATCACAACCGTATCGTTGATGGAGTAACCAACGGTGGTCAAAATGGCCGCCAGTGCCCCTTCGCTGAATTCAAGGCCTGAAATAGAGTAAAAGCCAATCACCGCAATGGCGTCATGGACAAGGGCGATCACACCACACACGCCAAACTGCCACTCAAAGCGGAACCAGATATACACAAGCATAAGACCTAGCGCCATGACAGTCGCCATGAGACCACTGTGAATCAAATCATCACTGACCTTAGGCCCTACGGTTTCCACACGGCGATAATCCACCTTGGAGCCAAGACTTTCCTTGATTTTGGCGACAGCCTGGCCTTGGGCGTCTTCGGCACCCTTTTGACGCTCAAGGCGCATCAGGATATCCCGTGCGTCATTGCCAATGCTTTGCAGCTTCACATCACCCAGACCTAAGTCGTTCATTTGCGTACGTAGTTTGGCCAGATCCGGTGCTTCCGGCAGGCGCACCTCTAGGAGGATGCCGCCGCGAAAGTCGATACCAAGGTTGAGGCCTTTTGTCATCAGGCTGACGGCCGTGCCAAGCACAATACAAATGGCCACGATATACCCAATCCACCGCTTACCGACGAAGTCAATTTTGGTGTTATAAGGGACGATTTGAATACCTTTCATGGGGCGTGTCCTTCTCTAGATCGAAAGTGTTTGGGGGCGGCGCCATGCCATCCAGGCCTCAACAATGAGGCGTGTCAGGCTAATGGCCGTAAACATGGAAATCACAATACCCAGGGCAAGGGTTACACCAAAGCCGCGGATGGGTCCTGAGCCAAAAATGTAAAGGGCAGCTGCACCAAAAAGCGTTGTGATGTTGGAGTCAACAATGGTCTCCATGGCGCGCTCGTACCCCGCGTCAATGGCCGCGCGCGCTTTTTTGCCGCCGCGCAGCTCTTCCTTGATGCGCTCAAAGATCAGAACGTTGGCGTCAACGGCCATACCAAGGGTGAGGGCAATACCCGCAATACCAGGAAGGGTCAGCGTGGATCCCGTCACAGCAAGCCCCCCCATAAGGAGAATCAAGTTGAGCACGAGGGCAACGTTGGCAACAAGTCCGAAGAACATGTAAAGGATGATCATGAAGACGGCAACAAGGGCCACTGACGCCACCGTTGCGATCTTACCGGCCTCAATGGAGTCGGCACCTAGGTCTGGGCCAACGGTACGCTCCTCGATGACGGTGAGAGGCGCTGGCAGGGCGCCAGCGCGCATGAGAAGAGCCAGGTCGTGGACCTCTTGGGCCGTAAAGTTACCGGTAATGACGCCGCTCCCTCCAGGGATCGGACCGTTAATGCGCGGCGCGCTCAAAACCTTTTTATCAAGGATAATGGCAAAGGGCTCACCCACATGGTTGGTTGTGACCTCTGCAAACTTACGCCCACCCTTGGTGTCAAGGCGGAAGGCAACCTGGGGCGCACCGTACTCGTCAAAGCTTGTTTGGGCGTCTACAAGGTTTTCACCGGTCAGAAGTACTTGCTTATCAACGACGTAGTATACGCCCTTGCCGTCTTTGTCCTCGAGGATCTCTGTGCCAAGGGGGATGCTTGCCCGCGGGTTATCCACATAGGGCATTTTGGCGTTGACCATGCGGAAGGTGAGCTTAGCCGTTTGGCCCAGAAGTTCTTTCACATGGCTTGGGTCCTGAACACCAGGCAGCTGAACAATGATGCGGTCCTCACCTTGGCGCTGGATATTGGGCTCTTTGGTGCCAAGCTCGTTAATGCGGCGGCTAACAATCTCCAGGGAGCGATCAAGGAGGCTCTTTTTGATCTCCTTCATGGCGTCCGGGCTGTAGCCAAGGGTAATTTCACCTTGTGGCGTTGCCTCAACAGTGAAGGTGCGATCAATGGCGCGCAGCGCCTTGATAGCCTTTTCACGGTCCGCCACATCGCGCAGGTGCAAGTGAAGGGCCTCGCCGCGCAGGGACAGTGCCGTGTACCCAATATTCTCCTTGCGCAGCGCGCGACGCACGTCCGGCATGGTCACATTCAGGCGGTCTTTAATGCCGGCAGCCACATCCACCTCCAAGAGGATATGGGAGCCACCTTGTAGATCAAGGCCCAGACTCACCTGGGAGCGCGGCATCCATGAAGGAAGTTCGTCAAGGGCTTTAGGGGACAAAAACGACGGGATCGCAAAAAGAGAGCCCACAACTGATACAACAACAATGAGAATGGCCTTCCAAGTGGGAAACTGCACCACAGATCTCCAAGTGATATGAAAATAATAGGGCATTTTATCCCATATGGGTGAAGAGTCAACGCACAATCCTCCTTATTTTCTTGCATGTTTGGAGCGATGTGCGTCTTTACAATGGGCGATGATATTGCCATAAGTGGTGAAAAGATGATGCCACACAAGGGGCAATACGGAGGGAACATAATGGAGAATTCAGATCTGTGGCAGGGGTTTTTTATTCAGATAGAATCGCAAAAGCCCCAAGACGTTGTTGCGCTCTTTGAGCGGTTTGGATTTTGCCTCACCTCTTGCAGCGAACAATCAAAAGACGACTATATCCTCACCCAGGGCAGCCTTTGTCTTTACGTCAAACCTTTCGTGAAGAGCTCTCCAGATCTGACGCCGCGTCTTGATAGTGCTATTACCCGCGTGGGTATCATGGGCGCCCACAAAAGCGCCGTCCCATCGCCCTTTGAAGTGGCCCAGGATCTTGTAAGCCCCATTGGACTTAGCTTTTTCTTCATGGATCCAATCGCTTGGCAGACCTGGCGCAATCAACACCTCGTGGACCAAAAGTCGGATGAACCGCTCTTTACCCACATAGACCATGTGGCCATTAATGTCTTTGAATCACAGAAAGAAGAAATGGGCGCGTGGTGCCAGGCTCATTTAGAGCTGAGCGCCCAAGATCCCTTCCACATTGAGGGAAACAAGACCTCATTTACCTGTGCTCCCTATGAAAGTCGTTGCGGGGCCTTCTCTGTTGTCTTGAGCACGTCCCAGGACCCGCATTCCCAGATCAGCCAGTTCCTTGATGAGGCTGGAGGGGCAGGGGTGCAACACTTGGCCTTTGCCACAAACACGCTGCACCAAACCCTGGACGCGCTAAGAGGTAAAGGAGTCACCTTCGTGGACGTGCCAAAAGCTTACTACGACACCCTCGTCACTCAGGGTCGCCTCGCCCCCCAAGATAAAGAACGCTTTCAAAAGGCAGGGCTTCTCCTTGAAAAAACCAAAGGTGAAGACGCCTATCTTGCCCAAACATTTACACAAAATGTGCTGGGCCCTTTTTTCATAGAAGTCATTGACCGCCATGAAAAACGGGGGTTCGGCGAAGGCAATATCACGGCGCTCTTTAAGGCCGTGGAGGAGAGTTACATCAAGAAGTCGGCCTAACAAGGCTCTTGTGGAAGAGGTGGATTCGTGGCAACTTCTTGATGAACAAGGGATTTGAGAAGGGGCTTTTAGAGCCCCGTAAAAGCAAAGGAGGCACTATGATCAAAAAAATTCTGCTCGTTCTTGATG
This sequence comes from Pseudomonadota bacterium, assembly GCA_020161545.1. Taxonomy (GTDB): domain Bacteria; phylum Pseudomonadota; class Alphaproteobacteria; order Caedimonadales; family UBA1908; genus JACESU01. Next base: position 15,122 of record JAIUNT010000035.1, read on the forward strand.
GATCTCCCGCAGGCGCTGCCGCGCGTGAGTACGCCCTTCGTCTTTCCAAAGCAACCAATGCAGGTATGACAGCCATCGGTGTTCTCGATACACCTTGGATTACAGCCGCCCAACCTGAGCCCATTGGAGGAGCCGCCTTTAAGCTTCAGCGCGATGAGGCCATGATTGAGCACTCCCAAGAGCAAGTGGTCCATTTGCTTGAAGATTTTGCCCATGAAGCCAAGGTTCACGGCATCAATGTTGAAGCCGTTGAAGCGGAAGGCTTTCCAGCAACGGAAATCGAGCGCCTTTCCCATGAGCATGACTTGATCGTTATTGGAAAAACAACGGACTTCCACTTCGACCTGGATGAGGACAGTGACATGACCGTGCGCCATGTGGCCAGGGACAACCCACGTCCGCTGATGATTATTCCTGAAAATCCCGCCAAGGGCGGCAAGATTCTCGTGGCCCTTGATAATTCCCTGCAATCATCTCGTGCGCTCCATATGTTCCTGCTCTTGGGGCTTGCCATGGGGGATGAGGTAGAGGTTCTCTCCATTCATGAGGATGAAGAGCTTGCCACCATTATCGCTGAGCGCGGCGTGCGTATGTGCGCGCTATACGGCGTCAAGGCGTCGGCGCGCCCCATTCACGCAGCCGGTAACAGGGGCGAGCTGATTCTGAGTGCAGCCAAGGACGTACAAGCAAACATGCTTGTGATGGGCGGCTTTAGCCACTCCTTCTTCCGGGAGCTGTTCTTTGGTTCATGCACAAAGAAACTGATGGCGGGCGCAAAGATCCCCGTTTTTCTTCACCACTAGGATAGGGAGGGTGCGGCCTTTGCACCAGCAAAGTGCTGCACCCTTTGCCACGCACGTTCAAAGACCCGGCACAGCGCACCGTTCGCCATCACATTGCTGCTGGTGATGATGGGATCAAAAAGCACATTAAGGGCCAAGATCAGGGTCACCATTTCAGCACTGAAATTCAGATACTTGATATAGATGGGCAGCATCACAAAGATGGCTCCGCCCAGCATGGCTGTCGCCGCAAAGCGCCCCATGACAAAGGCCACTGTAAAAATGCTCCACACGCTTACGCTTGGTGTGTGTCCCATGAAGTGGGTGTAGATCAAGAAGCAAAAGAAGGCATTGGCGATGGCGTCCCCAATTTGCTGGAAATTGGTGGTGGCGGGAATGACCGCCTGGGCAAGCTCAGGACTTTCCATGTTTTTGGCAGCGCCCTTAATCGTCCAGGGCATGGTAGACAGGCTGCATCCAGATGTCAGCGCAATGGCGCCGGCTGGCAAGAGGTTGCGCACATGGGACCACCAGTTGCGTACCCCGGCCGCGCTCACAAGGAACAAGAAGCTTACATAAAGCACAATAAAGATGACCAGGGCGATGAGAAGGGGGGCAAAGGACGATAGCTGAGCCACTAAGCCCTTATGATACATTTGGGCGACAAACCCCAATACAAACAGAGGAATGAGACGTGCAAATCCCTTCGTGAGGAGTGTGGTAAAAAGGTGCGCGCCGCGCCTGAGTGCCTCGTCAAGGTGCGGGGTGCGCGCAAAGGCCGCCACAAGTCCCAGCGTCACACCCAAAATCGCCCCTTTATCCGCGGCCCACCAAGACGGGATCTTAACGCCAAGACGCCACAAGAGGGGAAGGGCCGCACCTGAATCTGAAATGGGAGCAAGGGTCACAAAGGATTGGGAAAGACCGGCACACAGCGCCCCGTAGGTCACACTTAAGACATTGGAGCAAATTTCAAACACTAAGAGACTGAGAATGAGCACAGGCGCACGCCGCTCAAAGGAGCGAATGGTCGCCGCAATAAAAAAGGTCACCGCCGCTGGAATCACCCACATCAGACAGTCTTTAATAAGGGTGCTGAAGGTGAGGAATCCTTGCTGCCACACCATAGGAATGTGGTCCACAAAAGAGAAGTACGCGAGAAGCACTAAAAGAACCTGGGCGCTGCGCTGGGAGATTGTGTTCTCAATTTTGGTGAGTAAAGACAAAAAAGCCTCTGTGTTTCTTGTAGGTCTGACCAAGGCCTACCATGGCGCCCAGTCACTTGAAAAGAAAAATATAGCGAATGTTTTTTTAAAAGAGGGTGACAAATTCAACTAGCGCCCCCAAGATGCGCCCGTGACACATATCGTGCACACCCATTGAAAGATGTACACACTCAGGCTTGGCGATAAACACACTCGCTTTCAGAGCTTTAGGCGGCACGCGGCTTGAGACCTGCCCTTTTCGTGAATTCATTTAACATGCGCTGAGGTCAGCTTTTTATGCGCAAAAGAAAACCCCTCCTTGAAACAAGGAGGGGTTGAGGATTTTAGCCGATGTTTTGAATTTAGGATTGGGATGCCGTAACCGCCTCAGCTGTTGTGAGGGTCGTAATAGCAGCGACACCATTCAAAACAGCGTAGAGGTCAATGGCCAGGATTTTTGTTGGGTATGCTGGCGCAGATGAGGCGTCATAGCCAGTTGCGTCATAGCATACAACGCCCACAGTATCCCCGTTTTTGGCGCTTAGAGAAACAACACGCGGCGCGCTTGCCGATGTCAGGCTTGTGGCTGCCCCCAGGTCGCCGGTAAAGGTCAGTGGAGCCTTCCCTGTGTAAGCACCCGTGAGTGTAAGCTTTGTGTCGTCTGTGGCCCATGTGACAGAAGCCAAAGCAGGTGTTGCAAGACCTGTGATGCCGAGCTTGTTTGTGTCAGCTGTTGTTGGCGTGTCAGCAGCTGTTGTATTTGCTGCATTCAAAGCGTCGGCCGCGATTTTGACAAGACCAGCCTGTACAGAAGCTGGAGCAGGGGAGGCGATCATGCCCAAACACTTATTCACTGCTGCTGCGAGATCATTTTTGAAGCCTACCACGCCAGCCCTTTGATCCAGTCTTTTAGGCATAAGTGCAAAGGAGTTAACAAGCCCCGTTGAAATGCTTGCGGTGCGGCCAAAAGTTCCAGGATAAAAGTCCATATCGATGGATAAGCCACCAGTAATATTGAAGGTTAACCGCTTCGCATTAGCGTCCGAGGTGGTTACGTTCCATGCATTAAGGCCCGTCACGTTTGAGACGATGGTGGTTCCAGTGGTTGTGCCTGGTTTTGTGACTGTAAGTGGAACTGTGATACCAATTGGATCCAAGCTTCCAGCTTGAGCCGTTCCACCGTTGTCAGTGAAGTATCCTTTAAAGGACCAGCCAGTGACGGCCGCGGCAGTTGACGTCAGGGCGACGCCTGCGCTCGTAGTTCCAAGGCTGCCTGTTATGTTGCACTTTGCCATCCAGGCACCAAGGGCGTCAGCTGTCAAATCAGGCGGTGTGCCAGTACCCTTTGTAAGGATAACATTGAAGTTCTCCGGGCTTCCAGCAGCACCACCGTCGCGCACTGTCTCAGGGACATTGAGCGTTGTCGTCGCGTTCCAAGGCCCTGTCAGTACCAGTGAATATGTGCGCCACGCTCCCCCTCTGGAGGAAAGAACGGTTAGTGTTTTTGATGCTGTATCAAAAGCGGCTGTAATAGGAAGAGTTGTGGATCCTACAACATAAGTTGCACCGTTGTAGTTTTCCAACCCAGAATCAATTGCAGCAATGTCAATGGGATCTGTTGTTGCGCGGGTATACGCAGGGGCAAGCTTGTCAATTGCCGCGATCAGATCAGTATCTTTAAGCTCTGCTGCTGCAATTTGTCCTGCAACCGCGGCTGTGGACCAGGATTGTGTTGCAAGGCAAAATACAGATCCCAAACA
>JAIUNT010000036.1 GCA_020161545.1 Pseudomonadota bacterium
TGAGCTGATGCTGCTGGCCGTCAACCTCAACTTGATCACTTTTTCAGCCTTTTTGAAGGATCTGGTGGGTCAAGTCTTTACCCTTTTTATCCTCACCATTGCCGCGGCTGAGGCCGCCATTGGCCTTGCCATTTTGATCGTTTATTACCGCAACCGCATGGGCATTGATGTCGATGACGTCAGTCGCTTGAAAGGATAACCCATGGCCTGGATTCCTCTTTTTGCGCCTCTGGTTGGTTTTCTTATCGTCGGCCTGTTGGGGCGCACCATTGGTGACCGGTGGAGTGGTCTCATCACAACAACGCTCGTGGGCATTGCGTGCGGTGTTGCCTGGTCCCTTTTCCCCAGCGTTGTCTTTGAAGGTAAAACCATCACCACGCCTCTTTTTACCTGGATTGAGGTGGGGAGCCTGTCGGTCTCTTGGGGGTTGCATCTGGATACCCTGTGCCTTTTGATGGTGTGCGTTGTGACAACGGTGTCCTTTTTGGTGCACCTTTATTCCCTGGAATACATGGCCCATGATAAGGCCCTATGGCGTTTTATGGCATTTTTGAGCCTGTTTACCTTCATGATGCTGACCCTTGTGACAGCTGACAACTTTCTTCAGCTTTTCTTTGGATGGGAAGGGGTGGGTCTTGCGTCCTACCTCCTCATCGGTTTTTGGTACCACAAGCCCAGCGCAAGTGCGGCCGCCATGAAGGCGTTCGTTGTGAACCGCGTGGGAGACCTGGGTCTTGTGTTAGCACTGGGTCTCACCTACAGCGTCTTTGGCACCCTCAACATAGCGGAATTTCTGGGGCTGTGTGCGCGCGCCAAATCCGAAGTTCTCGTCATTGGTGGACACGCCTTCCCCATCTTAGAGGTGGCCGCCTTTTTCTTTTTCATTGGCGCCATGGGCAAGTCTGCCCAGCTGGGTTTACATACCTGGCTTCCCGACGCCATGGAGGGCCCCACACCTGTGTCCGCCCTCATCCACGCCGCCACCATGGTGACGGCCGGCGTCTTTTTGGTGGCGCGTTTGTCGCCCCTTTATGAGCTGGCGCCCGTGGCGCGGGAGTTCGTGACTTTTATTGGCGCCTCCACGGCCCTTTTTGCAGCCACCATCGCCCTGACCCAAAACGACATTAAGCGGGTCATTGCCTATTCCACTTGCAGCCAGCTGGGATATATGTTCTTTGCGGCTGGCGTGTCTGCCTACAACATTTCCATTTTTCACCTGGCAACCCACGCTTTCTTTAAAGCGCTGCTGTTTTTAGGTGCAGGCGCCGTCATCCACGCCATGTCCGACGAGCAGGACATCCGTCGCATGGGCGGCATCTGGAAGAAGATCCCGCTCACCTACACCCTGATGTGGATCGGCAGCCTGGCGCTGGCGGGCATCCCCTTCTTTGCCGGATATTATTCCAAGGACGCCATTTTAGAAGCCGCCTGGCAAGCGGGCACGCCCGTAGGACATTACGCTTTCTGGGTGGGAACTGCATCGGCTGTTATGACAGCCTTTTACTCCTGGCGCCTTTTGTACCTTGCCTTTGCGGGCAAGCCGCGCGCCGACGAAAAGGTCATGGGACACCTTCACGAGCCTGGCATGACCATGCTTGTACCTCTGTTTGTCCTCAGCATTGGCGCCGTCTTTTCTGGATATGTAGGGCACTTTTTTGTGGAGGAGGCCACCTTCTGGCAAAACGCCCTCGCCCTTGTCTCACGCCCAGAGGAGCATCTGCCTTGGCTCGTTGACTTCGTGCTCAGGATCGCAGCTTTGTGCGGCATTCTTCTGGCCACTTTCTTTTATCTCAAAGCGCCAAACACCCTCGAAAAGTTGACCCAGCGGGTCATGCCCCTTTACCAGTTTTCCTACAACAAGTGGTACGTGGATGAGCTCTACCAGGCCATCATTGTGAAGCCCCTTTTGCGCCTTGGGGATATTTTCTGGACAAAAGGTGATCAAGCTACCATTGATGCGCGCGGCCCTGACGGCTTTGCCCAGTGGGCCATGGGTGTGGGCGTGCGCATGAGCGCCTTCCAAACGGGACGCCTGTCCCAGTATATGATGGTGATGTTGCTGGGAGTCGCCGTGATCTTAGGCTTTTTGCTCGCCACCCAAGGAGGACTGTGAGGTGTTACTTGATGATCTTCCTCTTTTGTCACTGACCCTTTTCTTGCCGCTCTTGGGCGCCTTTTGCGTTGTCTTCATTCGCGGAGACGAAACCATGATGGCACGCAACGCCTGGTCCGTTGGACTTTTGACGAGCTGTGTGACATTTCTGCTCAGCCTCGTCTTATGGGCGCGCTTTGACCCGAGCGCAGCGGACTACACATGGCAAGAGAGCGCCCAGTGGCTTGTGGATCTTGGCCTTCACTACCGTGTGGGTATTGACGGTATTTCCTTGCCCCTCGTGGTCCTCACCACCCTTCTTGTGCCCCTGGCCCTTCTTGTGAGCGCTAAAAACATCAAAGAAAAAACCCGCACTTACGTTGTGTGCTTCCTGGTCCTTGAAACCATGATGCTGGGCTCATTTATGGCGCTGGATCTCTTTCTATTCTACATTTTCTTTGAAGGGGTGCTCATTCCCATGTTCCTCATCATTGGTGTGTGGGGCGGCCCAAGGCGCGTGTATGCGTCCTTGAAGTTTTTCCTCTATACCCTTTTGGGGTCCGTCTTGATGCTTGTGGCGATCCTTGTGATCTACCGCGAGGTGGGCAGCACCGATCTTCTGATGGTGGAGGCGTACCGCTTCCCACTTGAGGCACAAAAGTGGCTGTGGCTTGCGTTTCTTGCGTCCTTTGCCGTTAAGATTCCCATGTGGGGGGTGCACACATGGTTGCCCGATGCCCACGTAGAAGCGCCCACCGCTGGCTCCGTTGTGCTGGCAGGCGTCATGCTGAAGATGGGCGGATACGGCATCGTGCGTTTCCTTATGCCGCTTTTTCCCGAAGCGAGCCAGTACTTTGCACCTTTCATCCTGACGGTGAGCGCGGTGGCTGTGATTTATACATCCCTTGTGGCCCTTGTACAAAAGGACATGAAAAAGCTCATCGCCTACTCATCCGTTGCGCACATGGGCTTTGTCACCTGCGGTCTTTTCACTTTCACCATTGAAGGCGTCCAAGGCGCGTACTTTCAAATGATCAGCCATGGTTTTGTCTCAGCCGCCCTCTTTTTCTGTGTGGGCGTTCTCTACGATCGCCTCCACACCCGCGAGATTGCAGCCTACGGCGGCGTGGCCAAAGTCATGCCCCTTTACACAACCCTTGCCATGATCTTTGTTTTGGCCAGCGTGGGGCTTCCCGGCACCACGGGCTTTGTGGGAGAGGTGCTGGTGCTCATTGCCTCCTTCCACGTCAGCCCCTTCCTGGCCTTTTTTATGGGCCTTGGGATTATTTTGGGCGCCGCCTATGGTTTGTGGCTGTTCGCCCGGGTATGGTTGGGGCCACTGGAAAAGGACGCCGTCAAAAAGCTTCTGGATCTGACAAACACGGAAAAAACCGTGCTGATTCCGCTCGCTGCCCTTGTCATTGTGTTCGGGTTTTACCCATCCCCCATTTTGCGCATGAGTGAAGGGGCTCTGGCCCAAATACTCAATGAGTACACCCGCGCACCGCAAACTCCCACCCCCACCACAAGCCAACACGCTGCACGAGAGAGGACCCATGACCTTATTGGCTGATTTTCTTCCCGGTCTTCCTGAAATCTTTCTGGCCCTTGCCAGCGTGATTTTACTTTTATGGGGCGTTTTCTCACCCTTTGGCAAGCGCATGCTGCCCCTTGGCATTCTTGTGACGCTTTTGTGCGCCCTCGCCCTGGTCGTCATCATGAGTCACCACGAGCAAACAGCCTTTTACGGTCTGTTCCTCAGTGACGCCTTTACGCAGTTTTCCAAAGTGCTCATCTTGGCCGCAAGCGCCAGCGTGTATCTGATGAGTCACCGTCAACTGGAAAAGGAAAATGTGACGGATTTCGAGTACGGCATTTTGCTTTTGCTTTCAACCCTGGGCATGATGGTCATGGTGTCCGCCAATGACCTCATTTCCTTGTTTGTGGGCCTTGAGCTGCAAAGCCTGCCCCTCTACATCATGATTGCCATGCAAAAGGACAAGCCCCTGGCCAGTGAGGCGGCAATGAAGTATTTCATTTTGGGCGCCCTCTCCACAGCCCTTCTGCTTTTTGGCGCAAGCTTTATTTACGGCTTTGCGGGCACAACCCAATATGAAGGCCTTGCCCAAGCCCTATCCTCAAACCAGACGCCCATCTTCCTCCACATAGGACTTGTGCTCATCATTGTGGCCCTAGCCTTCAAAGTCTCCCTTGCCCCGTTCCACATGTGGACGCCCGATGTGTACCAAGGCGCACCCACCAGCATGACGGCATTTCTTGCAGCAGCCCCCAAGGCGGCTGCCGTGCTTTTGCTGTTGCGTCTTCTCCACGAAGTCTTTGGGGATCAAGTGGACGTGTGGCGCGCGGTGCTTATGGGGCTGAGCGTTGTGTCCTTGTGCGTGGGGGCCTTTGGTGCACTGCTCCAAAAGGACATCAAGCGTCTCCTTGCCTACTCCTCCATTGCACACATGGGATTTATCCTTTTGGGGCTGATCAGTGCAACTCCCCTCGGGGCGCAAAACGTCTTTGTGTATATGGCCATTTATCTTGTGATGGTGGTGGGCACCTTTGCGTGCGTCCTGTGCCTGCGCCGCCATGGAAAATTCATTGAGGAGATTGATGACCTTGCGGGTCTGTCACGGGAGATGCCCCTTGTGGCGGCGGCCCTCAGTGTCAGCCTCTTCTCCTTAGCAGGCATCCCCCCCCTGGCGGGCTTCATGGCCAAGTTCAGCATTTTCATTGCGCTGGTGGACGCAGGACATGTTTTCCTGTCCGTGGTGGGTGTTCTGGCCAGCGTTGTGACGGCGGCCTATTACCTGCGCGTTGTCAAAGTCATGTATTTTGATCCCCCCGCCCAAGCCACCCTTCCCTTAGAGCCGCGCCACCATATGGAGACCACCGTCATTATGCTCGGATGCGTTATCTTTATGCTGAGCTATATGCTGTACCCAGAGATCTTGATGGAGCCCTCGCGCAAGGCCTCCCAGGCTCTCTTCTTTCACCCCTCTTAAGGAGTTTGGTGCTGTGAGCCGTTGGCGCATCTTGTGGGAAGAGGAAGTCACCTCCACCATGGACGCTGTTCTAGCCCATCTCCAAAAAGACGCCTTTATTGCCCTGGCGGCCAATCACCAAACAAAGGGTCGCGGGCGTATGGGACGTGCGTGGCGGGACACGTCAGGCACCTTAAGTGTGTCCCTTGCCTTTACATACAACGCCTCCCCCCAGCGTCTGCCTGAGATCTCCTTTGTGGCAAGTCTTGCCCTTTTTGAGACGGCCAAGCACTTCGCGCCCATGGGCGACTTCAGCCTTAAGTGGCCCAATGACTTGATGTTGAGGGGGCGCAAGATGGCAGGACTTCTTCTCGAGATCCACACCCAGGCGCCGCAGCCCACGCCCTTTGTGATCATCGGCGTCGGCGTGAATGTTAGCGCGGCACCAGCGCTCAAAGACCGTGAGAATGCTTGTCTGAAGGACGCGTGCGAGAGCGCTCCGTCAACAGCGGATTTTTTAAAGGCTTATCTTGACCATTTTGATATCTGCCTTGACGTGTGGCAGGCCAAAGGCTTTGACGAAATACGCCGCGCCTGGCTTAATGGTGCCCACAAGGCAGGCACGCGCCTCACGGTGCACACGGGAAAAGAGCGCGTGAGTGGCTCTTTTCTTGACCTTGACGCCCATGGCAGGTTATTGCTAAAGCGCGATGACGGGGAGGTCCTGTCCTTAAGTGTTGGAGATGTTTTTTTGCATCAGGAGGAAAAGTCATGATTCTCGTTGCTGATATCGGAAATACAAACGTTTGCGTCGCCCTGTTTGAAAAAAGTGCTTTGCTATGTTCCTGGCGCTTTGAAAGTCGACGTAAGCGTCCAGCGGACGAATGGGAACTTCTCCTGCGCCAAGCCCTTGCCCAAGTGGGACACACCTTCGAAAGTTTAGAAGCTTTTCTCGTGTGCGCTGTGGTCCCCGATATTTTAGAGGCCTTTGAAACCCTGGGGCGCACCAAGCTTGGGGAACGCTTCCTTGTTGCGGGTTCCCCCCGTGCGCCTTTTGCGAACAAATCCATTATTGACCATCCCGGCCAAGAAGGGGCGGATCTCATGATCAACGCCTTTTGCGCCGCAAACCTTTATGGAGGACCTGCTTTTGTCCTTGATTTTGGCACCGCCACAACCCTCACAAAGGTCGACGCCAAGGGCAACTTCTGTGGTGTGGCCATCGCGCCTGGTGTGAACTTGTCCGCCAATGCCCTCTTCCAGGCGGCCGCTGGCCTTCCCCGCATGAGCATGGAAAAAACAGAAAAAATCATCGGCACTAATACGGCCGACTCCATCCGCTCGGGCCTTTTCTGGGGATATGTGGGACTAACAGAAGGACTTCTCACCCGCGCACTCAAAGAAACAAAAACAACAAAGCCCCCGTGCGTCATTGCAACGGGCGGCCTTGGGCGTATCTTTGCCCAAGAAATTCCAGCCATTCAAACCTATGACGCGGATCTGACCCTGAAGGGGCTGAATCTGCTCTACATTCACTTATGTGAGAAAGGACTCGTACAGTTCAATGAGGAACTCTACCAAGCAGTATAGCAAAGACAATTTATTTTTCTTGCCCCTGGGAGGTGCCGGCGAAATCGGCATGAACCTGAACCTTTACGGAACCCAGGGCAAGTGGTTGATGGTGGACTTAGGCGTCACCTTTACACAGGAACTGGGCCTTGAGGTGCTCATGCCCGATCCCCAGTTCATTGTGGAAAACCGCAGGGATCTTGTGGGCCTTGTGCTGACTCACGCCCATGAAGATCACATTGGCGCCGTTGGGCACCTGTGGAATAAACTGCGCTGCCCCATCTATGCGACCCCCTTTACGGCTGCCCTCGTGCGCGCAAAACTGCAAGAAGCAGGCGTTTTAAAAGAAGCCACAGTTCATGAAATCCCCCTGAGCGGGGCCTTTGAGCTTGGCCCTTTTGCTCTGAGCTATGTGACCCTGACACACTCCATTCCTGAGCCAAATGCCCTCATTATCAAAACCAAGGCGGGCACCATTGTGCACACGGGTGACTGGAAAATCGACACGGATCCCTTGATTGGTAAGGCAACGGATACAGAAGCTCTCACGCGTCTTGGCGACGAAGGCGTTTTGGCCCTCGTGTGCGACTCCACAAACGTCTTTGAAAAGGGACACACAGGCTCAGAAGCCGACGTGCGCAAACATCTCATTCCCCTTGTGGCCAAGCAAAAGGGCCGTGTGGTCATTGCGTGCTTTGCCAGCAACGTGGCGCGCCTTGCCACAGCCTTTGAAGCCGCAAAGGAAACAGGCCGGCGAGTGGCCCTTGTGGGGCGCTCTCTCCACCGCATGGTGGACGCAGCCAGGGCGTGTGGCTATATCAAAGCCAATGACCTTGTGAAGGAAAACGAGATCAAGAACATTCCCCCTGAGGAGTTGCTGCTCATCTGTACGGGCTCCCAAGGCGAGCCAAGGGCGGCGCTGGCACGCATTGCCGCGCGCCAACACCCCGGCGTCCACCTAGAGGAGGGAGACACCGTTATTTTCTCCTCCCGCCGTATTCCCGGGAATGAGCCCCAGATCAAAGTGGTGCAGGAAGCTCTTCTCATGCGCGGGGTGAACCTTATCACCGACAAAGACGCCCACATTCACGTGTCTGGTCACCCTTCCCGGGGCGACCTTAAGGACATGTACACCTGGGTACGTCCTCAAATTCTTGTGCCCGTACACGGGGAACTCACCCACATGCGCGAGCAAGCACGCTGGGGCAAGAAGTGTGGTATCCCCCAGAGCATCGTTCCGCAAAATGGTCAAATCATCGCCCTTTGCACCGATAACCTCGGCATTGTGGACGAGGTACCCTTTGGGCGCATTGCCCTTGACGGCATGGAGCTTGTTCCCTCCCGGGGTCCCATGATTCGTGACCGTGCGAAATTGTCTTCAGGAGGCGTCATCAGCGTCAGTGTGCGCCTCACCAAAGGCCGCTTGAAGGACGCCATTCAGCTCGTGTGCGTGGGCGTTGTGGAAAAGGAACAAGAGGCCGCCCTGCGTCAGGAGATTCTTGACGAGATCACAGGTCTTCTTCACCTGGCCACAAAGGAAAAACTTGAGAACGAAACGGCCCTCAAGGATCTCCTGTCAAGCTGCGTGCGGCGCACCGTCAACGCCTTCAAGGGTAAAAAACCCGTGGTGATCACTCACGTCTTTTACGGGTGAGGGAGGCCTTGCGCGTCCTCAAACATAATGTCGGCAAGGCCTGGGGACAATAACCCAGGTCGGCCGCATGTACGCGGGCGTACGTCCTCTCCCTCTCAAATCTGAGGAGCCTTATGATGAGATCCTTTCTTCGCTCACTGAAAGTAAAGCGCTTGTCGTCTTTGTTCAAAAAAGAGACGACCCAGTACGTCGCTCAGGTCAACGCCTTCAGAGCGAAGGGAATGCGCACAAAATGGCAGGAACAACCAAAAACAGAAGCCCCCGCTGACACACGAGAAAAGTACGCGTCCCAGATATATGACTTTGTTCTTCAATATAACAAAGACGGGAAAAGTGACGCGTTAAAAAATTTGTTTCCGCCCCAAACAGAGATTTTTTACGATCTCACAACACAAAAAGAAACAGCATCTCATATTGAAAAAATTGTTTGTATTAAAGAAGACCTTTTTTTAGTGCGCATGATAACCCCGCAGTTTTCTCCAGAACATACCCTCTCCTCTTTTCAAGGGGTCTGTTACCTTTATCAAGAAAACCGTTTCACAAAATTAGACGGCGTGAAAGATTTTGGTGTTTGCCCACGTAAACAGATTTATGCTTATGTAAAGTCTGACGCTATAGAGCTCAAGAATGGTTGGGACGGCGATATTTTACGCACCATCGCCCTACCCCAAAGTGTCACCCTCTCCTTTCCTGACGGCTCCATTGCCCAGGATCGTTTTGAGCTGTCCCATAAAATGGCTGATCTTTGTATACCATTCTGCGATGGTAAGAGAATCTTGCTTGGCCATGAGGAGCACGGCGTCTTGCTGGTGGATGAGGAGCGGCACACAGTTCTGTTGCCGACCCAACAAGATATCCTTGATGACCAAGAAGCAGCGCGCGCCTTTGGAGATGAGGAAGACGACGACGAAGATCCGTTCGTCAGTCAAGGCGCCCTGGATATGGGAGACTATCCCATGTTGCACCTTACGCTCTCCCACAACAATGCCTACATCGCCCTTGGTCATCAATGCTCACGTCATCGTTTGTATGGATGTGCGGGCGCTTTGCTTGGTGAAAGCGAACCCGCATCCTCGTATCCCCATTACGCCCTTTTTTCCAAAGACGATAAACAGGTCATGTTTAATGCGTGCCATTTCTACAATGGCGCAACCATCGCCTTAAATGTTGCTGACATGGCATCGGGAAACACTGTATCTCAAGATAAGGCCATTGAGCTTGACGCGGAAAGCCGTGTATACGCGGGCGTTTCAACCTCCTTTGGGTACATCATTGGAGACGCCCAAGGCTACATCAGGGCACGAGGGCACGACGGTGCATACCTTTGGGACGACTACCTAGGGTTTAATATCAAGGCAATGGATATCACCGATGATGAAAAATTCTTATATGTCGGGACATACAAGGGCATCATCTACAAAATCCAGTTAAATACCGGTAAACGCTGCCCATACCAGATTGGAAACTCCACAAACATCGAGGTCGCGCGCTGGATGTTTTGGGAAAAGGATACCATTTTGAGGTGGTGATCAGCACCCGTTGCTTGCGTCTTGCATAAGGCGAGGGAAAGATGCGCGCAGCATCCCCCAAATGCTGACTTTATCACCATTTTAAATGGATTTGCGCTATACAACTGGGTGCGCCCTCAGATGCTTGTGCCCATACACGGCGAGCTCTCACACATGCGCGCGCAAGCTCCTTGGGATAAAAAATGCAGTATCCCCCTCACCATTGTCCTACAAAATGGTAGTGTTCATTGCGCCGAGGGTAGCAATGCAATAGGGCCACCTGCTCGTTCCTATGGTACTTCTCAACCGCGCCGCAAATGCGTCCAAGAAACTACCCGTCCGATTTCTCATTCCTTTCTTTCATAAAAGAAAAAAGAACACCGGCGCTCAAGAGGCCAAACGTAATACCCAGGGAGATGGTGGGGGGTATTTTGGCAACGTTGAAGAGATCCGCCATAAAGATCTTTGACCCGATAAAGATAAGCACGGCTGCCAAGGCATGTTGAAGATAGTAAAATCGATTGATGATAACAGCCAAGGCAAAATAGAGGGCGCGCAAACCCAGAATTGCAAAAATGTTGCTCGTGTAGATCACATACGGATCTTGTGTGATGGCAAAAATGGCAGGGATGCTGTCGACGGCAAAAACCAAATCAATAAACTCCACCATCACAAGGGCCACAAGCAGGGGGGTCACAAAGAACTTCTTTTTCCCGGAGGTTGGGTCCTTTTCAAAAATCCAAAACTTTTGATTGTGTAGGGTTTGCGTGATGTTGAGATGTTTTCTCATCCAAATCAATAAAGGGTTCTGTGCAATATCCACGGGCGTGTTTGAGACAAAAAGCATTTTGATACCCGTAAAGATCATAAAGACCCCAAAAATATAGAGGACCCACTCAAAGCGTGTGATGATTTGAACACCCAGACCAATCATAATAGCCCTAAGCACAATGACACCCAAAATACCCCAAAACAGCACGCGGTGTTGGTATTTCAAAGGGATAGAAAGAGACGAGAAAATAAGAGAAATCAGAAAAATATTATCCAGTGCAAGGGATTTTTCAACCAGAAATCCTGTGATGTATTCCGCGAAACTATCCAGGCCCTTGATATACCAGACCCAAAGGCCGAATAGGAGGGCCATAAATATGTAAAACGCGCTGGTCCAAAGGCTTTCTTTGATGCCTATCTCATGGTCTTTTTTATGAAAAACGCCCAAATCCAAGACCAATAAAGACAAAACCAGGGCAATAAAAACACCCCACATGAGCACTGAATTTTCCAAAGATACCTCCCCCGTTGTTCCTTCCATGCTACGGGCATACGTGAGGCACCGCAACGGCTATGGGCGTCAGCCGTGTGCAAATTTCGGAATATGTCACTCAGATGTCCCGAAAATCAGGAATGGGTATAAAGGTCCACAGTACGATTGGCGCAGATTTCATCGGTGTAGTGGGTGAGAATGAAGGCGCGGCTAGCCGCACTTAAGTTTGCGCGCAGTGCCTCGTCCTCAAGAACTTGCGCCATGGCACGCGAGAGAGAATGCGCGTCTTGAACAGGTACAAGCAAACCTGTTTTTTGGTCGTCTACAAGGCTGCGGCCCCCGGGCGCGTCGGCGGTGATAAGACATCTGCCGCTCACGCCTGCTTCCAAAAGGGCGCGGCTAAGCCCTTCGCGGTAGGACGGAAGGACCGCCACATGGGCACGCGCCCACAACGTCTTTGTGTCCTGAAACCCTTTGTAAACAATGACGCCTTCCTCGTGCCACGCGCGTAGGGTATCTTCTTCCACGCTGTGGCGGCTCCCCGGATCTGGGGTGCCCACAAGCCAGAACTGCGCGCGCGTGAGGGGCAGATTCAAAAGACGCGCGGCCTCCACAAATTCGCGCACGCCCTTGTCCCACAGCATACGCCCCACAAGGGCAAAGATAAGGGGGGGCGAGGAGGGCTCAGGGGTGCGGGGGTACTCGGTAACGTTCACGCCCACACTGCACTGCACATGTATTTTGGCAGGAGGCGCAACGCGGCTTTTGATAAGGGAGGCTGCGTCATCATCGTTTTGGACCACATGCAAGACGCGTCCGCCCAGACTCAGCGCGCGCAGATAAAAGCTGACACACCCACGCACGAGGCGCATGGACAGCGTCTCGTGGATAAAAAGGGTACCAAGACCCAGATACGTGTTGATGATGCGCCCCACGCCCAAGAGACGCCCGGCAAAGGTGCCATACACAATGGGCTTCATCATAAAGGTGTGGAGCACATGGGGACGCAGTCTCCCCACAAGGCGCACGTACGCCCATAGGAGCTTTATCTCAGTCAAGGGATTCATGCTTTTACGGTTCAGTGGAACGGGGTAGACCTTGATCCCCAGAGGCTCTAGATCCCGCACGTCTTTATCTTGGGAAAGGGCCACATGGACCTCAAAACCGCGCGCCAACGCCGCGCGCGCGATGGGCAACAAATGGGCGCGAAAATGCCCTTCCTCACCCACCAGCATCAAAAGGCGTTGTTTGTCCATGGGGTGTCCTCTTGTGTATCCGCGCGCGCTTAACGACCCTTGTACCACGAAAGCGTCTCACCCAGCGCTTCTTTCAAATCCGTCTGGGGGGCGTATCCAAGATCACGCTGCGCGAGGGAAATATCCGCCACCGAGTGGGGGATGTCGCCCGGGCGCTCGGGCAGAAAGGTTGGCGGGCAAGAAACCTCTCCCCAGCAGGTTGCCATGGCTTCATAGAGGCCAAGGAGAGAGGTGCGCACGCCTGTACCAATGTTGTAGACGGCGCAAACGGGCGAGGAACTTGCAAACCGGGCCGCCAGGAGATTGGCGCGCACCACATCGTGTACACTCACAAAGTCCCGTGTTGACGAGCCATCACCATAAAGAACCGCCGGACGCTGGGACGCAAACGCACCCGCCCACGCAGGAATCACGGCCGCGTAGGGCCCCCCTTCCGTTTGGTGGGGACCAAACACATTAAAATAGCGAAGGCCCACTACACTTAGATCGTAACAGCGGTGAAAGAGGGCCGCATAATCCTCCAGCATCTGCTTGGCAGCCGCATAAGGAGAAAGGGCCTCGCCCCGCTGGGACTCACACTTTGGCAGGGCTGGATCATCGCCATAAACAGCGCTTGAGGAAGCGTAGACAAAGGCCTTGGGGCGTTGGTGCCGCGAGGCCTCCAGCAAATTCACCATGGTGGTCACATTATGGGCGTGGGACGCGAGGGGTTCGTCAACGGAGCGGGGCACACTGGCAAGCGCCGCGTGATGGAGTACCACGTCCACGCCTTCCATAAGATTCATGCACAGGTCCGCGTCGCGCAAATCGCCCTCAACAAAGTGGAACCGTGCACGCGCGTCGGGAGAGAGCGCCCCCTGCAGGGCCCGAAAATTATCCCTTGAGCTGGCAAGAAAATTATCTACACCCACGACTGTGTGTCCCTGATCAAGCAGTGCGCGCGTCAAATGGCCGCCGATAAACCCAGCCGCACCCGTGACAAAAAAACGTGTATTTGACTGTGGGTGAGGAAGGTTCATGCTAAGCGAGGAGTCAAGAAAAACATGTCAAGACATGTACCATATTTTGTTTATAAAAGCACCCTGGGAAATCATTCTTCCTGAACAAGCAACTGCTGCACTCTGCAGGGCAACACAAGATTGACGCATCACAAAAATAAGATTAATAACTTTACATGACACTTTAAATTTTGCCTGAATAAGGATTTCCATCAATGAATATAAAAAAGTATATGATTTTACTTATGACATGTTTTATCTATGATGCTTCAGAGGCTTCCCGTCCTCTCCCGCTTTTCTCCGCCGATGATAAAGAATTTGCCCGGGAGATGTTTTCAGGGGTTTTCTATCCTAAAGCACCGCCCCGTAGGGAACTCAATGAGGTTGAGCGTCTGTGGGAGACCACAAAGCCGTGCGCTCCACCCAACCCAGAACTTAAGGTGCTGCCAGACTTTTATCGAAATTGGATGCGACGCACCGCCCATGAATCGCGAGTGGACTCACAAGAAATCAGCCCAGAAATCAATGAGGAAATACCCTTGTGTGCTTCTTCGCCCTCAAGCACCCCGGTTTTTACGCACGCACCCACCCAAGGAAGTGCTGCACCCCATGGCGCTCTTCAATCAACCCATGATGCAAGCAAAGTCTCTCCAGTTCCCAGCGCACTGCCTACACCTGCGCCCCACTTCACGCCACCGTCCTTCCAATCACCTGCCCCTCAAAACCAAACCCCCAGCAGCGCGCGGCACAATATTGTGTCAAATGCAGCGCACCATATCTCAGCGCTGCTTGATCTTATGCCCCACGTATTTTCTCCAGCAATGCGTCAAATGCAGGCAATCGACCCAAAGGCAGATCACGTGCTGCAATCATGGCAAGGTCAGCAGACATGGGAAGAAGTAAGCTTCGAGCCAAAAACACTGCCCTATGACGGCCCCATCCACATTGAGCCATGGGGCGCGGAGCCTGTGCACTCAAAGCGCCCTCCCGGAAAACGCACACGTCTTAAAAGCTCCCGGGGCAAGCATTCCACTAAACGCCAAAGATAGGATATGGCTATGCTAGTCCCTGATACGATCCAGGACGCGTTCCCTCTCTGCAATCAGGGCGTCACGTCGCTCACGAGCGCGCCATGCGTTTGGGTGACGATCCAGCTCCCTTGAGAGATTGTTAATCTCACGGTCAAGCTCATGCACCCTGCCCCATCGAGGGTGGTGATGTCGATAATAGTGCGGGTGCTTTTCAATGATCACGTCTCGCCCCACATAGGGAAAGGGTGCGATCACAACCTCCTCACGGTGCCACCTGGCCTGGGCTTGCCCTGAACCTACGGCGGCCACAATTGACAAGGCACCTAAAGAAACAAGAAAAGATTTCTTTACAAAAGAAGCAGCCATGGCCTTCTCCTTTAAAAACACGCAACCATCCCATCATCTATCATGACACAAAGAGGTAAAAAATATGTCAAGATTACCCTGAAATCTTGCGCGTGACCCCCTTTGGCGTGGCGCTTAGCGTAGGCGCAGGAGGCGTTGTGGCGGCGGGAGCTGGTCCTGATGACGCTACCTCCCCTTGGGGTGCCACGTCTTCAAACACACCTTGCTGCATGCCCTGGGGCGCCCCTTGAGGCGCAACCTGAACGGGCGGCGCACTTACAATTTTCACGGGCTGTGGCGCAGGGCTCTTGGGTTGTTTTTTCCCTTTTGCTGGCTTTGTGGCAGGGGGCGTAGGCTGAGGCTCTTTTGCCTCACCGGGTTGCGCAACATTCTGTCCTTGTGCTTTTTCTGGCACTGGTTGGGGGTTGCTCACGCACATGATCGTTCCTGTTTTCGGATTGAAGAGTCCCGTCACATACATATTTGCGGGGGTAAACCCTGTGACAAGTAAGCCGGCATTATGGTCCGTTGAACCCACTAGCCCGACCTTATCGTCCAGGGGCAAACGCCTCAAACCATCAGACGCACTTTGATCGGCAAAGGACAAAACCCACTTTCTATTAAACTTCTCCACAATGCCGTGCACCGTTTCAAAGCCTTCCCCCTGTACCTCTTTTTCCTGCGTCATGATGCCACAGCGTTCGGGATAGCTCTGGGGTGCGGACACTGGCATATCACTTACTTTCTTAAGGGTCTCTTTGATATGCACCACAACGGCAGACGTCTGGGACTCAAGATCACGTACAGCACTTTGTTCTTTTTGGAGTTGGGCCTGGAGTGCGGCGATCTGGTCTTGGGTATCGCGCACCGCGTTTTTTGCGCCGTATATACGCCCTACCAAGATCCTCACGTGATCAAAAAGCGGGGCCACTTGATGCAAAAAGATAGCGGCCGTCTCGTCATAGCCCTTTTGACCCCCGAGTTTTTCATACTGCTTTTGCAAGAAATCCACGTCATTTTGCAGCGCGACACTGGGATCCTGGGAGGGGGCCGGGAGGGTTTTCCTGGCCTGTGGTGGGACAGGGGTTGGCGCCTCAACATGGGCAGGCGCTATCTTAGCGTTTTCACCATAAACCGTCTGGGTCACACACATGGCACCCAGCAGCAACGCATACACATAGGTCATCTCTTACTCCCTGTTCATAAAATTTGTCTTATATTTTAACTGATAGGAATAGGCAGACACAAGAAAAAGGTACCACCCCCCTCCATGCACTCCTCCCGTCTAAGACCAAACCCCATCACAAAAGGCCTTATTACAAGGGCCTAACAGGACTCTTTAACACTTTCTTAATCGACATGTGGCTATTATTTATGTGTATGTGTGGATGAGAATAGCCATGAAACCGTCCCCTTTAATCATCTTGAGCGTCTTTCTGGGCATGTCCGTGATGCCCCATGCCCGTGCCGCGGCGCAAACCCGTGAGGCGTGTCCCCACATTGCACCTGACAGCCCCGCCGTCCAGCGAGTATCCCTGTTATCGGACCGTGGGCAAGAGTCATTCCAAGAAACAGTGGATGGCAAAAAGTGGATTGTCACCCACGAAGAAAGTAAGCCCATGACCATCGGGCTTTTTGGAAAAGAGGTTCAGGTCACCTTCATGGGACTTGAAAAGGGGGTCTGCACATATCATTTGGACGAACCCGCCTTCTCAACACTCTTCACCATGCGTTTGGCAGACCCTCGCCCTTAATGGGTGCCAGCCTCATAGAGCTATCCTTGCAAAAGTGGAACTTGGGGCCCCACCTGTGCGCAGTATGAGGGATAAAGCGCTTGTAAGGACATCCTATCTTCAGGCAGAACACCACACATCTGTTGCACAGAAATTGCAGCCGCATTCGCAACCAAAAGAGGATCAAGGCACCGCTCTGTTTCAAGGGCTTCTAAACACCACTGTGCGCGGCTGTGCCCAAGACTTGCCGCAAGTGAAAACTGTCCATAGGCTGCATCATGCATCCGTTTCCACTGAAAATGAACTTTGTCACCCTCAAGATAAGGTTTATTGAGGATGATGCCTGATTGGTAGCGCGCTTCTGCCTCCCGACCAAAGTCATCTGCTTGTGCCGCAAGGCGTGCCGCCTTTTGGTAGTAGGCAATAGCGTCCCAACGGTTCTTGCTGTCGAAAAGGTTTGTCTTGGAGATGTCACATGTGCGTGCCAGCGCCATGAGCTCATCATAGGTCGCTTTATCTTCACTATTTTTGGCCGCGTATAACTCAAGAAGAATCTCCTCGGCAAAGGGATGATTTTGTTTGCGTGCTTTTTCCAACCACGTAATGGCCTCTGGGCGCGCTGCGCGCGTTCTGGCGGACTTGACCACATCCACAAAGGACCCAAGATAGCTCCACAGGCCCCCTTCCACGTCCTTCAAACCGCGGGCGAGCATCACGCCCGTTAAATACTGGGCGTCGGAGTCACCATTGTGCGCTGCCTTTTCCAAAAGAGGAAAAGCTGCTTTGTACCAGCCCCAATCGTAATAAATTTTCCCCGCATGCAAGGTGCCTGTGAGATCCCCCTGCTCGTGGGCTTCCAGAAAATAATGCAGCGCACGCTTCACATCACCCCCCTGCCTACTTTGAAGGTAGCGCCCGAAGGTTACTTGTGCTGGTGCATGACCAAGCCGCGCAGTCTCGGCAACAATATTGAGGAGCGCATCTTCATCCGTTGTAATAGCCGCGCCTTTGTTCACTTGTGTGTACATGTAGCGCGCCAAATTATAACTCGTTGCCGGATCCTCAAGGGCAGACGCAATCTCCCAGTAGAGCGTGGCGACTGTCCGGGGATCGCCCTGAGAATACCCCTCCTGGCACTCCAGGAGATAGTGGTGCTTTTCTTTACAGTCAAGCTCTTCAAAATCCAAACGAAGTTTTGTTGCTTGGGCAGCTGTGCTGCCAAATACAAGACAGCACAGCGCACCAATTCTTAAAAGACATGTCATTTTTAATTCCTTATTGTCAATTTATCAATTGCACCTTTATCAATATAAATAAAAAGAGTCAAGACAAACAGTCTTGACTCTTTTTAACCACAACTTGAAAGAAGCAGTTTATTCAAGGCACTGGAACAGCGCATGAAAGACGCACACAAGCGTCTCTTCTAACGACTCATGCCCGCAGGACACACAGAGCGATCCTTACATCAGTGCCGTTTGGGGCTCTGTTGGTACACAGGGCAAAGCACCCACAGCCTGCATAGGATTCCAGTCACCAGGAAAAAAGCCACACATCTGTTGCACAGAAATTGCGGCCGCATTCACAGCTAAGTGAGCGTCAAGGCACTGCTCTATATCAAGGGCCTCTAAACATAACTGTGCACGTTCATGCCCAAGGCTAGCTGCAACTGAAAAATGTTCACGGGCCACATCACGCATACGTTTCCATTGAAAGTGAGCTTTGTCCCCCTCAAGATATGGTTTATTAAGAATGACACCAGCTTGATAGCGCGCTTCCCCTTCCCTGCCGAAATCATGCGCCTGTGCAGCAAGACGCGCCGCCTTCTGGTAATAGTCGATGGCGTCCCAGCGATTGCGACTGTCGTAAAGACTTGTTTTAGAAATGTCGCACCCGTCCGCAAGCATCATCAGCTCTGCATAAGTTGCACTCCCCTCACGGACATTGTTCTCAAACAAAACCAAAAGTGCATCCTTGGCCAGGGGATGTTTTTGTTTGAGCGCCCTCAAAAGCCAGTGAATGGCTTCAGGACGATCCGCACGCATCCGAGCTGTTTTCCCAGCCCCCACCAAAGAACCAAGCTGGCTCCAAAAGCCACCTGCCTCGTCCTTAAGACCTTGAGACAACATGAGCCCTGTCAGATACTGCGCCTCTGACTCTCCTGCGTGCGCCGCGGTCTTCATCAGGTCAAAAGATTTTTGATACCATCCCCAACCAT
>JAIUNT010000037.1 GCA_020161545.1 Pseudomonadota bacterium
GTGAAAAAGCACCTGGAAGCTGTGTTCCAAGCCTGTCAACTCGGCACGGGTGAGGAGCGCTTTGACCCCCAAAAGAATCTGTCACTCAAGGCAGCCCTGAAGGCCGCCAACCGCGCCATGGTCAGCGAGAACTATGTTCAGCGCATGATCCAATTCGCGCGCCAAGGGTATACGCATTTTGAATTCGATACCTATGACACCAACTTTGACTCAGAAGCCTACTTTACGGTCTCTGGCCAAAACTCCAACAACTCCGTACGCGTGCCCAACAAGTTCCTGGAGAAGGTCCTGAAGGACGAGTCTTGGGATTTGATTCGCCGCACGGACGGCCAGCTCCACGAGAGCGTGCGTGCCAAGGAGCTGTGGGATAAGGTTGGGTACGCCGCATGGGCGTGCGCGGACCCAGGTGTACAGTTTGATACCACCATTAACGAGTGGCACACATGTCCAGCCAGCGGGCGCATCAATGCGTCTAACCCTTGCTCTGAGTACATGTTCATTGATGATACGGCGTGTAACCTTGCCTCCATCAACCTTGCGCGCTTTTATGACACCCAGACGTGCCCTGGTTCCTTTGATACAGAGCGTTACATCCACGCATGTCGCCTGTGGAGCGTTGTCCTTGAGATCTCAGTGCTCATGTCCCAGTGCCCCTCTAAGGAAATTGCCCTTGGGACCTTTGACTTCAGGACGTTGGGCCTTGGCTACGCAAACCTGGGCGGTCTTCTCATGGGCATGGGCATTGCCTATGACAGCGAAGAAGGACGTGCGGTAGGCGGCGCGCTGGCAGCCATTATGACGGGTGTGAGCTATGCGACCTCCGCCGAGCTTGCGGCAGAGCACGGCGCCTTCCCTCAATATGGTAAAAACAAGGACCACATGCTGCGCGTGATGCGCAACCATCGCCTCGCGGCCCATGGCAAAAAGACCGGATACGAGGGGCTGTCCATTTTGCCCGTGCCTCTCTCCACAAAGGCGTGCCCAGAGGTTGGTCTGTTTGAGGCCGCCAAGCGCGCCTGGGACCAGGCCATTGCCCTTGGCGAGCAACACGGATACCGCAACGCGCAAACTACGGTGATCGCACCCACAGGGACCATCGGTCTTGTGATGGACTGTGATACAACGGGTGTTGAGCCTGATTTTGCCTTGGTGAAGTTTAAGAAGCTTGTGGGCGGTGGTTACTTTAAGATCATCAACCAAATGGTGCCCAAGGCTTTGACAAAGCTTGGTTATACGGACTCCCAACGCAAAGAGATTGAGGCGTACGCCGTCGGTCATGGCACCCTGGAAGGGGCGCCCAGCATCAGCTTTGACGCGCTGCGCCAAAAGGGCTTTACGTCGGCAACACTGTCGGCCCTTGAGGATTCCCTCAAATCCGCCTTTGATGTGCGTTTTGCCTTCAACAAGTGGACCCTGGGCGAGGAGTTCTGTGAGAAGGTTTTGGGCTTTACCAAAGAGCAGCTGAGCGACGTGTCCTTTGATATGCTGACGGCCCTTGGCTTTTCCAAAGAAGAAATTGAGGCGGCCAACGGATACTGTTGTGGGACCATGACCCTGGAAGGCGCGCCTTACCTGAAGCCAGAGCATCTGCCCATCTTTGACTGCGCCAATCCATGTGGACGCTTGGGCAAACGGTTCTTGTCCTCGGAAAGCCACATTCGCATGATGGCGGCGGTGCAGCCCTTTGTGTCGGGCTCCATTTCCAAGACCATTAACATGCCCAATAACGCGACCGTTGAAGACTGTAAGCAGGCGTATTTGCTGTCCTGGCGTTTGGGTCTCAAGTGTAACGCCCTTTACCGCGATGGCTCAAAGCTGTCCCAACCCCTGAATACGTCTCTTCTCTCCCAAGAAGATCTGAGCGCAGAAGAAGAGGGCGCCCTTGATACGTTCATGACCCTGCCAACGGCGGAGAAAGTCTCCCAAGTGGCCCAGAAGATTGTGGAAAAGATCATCTACAAGACAGGGCGGCGCAAGTTGCCCGCAAGGCGCAAGGGATACACCCAAAAGGCCGTTGTGGGTGGACACAAAGTTTACCTGCGTACGGGCGAGTATGAAGACGGCGTCTTGGGTGAAATCTTCGTGGATATGCACAAGGAAGGCGCGGCCTTTAGAAGTTTGATGAACAACTTCGCCATGGCCATCTCCATTGGATTGCAGTACGGCGTGCCACTTGAGGAATATGTGGAGGCGTTCTCCTTCACGCGCTTTGAGCCATCGGGTATGGTCACGGGCAACGATGCCATCAAGATGGCGACGTCCATTTTGGACTATATCTTCCGCGAGCTTGCCGTGTCCTATTTGGGGCGCACGGATCTGGCACATACAGATCCCACGGATCTTGTGTCCAGCGCCGTTGGTAAGGCGTACGAGAACCTCGATGACGAGGATGAGGGTGACGGGGCGCCGTCCCTGGGGGCGCTATCCCGCTTCACAAGTAACGGATATGTACGCTCAAACCTCTATGTGCTGAGCGGCGGCAAGGGCCCCACCACGGGATCTGTGTCCACAACCACTAGCACCACAACGCTTTTGAAGCACGTGGAGAGCAACGTTGTTGTGGAAACACAAGAGGACGCAAGCCGCGAGGAAATCACCATCGTGCACGAGGCGAGCGAGTTGGAGAAAATCCAACAGGCCAAGATGAAGGGCTATGAAGGGGACTCTTGTCAGGAGTGCGGGAACTTTACCCTCGTGCGTAACGGCACGTGCTTGAAGTGCGTCACATGCGGAAGTACAAGCGGTTGTTCTTGATGACACGCGTGTGCTAAAGTACTGCTTTATGTAGAAACATAAGGTTATCGCACGTGACGAAAGTTCGCTCTATTTGTGTATATTGCGGGTCCTCGGCCCAGGTAAAAGACACTTATGTGGAGGCCGCCAAAGAGGTGGGGAAGCTTTTTGCAAAAGAGCAAAAGCGCCTCGTCTTTGGCGGAGGACACGTGGGGCTCATGGGTGTTGTGTCCGACGCGTGCGTTGAGGCCGGCGGCGAGGTCCTTGGGATCATGACCGCCTTCCTCAACGAGTACGAGGGCGGACATACGGGCATCACCGAGCTGCGTATTGTCCCCAATATGCATGAGCGCAAACAGCAAATGTTTGAACACTCCGACGCCTTCGTTATCCTGCCTGGCGGTCTTGGGACCCTTGACGAGACCTTTGAGGTCCTCACCTGGAAACAGGTGGGTCTTCACGGCAAACCCATTGTTCTTCTGGATGTGGAAGGATACTGGGCCGGCCTTTTCTGTACATTTTTCCACCATATGATTGATCAAGGCTGTGGACGCAAAGAAGATCTTTCTCTTTTTACCCTTGTTCAGCGTGTTGAAGACATCTTACCCGCCATTCAAAACGCCCCCGAGCCCAATAAGGATTTTGTGGCCAAGTGGGGCTAATGCCCAGCCTTTAAGGAGAGTTCCATGGAGCGCACCAAAGACCGCTTTTATTACCTGGATTACTTGAGGGGCTTCATGGTGCTCCTTGTGGTCTTGGACCACGCCATGCATGCCTATTCTCAGCACTACGCTGACTATTGGTTCATGTCCGACGTGGATCGCAGCGTTTTCATTGACGTTCTCCATATGCAAAACGACGTGATCATGATGCCATTCCTTTTGGCCTTAGCGGGTCTTTTTACCATGCATTCCCTGACGCGTCGCGGCCTTATGTCCTTTATTAAAGAGCGCGTCCTGCGCCTTGGCACCGCCTTTGTCTTTGGCGTGAGTGTGGTGGCCGGGTTTTTGGCCTATAACCGCGCGGTCTTTAAGGAAGGGTACCTAGGGGGCTTTCTTAATTTTTACCTAGATACCTACTGGAGCTTTGAAAAAGGGCCCTTTGGAAACTTCATCATGGGCAGTTTCTGGTTCATTTATTACCTTGCCCTCTTGACGGTGGTTCTCCTTATTTTGCGCGCCGCTCTACCCTGGGTGGTACGTCTCCTTGGGAAATTTATGACCTTTGTGTTGACGGGCGGCGTGTGGGGGTACGTAACCCTAGGCATTCTCTCAGCGATCATTTTGGGGGCAAGCGACTTTGTATGGGGCGCCCCCTGGTGGTTTGGCTTTAAGCCAGTGTTTTTTGTACGCCGGGCCCGCTTTTTGATGGAAGGGCTCTATTTCTTCTTAGGGGTTGGCGCCTTTGTGGCCGGCGCTCTTCGCGATCCGACACTTCTTAAGCGTCTGACAGATCAGTGGGGCGCGTGGGTGCTCGTAACACTTGTCACCGGAGGCGCCTACACATGGTTTAGTCTCACGTACTTCTATGACGGGGCTTACACACACGACACGGCGATTATTCTGGCCAGGGGTGGAAGCCTCGGGGACGCCTTAGAGGTCGCCAAAGAGACCTCCCTCATGCCCCTGTTGCGCACCACACTCCTTGGCTTCTATATGACGTCCCTCTCGGGCATGTATCTGGCGGTTTTTGGGAAGTTTCTCAATACCCCAAAGCCCTTTTGGATGGCGCTGGCGGCCTCGTCCTTTGGCATTTACATCTTCCACGAGCCCTTTGCGCTCTGGGTCCATGTGCATCTTTTTGCAACCGAAGTGCCGACCCTTCTCAAGTTTGTCCTGTCCGCGGGGGTGAGTTTGGGCGCGTCCTGGGCTTTGACCGTATTACTCAAGAAAATCAAAGGGGTTGACCGTGTCCTCTAGTGCTTTGCAAGTGCCCTCACCTGAGGGGCGTATTGAGTGGATTGATCACCTGCGGGCAGGCACGCTGCTTCTTCTTTTATGGGACCACTCCCTTCATGCCTACGCCGATGTTTGGGGGCGCTTTCACTTCTTCCGCGATCTGGAGCGCACAGGTATTTGGGACGTGTTTTATATGCATGATAACAGCGTCATCATGCCCCTTTTGTTCTTTACCTTTGGGCTGTTCCTCTTTCCCCACGTGCAAAAGGTTGGCATGGGTGGCTTTTGGAAGAACCGCTTTTTCAAGTTAGGAATCCCCTACATCCTAGGTATTCCTTTTGTGGTGCCCCTTTTGAGTTACCCCAAATTTCACTACGCCGAGAACCCCCTTATGGGATACGGTGAGTTCTGGTGGGACGTTTACTTTGCTGAGAAGATTCAAGGGGGCGGACCTTTTTGGGTACTTTATTGCCTTGCTCTTTTCTCCGTGATTGCGCTTCTTATGGACAAGATCCTTCCCTTCCTGCGTCCGCTTCTTGGGCGTCTTATGAAAAAGGCCGCAAGCGCCCCTGCTGTGGGCATTGGCGTTTTTATCCTCATATCCATGGCACTCTTGGGGCTTGGTGACATTTTGTGGGGCGCGCCGTGGTGGGTGGGCTTTGGCCAGATTGCGACAAACGGCGAAACTTCTCTTGTGGTTGTGAACAAAATCCTGCGCCTTTTTGGTCTTCAAGGCTCACGCTTTATGCTCAATGCCCTTTATTTCACCCTCGGTATTGCCCTATCCCAGGCGGGGCTGACCTATGACAACGGCTTTTGGAAGCGCGTCTCTGCCAAGTGGGGCGTGTGGCTGGGGTTAATGGTCGTCTTTGGCGCGGCCTACATTTGGTACTCCCTCACCTATTTTGATACGGGCGCCTACAACGACGCGCCCCACCGTTTGGTGGATATGGGTGGAACGTGGGGTGAGGCGTGGCCGCTTCTTAAGGAAAGCGCGCCCATGACGCTGGCGCGTACGTCCCTCCACGGAATCTTCTGCACGTTCCAGGTGCTCTTTTACGTGAGCCTCTTTCACCGCTTTATGGGCAAGAGGTCTGCTTTTTGGGCGGCGTATGCGCCTTGCGCCTATGGTATTTTCCTCCTCCACGAAATACCCGTGATCTGGGGACAGATGCTTTTGGCCGATGTGCACATGCCAAGCCTTCTCAAAATTGCCATCGTGGGGGGGGGGGGGTTGAGTCTGATCTGGGGCGTAGTGGCGCTGATGCGCCGCGCCGCATTTGTGCGCAAAGTGCTTGGGTAAATAAACTTGAAAATCATTTCAAAAAGCACTACATGAGAATCATAGTGTTGTATTTTAAGGACTTCCTATGCGTATCGTGATTCCGTCCCTTGTTGTGCTTTTGTCCATGGGTCATGTCTATGGGAGCTTTGATCCGTCTAAAGATCAGGAACACCTGACTACCTTTGAACGCCACTGGACCGATGAGTTTGACCGCATCCCACTCGAAGATATGAACGCAAACCCCGCCTTCAACGCTTGGCTTGACGGCCTTGGGGAAGATGGCATTGGCGCCTTGAAAAGGGTCTATAGGCAGACAATGGGGTGGGTTGAGAAGCGCGCCGTGATGTGCACAGCCTTTGAGGAAGGTATGGGACCAAAAGACCTTGTGCGCGCCGTTGAGGTGTGCAAAGGTCTCTCCCTTCCCTACATGCTTTTTCCGGATGTGAAAACAAAAGATGAGGCCTTTTTGGCGGTGGCGCGTCCACTTTTGACCTCCTTTGAGCGGGACTTCGCAAAACCCTATTACTATGTCCACCAAACTAGGGAGAGAAGCTTCACATCAGAAGCTGTGGCGTTCTACGCAGCGCTCAAGGGTGCCGACAGGGATTGTCTGAATATTCTGGCAGACGCGTCCCTTCCCACATGCCAGCTCCAGACCATCCTTTATGACACCCCGGGTATTTCCGCACCAATGATCCCCCCGTTGCTGCCCTATTTCCAGGACGTGAGGGACGCTTGCGTAAACCGGGGTAACAGTTATTTGATAAGCGGCACTAAGACCGTGATGGCGGCGACTGGTACCATCGATCCCGGGCGCCTTGTGTCATTGAGAAACACTTTTCCCACGCCCCAGGACCGGCTGACGCTCCTTGAGGGTCTGGGGTCCTTAAGTCCACAAAAGGCTGACACGGCCGTGACTTTACTTGTGTCGGACCCAGGACGGGATCCAAAGAATCTTCTGCGTAAACTTGCACAGTCTACGCTGGGTGAGGCTGGTCTGGCACTGCTGATGAAGCGCCCCGAAGAGAGGCGCCGGTTACAGCTCGTTGCGAGCCCTGACATCATATCTCCAAAAAGAGAGGCTGTTGTGCAGAGCCTTTTCTCAGGGTGTCGCGTTGAGGAAGAAAAAGCCATAGAAAGTGAGCTTGCGCACGTAAGCGTGAGTTTTGAGGAGCTCGGCTTTTTGACGTCTTGGCCTGATCTCACCCCCCTCCAGCGCCAGGCCATGTTACGTCCAAGGTTTTTCAAAGATGCTTACGGGCAGAGCTTATCTGGTCAATTGTTTGCCAAAAGCCAGGCGGGCCAAGACGTGGGCCCCTTGGTCGCCCTTTACTGCGCCCTCACCAACGGGTGCGACAGTGAGCGGGTGCATAGGATCACCCGTTATTTTGACACAAATGACGCGGGACAAGTGGCAACGGCCCAGGCCCTTGTAGCCCAGGGGTTTTCGCCAAACCTGCGCGCCGTTATTGTGTCGCGCCAATTGAGGCCGGACACCATTGCCCCCTTGAAGCGCCTCCATGAAACGCTCACGCCAGCGCAAATGGAGAGTTTTGTAGATAATCTCCATTTTGGTGATGTTAGTGGTGGGGCCCTCCAGGCCATCAGTGATGCCCACTTTGATAGGGATGTCCTACCAATTGTTTTAGAGAATACGGTGTGCTTAGTGCGCAACGGATGGAGCGCACCCGCGCACTTTCAAACCCTGAAGGGGCTACTGACGCGTGATGAGCGCTGGGCCAAACTCAACATTAAGGCTCTTCAAAAAAGCGGCCTGTCGGGCGACCAGTGCGCAGCTCTTCAGGCTCTCAGAGCGGATGCTGGCTTTGTATATGATCTTCTTGACCTCTGGGATATTTACGAAGACAAGGATCTTTTTCCACCCCTGTGTCATCTTTTGACGGGACGCACTCAGGTAGAACAAGAAGCCATCGTCAGCGCGGTGCGCGCCTCAGGTGTAAATGATTATGCCCAAACACTGAGGTGGGTCTTGCCAAAGCTCCAAGAGCTGTCCGTGGATATGACGACCCAAAAATCTCAAGAAATGGTTCTGTATCTTCTTGGTCTTTTTGGGAAGGATCGATGATTACCCTTTGATCGCCGCACGTTAACACCCAAACACTTTGAGAACTTTAAAGGGCAGTTTCTTGCGGGCGGCAAAAAAAATGGGGACATCCTCAAAGAGGTTACAAAGGATATTAGCACCTCCCAGATGTAAGGCCTCAACCAAGCCCCCTTGAGAAGAGCTGTCTCCCTTTGATAGCCTTATGGTGTAAACGTAGGGAGCTGCTATGGGTCGTTTTGTGGTGATCTTCGTGGGGTTGGCCCTGAGCTTATGGCTCGCACCCTTGGTGGAGGCGAGCGCGCAAGATGACGATAAGTGGGCGGCCCTTTTTCATGACCCTAAGAAAAGTGAGATTTGGAGAGCCGCGCATACGTCGCATTTTGACTCCCAAGATCTGATAACTGCCCAGACATTATGCGGCGGCTATGGTGACGTACGCCCACTTTTCCCCTATGTGACGGGGGATGGGGACTTTTTGCAGGTGGCGGCGCGCGTGTGGGGCACACTGAGGCAAAACCACCACACGTCTCCCCCTTGGCGCGCATATTCTTCTCGCCAGGAAAATAAGAGCGCCTTGAAAAAACTCCAAGACATGCCCCTTGAGCGCGCGCGTCTTCTGGCCGACGCGGGCCTTGAGCCCGGGCAACTTAAGATGGTGTTGGAGGCAGGCTTTGATATTGATATGGACCGCTTGCCCCCCTTGTGCGTTTTTTTGAAGGAACTACAACCGAAATCTAAATATGGCGCGTGCGCGTCCCAGTATGCCTTGAGAGGTGCGCGCGCCATGCCCTTGGAGAAGCTTTTAACGCTTTCCAAAACGCCCATGGGCCCCGAGATGCGCCTGGAGCGCCTCAAAGAGGTAGAGGCCATTAGGCCCATACGCCTTTTCATCACTTTGTGTCCACAGCACGGGCAAGACGAAGCACGAAGTGTGCGCGCCTATTTGCGTGAGGCTTTGCCCCATGAGGAAGGTCTTGAGCCCCTGGCGCACACAAATCTGCATTATCCTTTTATTGACTACGAATATCGGTTTTGTCTCAAGACCCGCGAGGTGACAGATGAAGATCTGGAGGTTTTTCAAACACTCCTTGACGGGTGCGCTGCCGTGGAAATGAGCGCCATATGGGACACTTTTTTCTTTTTTCAAGACCTGCAAATGACGGCGTTTGCGCAGAGAATCAACGCCATGGAGCTGACGCCTGCCCAGCGGTATGCAGCCTTCAAGAGTGAATTCGGTCAGAGTTGGATTGCCTGGTACGAAAAGACGTGTCTTGGCGAAAACTGTGGGCCGGCGCTCGCGCGTTTTAAAGAACTTACCCACGGTAAAACGAGGGAGGAAGCGTATGAAATTGTAAGGAAGTTTCTCTTCCGGGGATTTGGGGCTGCTTTTTAAGAGGGGTCTTCTTTCTTGAAATCCCGCTTGGCAAGGCGGGCGTAGACGCCTCCCTTGGCCAAAAGCTGGGCGTGTGTGCCTTCCTCCACAAGGTGGCCCCCGTCAATGACCAAAATACGGTCAGCCTTCTCAATGGTGGACAAGCGGTGGGCAATGATGAGGCTTGTTTTGCCCTCCAAAAGAGTCTCAAGAGCCTCTTGGATATGGGCCTCGCTTTCCGTATCAAGGGCGTTGGTGGCTTCATCCAGCAGCAGGATGTCGCTGCCGCGCAAAAAGGCTCTGGCCAGAGCAATGCGCTGACGTTGGCCGCCGGACAGGCGCACACCGCGCTCGCCAAGGGTTGTCTCATATCCTTGAGGAAGACTCGTGATGAACCCGTGGGCGTGGGCAAGTTTGGCCGCTTCTTCAATATCTTGATGGCTGGGCACTCCCCACGCCCCAAAGGCGATATTCTTTTCGGCACTGGTGTTAAAGACAGCTGCCTCTTGGGGCACAACTGCAAAAAGCGCGCGCACTTCCTCGGGAAGTAGATCCGTAAAAGGCACGCCGTCCACCAAAATGCGCCCTTGCGTTGGGTCATAAAGACGCAGGAGCAATTGAAAAATCGTGCTTTTGCCGGCGCCACTGGGACCTACCAAGGCCACGCGCTCCCCCCGTTTGATCTGAAAGGAGACACCTTGAAGGGCAGGGGTATCGGGGCGCGTGGGGTAAGAGAACGTGACGTTCTCAAAGGTGAGTGCCTCGTGAAAGGGCCCAAGCGCCCGAGGGGTCGCAGGAATGGCAAGGCGTGGCTTTTCCTCAAAGATCTCGGTAATGCGGTGCATGGCACCGGCGGCCGTTTGAATCTCGCCGTAAACTTCTGACAGGGAGTTGAGTGAGCCGGCCGTGATGATGGCAAAAAAGACGAAGGAGGTGAGGGCGCCTGCGGAGAGGGTGCCGGCAATGACCGCGTGGCTGCCAATCCAAAGGACGGTGCTCACGCAGGAAAAGGCAAAGAAAATGACAACGCACACAAGGCCAGAGCGCATATGGATGCGGTTTTTTACAAGGGTCATTTTGCCTACTAAAAGATCTGCAAAATCCTTGAGGCACGCTGTTTGCTTGCCAAAGATTTGAACCGCGGACATGGCGCCCAGGTACTCAGCAGCAAAGGCTTCCGATGATCCTGACGCGTCTTGTACAAGGCGCGTCAGGCTTTTAACACGGCGTCCCAAAAGCCAAATGGGTGACAAGATGACAGGGATAACCAGCAGCACAATACCTGTCAGTCTCATGCTCGTCACACACATCATGAAAAGCCCCCCAAAGAGCTGCAGGAGACTGCGCACAGCCACAGCGGCTGAGCTCGTGAAGAGCGTCAACAAAACGCTTGTGTCCGTATTGATGCGGGCAATGAGATCTCCTGTGCGTGTCGTCTCAAAAAAACGCTGATCCAGGGTCATGAGATGGGCAAAGAGCTGTCGCCTGATGTCATTGACCACGCGCTCTCCCAGCCACGAGGTCGTTGTGATGCGCAGGTACGCGTTCACCGCCAAGACGGCGCTGGCAATGAGAAAAAAGCCAAGGCCCTTATTCAAAAAATCAGCTGTATGGCGGCTGGCTGCGTCCACAACAAAACGCAGCCCAAACCCAAAGGAGAGCACGGTCATCGCCGCAACGGTTAAAAGAAAGAGAGCCTTAAAAATGCTGCCCCGATAGGGCGCAAGAAAGAAGCGGATATAGGGGCCAAGGCCGCCTTTTGGTAGTGGCGTTTTGCTGTCCTGCTTGCCCACAAGACGTAGCCTCTTTGCCCACTTGGAACAAAAAGCGTAAAGGGAGGATTCCTGGGGGCGAGGGAGGGGCTCTAGGGTCATGCTTTTCCTACGCTGCAGGCGCAGTCTGCGCGTTCTGGCTAGGGGAAGACGCTTTGGCCTTTTCTCTGCTTAGCACGGAAGGTGTGCCCTTTTGAGGCGCGTCAGGCTTTGCTTTGGGTGCAATGAGGGACTCCAGTTTTTCAAAGCTTGGACGGTAAGGAATGACAACACCGTTGATGATGAAGAAGGGTGTGGCCTCAATTTTAAGGTTTTGCTCAGCTTTGATAAAATCCGCTGCCAGAGCCTCGCGCACTTTTTTATCGTTGACGATGCGAGAGACCTCCTCCACAGGCTTGCCGACAATAAAGGCCAGCTCTTTCACATATTCAGGCGTCATCCACTGATCCTGTTTTTCAAAGATCTTCGTGATGAGGGTTTGCTGCGTCATGACGGGTGAGGTGGCAATGAGGACGGCAGCCGCAAGGCCATATTCATCGGGTGAGAAAAAACGGAACGTGTAGCGCACAAGGCCCTTGTCGATGTACTTTTCTTTGAGCTTTGGCAGTGTTTTGAGGTGAAAATCCGCACAAAAATGGCACGTCATGGAAGAATATTCGATGACCTTGATGGGGGCATTTTCGCTGCCAAGGGAGATATCATAAGCGGTTGCAAGCACGCCTTGGGCCGGGGCATTGGCTGCAAGGGAGTCGCTAAAGCCACTCAAAACACTCAAAGCGAGCACGGTTGAAAAAAAGATCCGTTTTAAATGTTTCATCTCAAAAGGCGCTGGGTTACACTCCATGTTACGATTTACCCTAACTCTTTTTTTACGCCTTTGGAAGCGTCGTTAAGAAATTAGGGAGCGTTTGTTAAGGAAAATTTTGAAGTTTGTCCGTTATGATGCCAGGGCAATGGGGAATCTGGGCATGAATGTAAGTAGGAGTACACCAATGAAATCGAGAACTTTACTGTCGGCGTGGGCGCTCTTGAGTTGCGCAAGCCTTGCCCATGGGTCGCCCGTTTCCTTGGGACATGGCCCCATTCCCCAGGAGCAAGACAGTGAAAACAGCGACTTGCCCAAGGAAGATCAACTGGAAGGCATGAACCGTGTATTCTTTGGTTTCAACCAACTTTTGGATGGTCTCTTCCTCAAGCCCCTTGCGCAGATTTATGATCTCGTTGTGGCGGATCCGGTGAAGGACCGGGTGAGTGACTTCATGGACAACTTGGGCGAGCCCGTCGTGTTTGTGAACGCACTTTTGCAAGGCAAGGGCGAAGAAGCCGGGCGTACCTTTGGGCGCTTTACCATCAACAGCACCCTGGGTGTGGGCGGTCTTTTCAATGCGGCCTATGAGGTCGCGGGGCTCACACGTCACTATGAGGATTTTGGACAAACCTTGGCGGTATGGGGCGTTGATTCAGGGCCTTATTTGGTCGTCCCGTTCCTGGGGCCCTCCAGCTTTAGGGATCTGATTGGTACGGCCGTTGATATGGCCATGGATCCTGTGAACTATCTCTTTAGATCAAACCACCATAATGAGCTGCCTTGGATCCGCACAGGTGTGGACGCCGTGCGCAAGCGCCGCGATGTGCTTGCGGTGACCGACAGTCTCGAGAAAAATTCGCCAGATCTTTATAACAGCTACCGTGTTCTCTATGGACAAACACGTCTCTTCCAGATAAAGGATGGGAATGTTGTTTACAAAGATACCCCTGTCTTATCGGAGGATTAATTTTGAAGAAGTATATTTTGTGCTTAGCAGTCTTGCTTGGCACGTTTGACGTGCAGACCACTTTTTGGGCAAATTCTGACCAGGTCGAATCCACGGACGCGGATTCCTATAAGACGTTCGTGGAGCAAACGGGTAATGAGATTATTTCTGTGCTCGTACACAAAGATGAGCCCATGTCTGAGCGCAAGAAGGCCTTTCGCGGGATTTTACAGACGAAATTCAGCGTTCCGTCCATTGCCAAGTTTGTGCTGGCCCGCCATTGGC
The DNA here is from genome assembly GCA_020161545.1 of Pseudomonadota bacterium. GTDB lineage: Bacteria > Pseudomonadota > Alphaproteobacteria > Caedimonadales > UBA1908 > JACESU01. The sequence continues at coordinate 13,165 of JAIUNT010000037.1, forward strand.
GCGGGGCAAGTGATGCACAAAAGGCGCGCTACCTATCCTTGTTTGAAACAGCCATTGTGGAAAACTACGCGGCGCAGTTTGATAACTACGCAAATGAAAAGCTTGAGGTGACGGGTGCCCAGCCCACGGGTGATGGCGGCTTTCTTGTGACAAGCCGCATCTTGCGCCCATCGGGCGCTCAGCCCCTTCAAGTGGACTGGAAAGTCTACGCGCAAAGCAAACATGCTGACGCACCAAAGAAAGTTGTTGATATTGTGGTAAACGGCGTCAGCATGAGCATTACACAGCGCTCTGAATACGCAAGCCTTTTGCAGCAAGCCGGCGGCAATATGGATGCCTTTTTGGATAATCTCGCTAAGAAGTACGACGCCTAAAGGGTGCGTCCGCAAAAATCCCCTCAGGTTGTACGTGTCCTCGGGTTTATGAGCGGCACAAGTCTTGATGGGGTGGACGCAGCACTTCTGGAAACCGATGGCTTAGATGTCCTTTCTTCTTTGGGTCACGCTTTTGTACCCTATCCAACGTCTCTCCAAGACGCTCTCCTTGCTGTCATGGCACGGGAGGGGGGCGTTCTTGCGTTGAGTGAACACGAAAAAGATAATCTCGCACACCAGATCACGCAGCTTCATCTTGAGGCGGCACGCAATGTCATGGCACAAACGGGTGTGGTGCCCCAGCTCGTGGGTTTTCACGGCCAAACCATCTACCATAATCCCGAGCGTCGCACGAGTATTCAACTGGGGGATCCTGTGCTTTTAAGCGAGGTCCTGGGCGTGCCCGTGATCCATACTTTTCGCCAAAATGATTTGGACCATGGTGGGCAGGGGGCGCCCCTTGTGCCCATTTATCATGCAGCCCTTGCCAAGCGCGCGGCGCGTCCTTGCCTTTTTGTGAATGTGGGAGGCATTAGCAATCTCACCTGGTGCGGTGAAGAAGCGGATGGCCTCATTGCCTTTGACGCTGGACCCGCTAACGCGCCCCTCAATGACTGGACAAAGAAACATTTTGGCGCCTGCTTTGACAGAGGTGGAGCCCTCGCGGCAAAAGGACGCGTCCACACGTTATACGTGGAAAAGTTCTTGAGTCACACCTATTTTGCTGCACCACCGCCAAAGTCCCTGGACCGGGGTACCTTTGATTTTTCTTCCTTTGAGGACCTCTTACCCCATGACGGCCTTGCAACCCTAACACGTCTTGTGGCAGAGGCGATTGTATTGAGTGCGCGCGCCCTGCCGCCTGTCAAAGGCGTTTATGTGTGTGGGGGAGGGCGCCATAACCTGACCCTTCGCGCACATTTAGAGGCACTTTTTACCGTGCCTGTCCAAGACGTAGAGACTCTGGGTGTAAATGGTGATTTTCTTGAAGCAGAAGCCTTTGCGTATCTGGCCAAGCGTGCTTATGACAGACTCCCCATAAGTTTTCCTGGTTCAACAGGTGTGTCCTATCCTGTGACAGGTGGGGTGTGTGCCTTCCCAAAAGACCCACAGAAGGTGCTTTGAAATAATTTGTAACATTCCTGTCCTTGTTCTTTTTTGCACGTCCACGCCAATATCACCAATTATATGACAAGAAAGCGGATCACAATGGTTATAGCTGGGCGAGAGACACGGGATTTTTTGAATCAAGAAGGCATACCCTGCCAAACGACGCTGCAGAAAAGCGGCAGTGTTGAGGGCGTGGGCATCCATTCCGGCGCACCTGTCCAAGTCACTTTCCACCCTGCTCTAGAAAATACGGGTATTGTCTTTCGCCGCACAGATGTTGCCCAAGAAGCGGGTGATATTCCAGCTTTGTGGCACCTTGTGAAAGATACGCGTATGAGCACAGGCCTTGTGAACGCCCAAGGTACAGGGATCTCCATGGTTGAGCACTGCATGGCAGCTGTTATGGGCCTTGAGATCGATAACCTTGTGATTGAGGTATCTGGCCCTGAAATGCCCGTTCTCGACGGCAGTAGCGCTCAATACGTCAAAGTGCTCCAGGGGTGTGTGCTCCAAAGCCAACAGGCACCTCGCCGTTTTCTGAAAGTGTTGCAAGAGGTTGAGGTTCGCCAAGGAGACGCCTATGTGCGGCTGTCTCCCGCAAGCCAGCTGACCCTTGATTTCTCCATCGATTTCTTTGGTGGTCGTGAAGGGCTTGCCCCCCAAACCCACCATTTTGCCTGGACGCCTGGCGGTTTTTTGCGTGAAATCGCGTGTGCGCGCACCTTTGGGTTTTATGAGGACGCCCTCAAGCTTCAGGCCGCCGGCCTTGCCAAGGGTGCGAGCCTTGACAATACTCTCGTCTACAAAGAAGGTCTTGTGATGAATGAGGGAGGTGAGCGTGTGTCCCAGGAAAGTGTGCGTCACAAAATCCTTGACGCGGTGGGGGATTTGGGTCTTGCAGGCTCGCCCATCATTGGTGCATACACCTCCCATAACGGGGGTCATGCCATGAATAACGCTCTTTTGCATGCGCTATTTGAGTCTGAGGAAAATTACACTTATGACGCTGCCGCCAAGGGGCCCTACAGCACGTGGCAACCCTTTGCGGCCATCGCCATCTAGGGGACTGAGACCTTTCGGCGCGTTTTGCGTGACAAGTGCGGTCTCCCGAAATGATAAGGGGTTGGCTTAAGGCACGACAAAGACAAAGCATAGCCGAACCTTTATAATGCGATAATGCCTCACTCGCCGTTCGTGTATACGTGTATATCATTTCGGGAGGCGTCGTTCGTCGCTCGTGTATACCTATACACGTCGCTTGCCTCACATCCTGTCCCGAAATTAAAGTGCTTTAGCTATACACGTCGCTTTCCTCGTATCCTGTTCTCAAATTAAAATGTTCTCGCTATGCAAAGGCCCTGGCTAAGCGCCTTGCGCATTTTGTAAAATTATAGGAAAATGCGACAGATTTATGTGTTAAGGGCTCATTTCATGAAACGCGCACGACCGCTTTCTCCCCACCTGCAGATCTATAAGCCTCAAATTACGTCCGTCCTATCCATCTTGCACCGCGTCATGGGCGTGGTGCTCAGTTTCGGTATGGTGGGTGTTGTGTTGTGGCTGCTTCTCTTGTCCTGCCACGACACCACTTGCGCCGGCGGCGTTGATTGGGAGACAAGCTCTGGGTGTTACGGCTGCTTCCAAGGCTTTTTTGGAGGCTTTTTCGGCACGCTTCTCTTAATGGGATTTTCCTTTGCTTTTTTCTATCACCTCTCCAACGGGGTGCGCCACCTTTTCTGGGACGCAGGATGTGGTTATAAGCTAGAAACAGCTGAGAAAAGCGGCCTGTTTGTGGTGGGAATCTCCCTGGTTTTAACAGCCCTTTTGTGGGCATCCATTCTTCTGTGATGAAAGGAAAACACATGGGCGAGCACAAAACAGTCCAGCGCACCCCCCTGGGACGGGTCAAAGGACTTGGCCAGCATAGCGGCGCGCACCATTGGTGGGTCCAGCGTTTAACGGCTGTGGCCCTGGTGCCCTTGGGCCTTTGGTTTATTTACACCCTTGCGCATTTGGCACCCCTGCCAGCCGCGGACGTACGGGTCTTTTTAACAACGCCCCTCCATATGACCTTGATGATTCTTTTTTTGATCACAGGCTTTCACCACGCCCAGCTTGGACTTCAGGTGGTCATAGAGGACTATGTCCACTGTGAGGGGTTGAAGTTCGCCCTTCTTGTGGGTGTGAAGTTTTTGGCTGTGGGGCTTGGGCTTCTTGGCACTGTTTGCTTGTTTAGCATTGCCCACGGCTAGGGCGTGGCGCGATTCACAGAATAACTTAAGGATAAATGATGACACAGGCGTATGACATTATCGACCATCAGTATGACGTTGTCGTGGTGGGCGCGGGAGGCGCGGGTCTTCGCGCAACACTCGGCATGAGTGCGGCCGGCCTTTCAACGGCCTGCATCACAAAGGTTTTCCCCACACGCAGCCACACGGTCTCAGCCCAAGGCGGCATCAGTGCGGCCCTGGGTAACATGGGAGACGGCGATAACTGGCGCTATCATATGTACGATACGGTGAAGGGTTCTGACTGGCTGGGGGATCAAGACGCCATTGAGTACATGTGCCGTAACGCCCTGCCGGCGGTGATTGAGCTTGAGCATATGGGCGTGCCGTTTTCACGCACGGACCAAGGCACTATTTACCAACGCCCTTTTGGTGGACACACCATTAACCATGGGGAGTCCATGGCCCAGCGTGCATGCGCCGCAGCCGACCGCACAGGGCACGCCATTTTGCACACCCTTTATCAACAGTCCCTGAAGCACAAGGCGCGCTTTTTCATTGAGTACTTTGCCATCGACCTCATCATGGATGAAACGGGCGCGTGCCGGGGTGTTATGGCGTTGTGCTTAGAGGACGGTACCATTCACCGCTTCCGCGCCCAGACCGTTGTTTTGGCAACGGGCGGCTATGGACGCGCCTTTGCCTCGTGCACATCCGCCCATACATGCACGGGTGACGGGGCTGGTATGGTGCTGCGGGCGGGTCTTCCCCTCCAGGACATGGAATTCATTCAGTTCCACCCCACGGGTATTTACGGCGCGGGATGCCTTATCTCCGAAGGCGTGC
>JAIUNT010000038.1 GCA_020161545.1 Pseudomonadota bacterium
CCGGTGAGATCGCCGGCGAGTTCTACCGCAACACCTTCATGAGTAACCTGAAGCCCAACACCCCCGCTTGGCATGAGGCAGCCCAACGCGGCGCCGACGTCGCCCGCATCTCGGCCATCGCCTTTGCCACCGCCTGTGGCCTGGATCCGTCCATCGCCGCGCATACCGCAGGGCAGGCTGCGGAGAATAATGCTTTTGATCCCAAGGCACTAGACAAGGCAATGATGCGTGATCTGCAAGGAGGAAGTTGTGGCAGAGGAGTTTATCATTCTTCAGTCCCCCGAGCGTCGTCGGCCTCATCGAGGGCGCAGAAAGCTACTCCTGATGCGTCATCAGCGACGAAGGTGCATAAAAATTCTAAGAACTATAAAGGAAAGACAGTAGTCTATGCGATTCGAAGAGCAGATGGTAGCATCGACAAAATTGGTGAAAGTGCTCAAGGCCTGCGTGTAAAAGATGGTGCATCAATACGTGCAGAGCAGCAAGTGCGTGCCAAAACACGCGAGGGTAACCCATGTAAGTCTGAAATCCGTAAGACTTTTGACTCCAAGCAAGAGGCAAGGGATTATGAAACAAAGCTGATAAAACGCTTTCGCCGGATGTTTGGAAAAGATAAACTGCCTGGTAATAAAAATGATCGATAGGAGAAATAGCATGGCACATAATAGAAAATATGTCCCAAGCGCTTTGGGTCTTATTCAGGGCCGTGTAAGAAATGATCTAAAACTCATGGATCAAGATTACATCGAATCTCTTCTCATTCAGAGTGGATACTGTGAGGATGCGCCCTTCACATGGGTTGGTCTTTTGTACCGGTACGGACTTGAGAACAAAACGATACCTCGTTATGGTCGTATCAGCAAAAAGTATGGTGATGCGTCGCTGATCGTTGATTTAAAGATGGAGATTCTACAGTGGGCGGATCGCAATAACCTTAACTTGCTCCGCTCTATTTTAATGATTGCTGCTTTGGACGCACTCATTCATGCGGGTAAGAAATATAAACGCCCTACAGAGCTGCTGGAAGCTGAGCGTGCCAAATACGGCACGATCCCGGCAACCGTTGAAGAGTGCGAGCGCGTTTATGGCCGGGAAGAATAATCTCTCGTAAACGGAGATACTAAAAGCATCTTATCACCCCAAGCGCGAGGGCGCTCGCCCACGCCCTCAATGAGGCCGCCTCCAGCACCCCCGTGCGCGTGCCCACCTATACGCCAAAGGGCACCTCCGAAGGCGTGAACCTCACCATTTCCCTCACCGACACCATGGCCGCGGACCCGGCGGTGCAGGACTTTATCCGGCGCACAGGCGCCACCACCCGTATCGTCCACGATACCGTCGAAGACATCCACACCTCCCAGGCAAGCCTAGGCATGGCGCCCATGCTGGCCATTGGGGTGATCATGAATATGGTGCTGCCGGGGTCGAGCGCCTTGATGCAGCTTGTGAGCGCGACGGTTTCGTGTTTAGCGCCGAAGTTTGTGAACGGTATTGTGCGCGACGGGACGATTTCCGGCGGCGTGCGCGAGGCGACCAGCAGCCGCGCCCTCAAAGACTTGGTCATGACCATGTTTACCCCAAGCCCAGGGGGGTCTGTGGCGGGGTCCCTCAACCTCATAAACCACTTTGTGAATGCGGTAGAGAGCGCCCTCTGGCGTCTGCCCTTGGAGGCAGTGCTGGGTGAGGGCAGTCTTCAAGACATCTTCACGGCATCGGCACTGAGCGCTGTGGCCAACGCCACGTGCGGTTTTGCCGCCTCCCACATTGGGGAGCTCTCCCATCCAGGCGGATCCGCGACAGGGGGCATAGCCCCGCCCATCGCCGTCCTTCTCCACGGGGCTGTCGGGGCCGGCATGTCCGCCATCCAGGGCCGTGACATCCTCTCGGGCGCCGTGGGCGCCATGGTGGGCGAGGTCTCGGGCATGATCTATAACCGCGTGGCCATGGCGGACATGGGAGCCGATCACCCCCGGCGCGCAGAAGCCATCCAGCGCGGCACCGACGTTGCGCGCCTCACGGGCATCGCTGTGGCTGGCATCGGTGGCCTCGATCCCAGCGCCGCCTCATGTGCCGCCGCCAATGCAGCGGGGAATAACAGCCTGATGCTCCTTGCTCCGCCTAAAACCGTCGCTAAAACTGGCGTAAAAATAGCTCGGGGTGCTGCGCACGCTGTGGCGGCGTTAACAGACTCACCGGACGCGCGTGCGGTTGCCGAGCGCTTGGATGCCACTGACGAGTCCATCGATGATGGCACCTACAGGGCGATTGCTGCGGGAGCTGAGGCGATTCAAGAAAATCTGATTAATCCCGTGGGGCGTGCCTGGACCCGAGGGATGGTCGTATACAACCAACAACGGTCACGCTCAAGTTTTGTGACTGTCTCACCCGATGCGGTGTCTGGTCCGGCCATCAGTCTGGACGTGACGTCAGAAATGCCCATTGCAGCTGCGCGCTTTTGCAACAGCCAGATTGACGCATTCCAGAATGGGTGGCGCCGTGGGGAAGCTGCTTTTCATGAGGTGCGCTCCAGGAGCTCCTATACGCCAAGCTTGCCCAGCGCCCTTTCTGGCCCCGCTGTGGGACAAAGTCTGCCCATTCATGTGACCAACATGCTCCGCCTGCCTGAAACGGGTCAAGAACTGCGCACGGAGCTTGCTCTTCTGGGTCTGGGAGCGGGGCTTGGTCGCGTCCTCAAAGGGGGCGCTGCCGCAGGGCGCACGGTTCCCGAAATCGCCGCCATGCGCAGCGCCGTTGAGCAACCATCTGTCCTTAAGTACTTTGGGAGAGAGGCGACTTCGGCGACCCAAGCCGCGTCAAGCACGAGTGGTAGTCTTGTGCAAAAGATCGTTGATCCCACGTGGCGTTCAAAGATCTATGGAACCGCACAGAAAACCAAGACAAAAGGACATGATGTGCGTTCTATGCGTGTCGCCATTGAAGCCGCCAAGGATCCCAATGTGCTGCGCGTCCATATGGATCACGGAGTTAACAGAGCCGTTGGGTTGACGGGGGATGCGCGCATCTACTCCAATCGCCGTCCAGACGTGACCATCATCAAAAAAGATGGTACCGTCGATTTTATTGAAGTGCCATCAAGGACAGATGACGTAGACTTTCTTCTTTCACGCATTCGTGAGGCTATGCATAAGTTACCAGAAGGAATGCAGGATGAGACCAGCTTGGCTTTCATAACAAAGCTACCTGAGCCAAAATAAGGAGGTCAAGAATGACTACTATCACAAGTGTGTGCGTTGCTCTTTACGATTTTGCAAAAGAGCGGGCTGACATTAAACGCTTCTTTTCCCTCATGGAGGACTTAAGCATGCGCGTGAATGTACCTTGGGAGTCCATAGGAGGCACCTCTAACAGCGGCAAGCTCGTTCAGTTTAAAAATGGCAAGAAAAAGCTTGAGAAGGTGGGGTTCCAGACTATTAAAAATTTGACTTTAATGGGAGGCGTTCGAGAGCCCGGCACCAATGAGGACTGGCGTACATGTGCCTTCTTTAATGCCAGTTATCTGAGGGGGCACTTGGTCTTATGTTTTGAAGAATCTCTTTGGAGAGACGCACACCTGACCCTTGTGTCTTTATTGCAAGATCTTTTGTCTTGTGCGCCTTTTTCATACGGCATTGTATATGAAAGGGACCGCGATCTGGGACCTGATAGCTATTCAGTAGGAGTCTTGTGTGAAACAGACAAGAAGCGCCTTCCGCAAGAGGAGCGAAAGCAAATTTCAGCATGGGCCAAAAAATACAGTTACGGAAGCGATAAATACCGCACGGGTCTCCTGCGTGATGTATACCCACACAACATCTTGACGTCTCCTCACTTGATCGAAAAAGTGGGCAGTGTGAGCCTTGAGGATTGGATTAAAGCAGACAGTCGCCGCGGCACCCTTACGCCTCTAGCGGACACGCACACGCTGTGGTCCGTTGATCCAGCCAGCATCCCGTTGGTACAAGAAGTCCTTCAAGAAGCTGGTCTCCTTCTTTGCTATAGACCCTAACAAGGTTTTCTTTTAAAGCGCTTTCGCTGCCCACGACACCCTCGAGGACATCCACACCTCCCAGGCCCCCCTGGCATGGCGCCCATGCTCCTTATCGGCATCGGGTGCTTCCTCCTGATGCCAGCGGGGGGAGGGATGTTTGCCCTCATGGGGAAGGCGGCCGCTGCCAGCATGATACCCCAGTTTACCAACGGTCTGGTGATCAACGACGGCAATCCCTTTGAGGCTTTTAAGGAGCTGACAAACCCCGACAATGTGCGCGCAACGGTCTTGGCTGCGGCCACCGCCGGTGTTTTGAACGGCTTTGATATCGCCGCGCCTTTCGGGTCGACGGATCTCCTTGAGCACGCCACTTACGCCGTACAGAGTGCGGCGGTAAGGACGCCCCTGGAGATGCTCATTGCGCGCCGGGACATGGCCGAGACCATCCGGTCAAATGCCATGGGGATTGTGGCCAATTCCCTGGGGTCCTGGGCCGCCTCTCACATTGGGGCGCTCTATCATCCGGCGGACGGCAGCGCCCCCCAAATCGACCCCATCACCCATAAAGTGCTGCACTTTGGCGGAGGCGCTGCGACTGCAGCCATCATGGGTGAGGACTGGGTCTCAGGAGGCGCAGGTGCCGTCGCCGGTGAGATTGCCGGTGAGTTCTACCGCAACACCTTCATGAGTAACCTGAAGCCCAACACCCCCGCCTGGAACGCGGCAGCCCAACGCGGCGCCGACGTTGCCCGCATCTCCGCCATCGCCTTTGCCACAGCCTGCGGTCTCGACCCCTCCACCGCCGCCCACACCGCCGGCCAAGCAGCTGAGAATAACTGCTTCCAGCTACTAGACCGGTTCTTTTCTCAAGACACAGCTGATCTTGCGGCACAGGAAGTCCAAGAACTCTATGAAGGCCTTTCTCCTGAAGACCGCGCACGACTCAAAGATTATGGCGGACCCGTTGTGGATGCATTCTGCGAAGAGCTTCCCTTTGGTTTGGCGACTGTTGCCAAATATTGGAACCGCATCATAGACCTGGCGCAAGGGGATACGACGGTTTTGCAACGCATTGTCGATCGCTGCAAGCCCACTATACGTGAATACTGTGGCGAACAAGGTGTGTGCGCACTTGATACGCTTGTTCAGGCTCATCGAAACTTTCGCTCAGAAGAGGAAATACATGGGCAGATGTTCAAAAGGACCGCGGCTGAGTGCGCAACAAGTGGTCGCCCGAATGAGGGTATGATTGCTGACTTTATTGGTGAAGAGTTTCTTGCAAAAGATAGCCTGAAGAAAAAACTCCTTCACTTTGCACGCTTGCCTGAGAATTGTGGCGGGGCAGCTTTGATGGCCTTACCGGTTAGAGGGAAGATAACGGGAGTCCTTGGGAAAACAGCGGCAGGCGGTGCTCTCAAAACGGCCGGTCAGAAGGTGGGGGAAAGTCTGGCACAAAGTGTGGCACGCGTCGCCTCCCACGTGAAGGGCCTGGGCGAAGGCGCCCCCGCCATGAACGTCCTTAAGTACTTTGGGAAAGGGACTGCGCCCGCGACCCAAGCCGCGAACCAGAATATCCTGCGGATGCAACACAAGTTTACTGTCCCCGGCGGCGCACCTATCAAGCCAGTGCAATTGCCTGGACCGAGGGCAAGTGTGCCAGCCGCCTCGAGCTCGTCTTCGAGTGCGGCGCAGGCACTGGCAAAGGTGCATAAAAACTCCAATGCCTATGAAGGAGAGACAATTCTTTATGCTATTTTTAATGCAAAAACCGGTCAGCTGCAAAAATTTGGTGAGACGGCCGCGGGTTTTGACAAATTAGGCAACCTAATCCGGGCGATGAGGCAAATTCGCAAACTTGAAAAAACGAATTCAGGTGAAAAGTTTGGTTATAAAATCCTTGGAACCCATGCTGGAAAAAAGGCTGCCAGGGAGGCCGAGACGCGCTACATTAAAACGCACCGTAAGATTTATAGTGGCAAAGGTCTTCCCCTCAACAAAAGCAACCATTAAGGAGAAAAAGTATGGACGCACATATTCCAAAAAGCGGTATTGTTGCATTGGCAACGATTGATACCATCGTCCTACGTCTTAAAAGAACAGGGAAGGCGCTCATTGCCATTGAGGATACGATTAATAATATGTATGACCGGGCGCTTTTTCCGGAAAAGCTCAAAAGAATACTTTTGTTCTTTGCACACTCACAAGAAACCAATCTTGTGCCGTATTGTGGTCGTATCTCAAAGCACAAAGAATTAAGCGTCAGCCTTTTCCTAGATTCAACGATTATTGCGTGGGCGGACAAGTATAACTTTGAGCTTTTGAAAGAGATCTATATGATCGCAGCCTGCGAGAGCGTGCTGTATGCGCTGCGCAAATACAAGCTGCCCACAGAACGTGTAGAGGCCGAGCGTGCCAAGTACGGCACCATCCCCGCAACCGTTGAAGAGTGCGAACGCATTTATGGCCGGGAAGAATAACCCCTCGTAAACGACGCTACTAAGGCGCTTTTGCCACCACCTCCTGCCTTGCGCCGAAGTTTGTGAACGGTACCTTGCGAGACGGGACGATTTCGGGCGGCGTGCGCGATATCACAAGCAGCCGCGCCCTCAAGGACTTGGTTATGACCATGTTTACGCCAAGCCCAGGGGGTTCTGTGGCTGGGTCACTCAACCTCATAAACCACTTCGTGAATGCGGTAGAGAGCGCCCTCTGGCGTCTGCCCTTGGAGGCAGTGCTGGGTGAGGGGAGTCTTCAAGACATCTTTACGGCCTCGGCGCTGAGCGCTGTGGCCAACGCCACGTGCGGTTTTGCCGCTTCCCACATTGGGGAGCTCTCCCATCCCGGTGGATCCTCGGCAGGGGGCATTGCGCCACCCATCGCCGTCCTTCTCCACGGGGCTGTCGGGGCTGGCATGTCCGCCATCCAGGGCCGTGACATCCTCTCGGGCGCCGTGGGCGCCATGGTGGGCGAGGTCTCCGGCATGATCTTGCGCCGAACCCTTGTCATTTTGGGATGCGTCACTCGTTGCTCGTGTATACTTATACACGTCGCTTTCCTCGTTTCCTGTCCCAAAACGAAAGTGTTCTAGCGCTATAACCGCGTCGCCATGGCGGACATGGGAGCCCATCACCCCGGGCGCGCTGAGGCTATCCAGCGCGGCACCGACGTTGCGCGCCTCACGGGCATCGCTGTGGCTGGCGTGCTTGATCTCGACCCCGCCGCTGCCTCTTGCGCCGCCGCCAATGCAGCCGGGAATAACAGCCTGATGCTTCTTGCAGCGCCTAAAACCACCGCTAAAACTGGCGTAAAAATGGCCCGTGGCGTTGCGCACGCTGTGGCTGCGTTAACAGACTCGCCGGACGCGCTGCCGTCAGACGGGTGCACGAGGGCCCCAATGTGGGAGGCCCCCAGGGTGCCCACGCATCCGGACACCGTGCCCAAAAGAGCGCTCTCCAGAATGTCTTTGAGGGCCTTGCCTTCAAAAATCGCCTGGGTCGGGATTTTGGCCAGATTCAAGCGCAGGTTATAAACAAAGTGCTCCCCCAGATCCAGGGACCCCTTGGCAGGTATTTTGCCAAATACACCCCCCAGTGACGACGAAACACCGGCTGTGAGCGCGGATCCCAAGGCGGCTTTAAGACTCTGGGCGCTGAAAGTTTCTAGCAGGGCTTTGCCGGGATTCCCGTTGTTGGCCACAAGACCATCAAGGAATTGAAGCTTCAGGGAAATATCGGCGGCTTGCAAGGCGGCAACGGCCCAAGACCCACCTGCGCCACCCGTCAACATGGTGAGGCAAATACCAAGAGCCACCATGACACCTGAACCAAGGCGCGTGGTTGTTTTGTTCCAGGTGAGGGCCTCTTGTTTTAGGCTTTCCACCACCGCGCCCCGTGTGCCGGCTAAGCGCGCGAGGATACTTCCTTTATCCTCAAGGGATTCCTGAGGCACACGCAAACACACCTGAATTGGTAGATCACTTCCCTCTGGCGCCTTCAACTCAGGCATCACCTCGAGGCGTGGGGGAACATGGAACACCTGTGAGGATCCGCCGACAGAAACAGTACTTGTCATGACGCCTTTAGACGTCTGGGCGTATTGCTCTACGGTTTCATGGGCGGCAGACGTCAGCGCAACCGTCGGCGTTTCAAGGGTTATCTTTTGAGCCCGCGATAAATCCGTTGACTCCAAAAGAACGATGCTGCCGGGATCCTGGGACACCATATGGACATGGGGAGCGTCAAAGTCTGCACCCGTGGGGGCACTTGTGTGGGTCACGCGCTGTGAGGTACTGGACACGGGGCCCCGACCGGTCTGTTTTGTATGGGTTACCTCGCGCGTCTCGCGCCGTGCCGCCGAGCGCACACCATACTTTCCATATAGCTTTGCAAGGAGTGGGGATGAGAAATAGGAGCCCACATCATGCACGGCGCCTTCTGGACTTGAGAGCTCAACCTTTGCGGTTTTGGAGATGAACTCAGCAGGCAGTTGAGAGCTTGTGCGCACTGTTACTTTGTTCTTTTTGGATCCATGGGTTTCCTCGGACGTCAAAGCAATGGGTTGTGCATAAGTCCCCTTAACCCCTTGTGCCAAAACGTCTTTATGAGCAACGATCTTTGAGCTTTCAAGCAGAAGTGTGTCACCAGCAACCACCCTTGCGGCGCCATGAAAGGACGCAATGGTGCCCGATCCAGGTGCGCGCGTCTCTTCATAACCGCGCGCCGTCATGTGTCTTGAGGCCAGAGCGCGCACGCGCCCATCTCCCTGGGCCTTCAGATCCACATCCCCGCCGGCGGCGATCATGCCCGAGCAGTCGAAGGTGCCCGTTAAAAGGTGAATGCTCTCATCGGCAATCAGACCTGCTTGTCCCATGCGCCTTGCCACGGCAACGGGATCTTCAAGAAACGATGCGGGCACATAAAGATGAGGGCGCAGCACATGAATCCCATCTTTGTAAACCAGTTTATAGGTGATCATGGGGAAAGGACAGGCCTCTATCTCTTTCTCACACAGGGATAAAATGCCCCGCCTTCCTTTGTTCAGGGCAAAGCGCAGGCCAACCTCTTTGAGAGCGGCGATCTCTTGGTGTGTTGTCATGCCCCCAATGAGATATCCCGTATTCATGGGCATGAGCATGTCCAAATACCAAAGATGCTCAAGAAAAGGCTGAACTGCATTGATGACCAGGTGGTTCTTAAAAAGCGCCCCCAGGTGCTCTTGTTGGCCGCCTCCACACAAAAGAGCTGCGTTGACATGTGGGTCGACACACTCTTCCAAAAAGCGAAGGCCATAAAGATAGCCCGGATGTGCTTGAGGCAAAGCAAATCTCTCAAAACCCTCGGGCAGAGCCCCGCGACAAAGGGGGGCGAGATAACTCTCGGGCAAGGGACCGCAAAACGGCGCGACCTCTTGTCCTTGAAGGCCAGTCTCGCGCATGTGTACAAGGGCGGCCAGGGCCTTTCTGGCCTTCTCGTAGCTTACATGGGGATCCGATGCGCGCCCCACAGTGAGGGACGTGCCCTCGCCCAGTGCGCGCAAAGAGACGACATCTGTGCTGCCACTTTGTGATGTCAGCGCGCCCTGGGGCTGGTATCTATCAACGTATGGGGCCATGTGTGCCATCATGCATGAAGAAGATGAGGGCGCTAAGGCGGCTCCTGAATCAGATCTGCCTTGAACGGCAAAAGCACCGTTGACAATACCTCTGATGTAGGGAGAGGAAATGACGCCGCACACAAAAGCTCTTTCCGTATTGAACTGAAGGGAGCAATTAGTGGAAAAAGTGGGCATAATTGACTGAGAAACAGCGCCTATGGGCTCCCACCCACCACCTCGGTGTCCTTCATCAGACTCAGCTTCCATGTGTATGGTGATATTTTCGTCTTGGTACGCGTGTCCTTCAAATTTTGCGTGCCTTCCCACGCGAAGGTGGGACGCGCGGTTTTTAAAGGAGCTTCCTGAGTTTGCGATAAGATCCCTTCCCACCACCATGAGAGAGGGAAGCGCTGTCAGAAAGTCCTGTTTTATGTTTCGCTGCTTTCCAATCAAAGGGTGGCCACTATCGCGCACAAGCGCTCTAAGAGTCCCAAGGTCTCCCGTGACTGGATTTAAATCAAAGACCTTATAGGGTGTATGGTCACCAAACTCGGAACCACTGGGACTGTGAAGATAGTACCTGTCTACCTTTCGGTCATGAACAAATAGCCCCTTTAAAAACGTATCTCTACAAGAATGAACAATGCCGCTGATATTTTCTGTTGACGTCGCATTTAGATAAAGATCCTTGAGTGAAAGAATCAACCCTAGGTTATTGACAATTTTTCCCCCAGCGCGAAGATCCATGTCGTCGGCGGCAAACAGAACACTTTCATTTGATCTATAAAAGTCTCCAATCCACAACTGGGGCTTATACGCCACTCCTTGTCCGCTCTCGATACGTTCCCTTGCATGTATGGTAAGCTTTGCTTTTGAGCGCACTTCACCCCATAAATTCCATGCGTTTTGACACAAAAGGGTGATGCTTTCTTTGGTGCTTTCAAGAACGCCCCTTGCGCCTTGAAAGCCATTTTCAAAATTGGACGCGAGCTCTGCATAGATTTCTCCTGCTTTGAGATGCGCATAGTTTGAAAGGGACGCACCTGTGACACGAAATAAGTTTTCAATAGTCAGATTCTGATAGTTTTTGAGTGCTGCCCCCAGGGTCATGGAGACCGTTTTGGCGCCTTCAATAAGATGTTGACTCTGGAGCACAATGTCCCTTGATGAACCGTTGACCTCGAGCTTCTCGCCAGCATAAACGCGCCCGAGGGAGAAAACGTTTTGAAGGGTGAGATTTTCCTTCGCTCTCATGCGCCCATTATTTTCGGTGCGCCGGGCAAAAACAGAGAGATTTTTTGCCCCAACATCCGAAAAGTTCTCAAAACGAGAAGACCTGAGTGTCAAAGAGAGAGCGTGGGTAAAGGCGTCACGCAAAACCATATGGACTGCATTCACCTCAAGGTCCGCTTGTAGTTGGTGCGTGTTCACATACTGCCAAAAAGGGGTGAGGTTTTTCCCGTCGGCGTTCAGTGTCAACAGATGCGCACTTTCAAGGCGCCCAATTTTTCGCCCCAGCGCGTGTGCCAAAAAAAAGTGATCTATGGCACTTTGCGATGTGTAACGCACCAGACCGTCGTTGTCGACGTGTTCAAGGGTTGCTTTTGCACCCTCTCCCACCAAGAGTGTGCCTTGGTTTGTGAGATAGGTGGGCGCATTCAAACCCAACTGCGCGTGGGTCCCCTCAAGGCTCAAAGTGCCCTCATTCACTCCTTGGAGGATGCGAAAAGGTCCACATCCTTGCGCGTGGACTGACCCCGTATTCTTCAAAGAATCTACACGCACATCTGCGCCCTTAAACGTAATGGCTTTGTCATTGTTGAGGGCACCTATGTGTACCTTTGCGCCTTGATTTACGGTGATCTGTGCGCTGTTTGACACAGAGTCTGCCTTCACATGCGTTTGACCCGACACCTCAAGCTTATGATCGTTTTTAAGGTTGGAGAAAAATACATGTGCATCTTTCAAGTGGAGCTTGGCGTCATTTTTTGTCTCGCCTGTCAAAGACAGATCTTTGACCCCCTTAAGGGCAGCTAATTTCTGGATATGAAACAGAGATCCCACCCAAGAAAGCGCACGCCCCGACCATGTGCTTGCCTCATCCAGAAGAACGCTTCCCAGAAGCCGCGCCTCTTCAATCGTGGCCTTGCCTTTATGGATAAAGGTCATTTCTTTGTCTTGGGCAGACTCTGTTAAGAGCCGCTTGATTTTGAGATGGCCTGACGCACGAGTCTCAAAGTGCTTTAAGTCTGTGCCCAGGGTCACCTCATGCGCTACGAGGAGTCCGCTCTCCACATAAGAAGCGATGTGAATGCTGGAGAGAGAAGCTCGTTTGACGTTAAAGAAGTGCCCCTCACCAATGAGGCTGAGAAGCTCTAACACACCCTTATTTTCACCCTTTGAACCAACGCTCAGCGTCAGGTTCCCTTTCATAAGACCCAGGTTCTTATAGTTTTGGGTGCGCACAAGACCTGCACCCAGGACTAAACCTGCGTTTTTGAATGTGGACGCGTGGAGTTGCCAGTTTCCTACAATGCTAGTTCCCACAAGGTTATTAAACTTACGCGCAAATCCTGTGACTTTTTGGCTGTCAAATTCTCCCATGTTGGTGAAGCTGCCCTTCAGATCAAAATGGGTCTTTTGTGCCCTCACGCAGCCGGCGGCATTTTCTTCATCGAAGACGTCTTTCCCGTTAACAAGATGGAGATCCCCTCTCAAGGTCAGGACACGGCTTTTGATCAGGTTTTCATTACATCCAATGGCGTCTCCCTCAAGGATCATACGATCCTTCGCAATAATCTTTCCTGTGTTTTTGAAATGAGGCGCTTTTGTGCCAGCTTGTTTTCTTTGAAAAACCCCGTGGATTTTTTCGGCTTCAATCTCTCCGCCATTGATGAAGGCGCCTGAGCTTTGAATGAAAAGCTTTTGAATGGGGGCGCCGGAAGCGCCTAATATAAGTCCATCGTTTTGAAAAATGGCACTTACAAGGGAAGTGTGCGCGCCGTATAAATGCGCACGCGCGCCGTTGAAAAGACGATGATCACTTGTAATGTAAAGGTTTTTTTGAGCGCCTAGCACGCCGTGGTTGTGGAAAAGATCTTTAAGGTGAAACGCTGCCTCCCGGCCCGTCACCTGGCCGTGGTTTTCAAAGGTGGACCCAAAAACCCCCATGGACCCAGCGTGGACCTTGCCACCTTTCCCCACAGCGCTTTTTCCAAGGGATACGTGCAAATGTTCCCGGCAAAGAAGATCGCCGTCAAAGTGCGCCTCACTCGCACGAAAGTCTTGCGTGCTTTTTCCTACGTAGGCAATGGACGCTGAGCCCACAGTCACGTTGGTTTGCGCAGAAATAGCTGTTTTCTTTGCTTTGATATCCATGTGTTGAGCAACAAGACCCCTTGCCCGTTTGTGGGCCTCTTTTTTTGAAGGGGGCATAATGTCCGCTTCAAAAGAGTCAGACTGAACCTTGAGGGTTGCGTCCTCCCCTTCCACGGGGGCCCGCAAAAGCACCTGGCTGGCGCCAAAGATATTCATTTTTGTGTGGATGTTTAATCGGCTTAAATGCTGTGTTGTTTTTGTGTGAATGAACGCGTTGCCATGGAGAGAAACGTCTAAATCTCCTGTGGCCGTAAACTCACGTTGATTTTCAAAGTCCCCACCCCACACATCGAGTTTTCCTTGGCAGTAAAGGTGCGCGTCTCCCGCATTTCGAAACAGCGCTTCCTCAGTTAGGACATTCCCTCCATCAAAGCGTTGAAGACCAAGGGAGCGCGTGATATGGCATCTTCCATAATTATAGATGGATTTTGCCGTAAAGTGAGCGGCCGCGATATGGTGGGTTTTGGGGGCAAGCTGGAGACTGCCAAACGTCGAAAGCTTAAACGCGTCCTGGGTTTTTGCGTGGTTCACCTTCACGAGCCCATCTTTTCCAATGTGCAGATTTAAGTCTAGTCCCCCAGTGATGCCCTTAATAAGCACTTGATAGCTTGCTTCTTTCTCCTGTTTGTGGGGATCTATAGGTTTTACGCTGAGGGTATACGACTTACCGTCATGCTGAATGCGATCCTTATAAGAGATTGAACTATTGCGATAATTCAAAACCTGATCATTGATTTTTAGTGAAAAAGGCCGTCGATCGTGGTCATCAAAATGTTCGCGGACAATATCGATGTGTAAGGGTCGCGCAGCCTGGAGAAGTTGCGTGGCGATCAGGTTAAAGACAAGGATATAGGTCACACATCTTTTAAAGATGGCTTTAGGGGAAGTCATGGAAGGTCTCCTGAGTAAAATTAGGCGATACGCGCTGAGGCTGCGTTGTGTGTGTTGCTGGACACTTTTTGAGGGCACAAAAGAAAGCCGCCATAAAGCTGCGCCCCTTTTTCTGTCACAGGAAAAGAAAAGCCCGCCTCAAAGGGCCACGCGCCGAATGCTTCACACATCTCATGGGCACGGGGGTCATTGAGTGCAATAAACCCTTTGAGATTGTAGATAACCTGGAGATTTTCCAGTGCCGTGAGCAGCCCACTGTAAAACCACTGGGTCAGAAAGAGCTTGCTGGGGTCGGCGTGCAAAACATCGTCTTCATCAAAGGACACACAGCTCACCTCCAAAAGGCCTAGCTGATCACAGTTGTCTCGGTCCACCAGGCCGGATGTCGTTAACATACTGAGCCCCAAAGGATTCACACGGCAACTGCCATAGAGATTGCGCGCGCCGTCCTCATAAACGATGTAAATGCTGTCCTCAGTGTCTTGAACGTCTGGCGTACCGCCCCTGCGTTTAGCAAACATGCGCATGAGTTTGTCTTGGTATGTGTGCCTGTTTTTAGGCAAAATAAGGGTAAACACTTTAACCTCCCCGTTAAAAAGCGCTATTGTTTCAACATGTTATTCAATATCTCTCTGCCCAAAAAGCCTGGCCCCCAATAAAGGGGAGCCAAGTTTACAGGGAGCATCACACAAGAGATCAAGCGACTCTGATGTGCTTTTCTGTACACAAACGTCCAGAGATCTCTTTTGTCTCCTTTTTCACCAAACTGCCGCACTTCTTCACAAAGGCTTGAGGGATGGTGTATAGTTCAATTTAAGGGTTCGATTCAACAACTATATTTATCAATCGAACATATATGTAACATATACAGAATTTACATGTTCTGTCAATGGAATTTCTATATATTTTTTGGGGATCACATGAGTTCTGGTTTAGCTTTTAAGATCAAGTCGTTAGCTGAAGAAAAGGGCTTTTCTATAATGTCCCTTGAAAAACAAGCGGGTCTTAAAAATGGAGCCATTCGCAACATTGTTAATGGTCACTCTAAAAAACCAAGCGCAGAACACTTGCTCGCAATTTCTAGGATTTTGGGATGCACAATAGGAGAGCTTCTAGATGAGGAAACAGATTCTAAGGATAAAAAAAATGTTTTAACTGAAGTTACTTTTCATAATAAATATCTCCTTCACCAAACGATCGATCATATTTTAGACTTTATGACTCGCAATAATATACCCATCACAAACAAAGACTTTTATGAGTCAATCGAAAAAATATATCAATATAATGCAAGAAAAAGTGAATCTGGATTCGACAAAGAATTTGCGGATTGGTATTTAGAAGAGCGTTTCTAACAACAGCCTATCGGAGTTTTCCCATACAATAGACCATCTGTGCTTGGGACGACGCATCCCAAGCACACGAGATATTAGGCCGCCGCATCTTCTCTATTGCGAATGTCTATAAAGCGCGGATGGTCAATAGGAAAGCTTTTCTGATGCTTGATGGCGTAACGCCTTACGTTAATGCGATCTTTTTGAGCGATATAGGCAATCACCATCTTGTGGTAAAGCTCGCTCATATCATCAAAAGAAAGATGCGTACAGGTCTTGTTATAGATATCCTCCGCATAACGGTACTCCTTCACAGCGTCCGCATAACGCTTCTGCCCCATATAAGCATCCCCCAAAGCCGTATGAGACAGTGCCTGGCGACGGTTCTTATGTGTACCTGTAAGTTCCCTATCAAATATCTTAATGGCCCGTTTTGCAGACGTTTCAGCTTCCATCACATCACCCGTTGCGCTTTGTGAAAACGATAGATATATTAGCGTTCTGCCTACAATATCTGTATCTTCATGCCCGCTAGAGCTTTGAACAGCCTCTTTATAGGCGTCCATAGAAATAGTTTTTGCGCCACTCGCGTCACCCATCTTTATGAGCGAGCACGCCTTAAGAGATTTTAGGTAATGACCAGACACTTTTTGAAAGTTCGTATCATTAGCTGCTAAGGTAAAGAGGGGATCAAGATGCTTTTTTGCGGTTTCAAAATCGCCTCTGTCAGTTTTAAAAAGAAACCTTAAAAAGTCGATTGAACACGTCGCCATCGAGTACGGCATGCCTTCGCTCAATTTTTCTGCCTCATCAATACACTTTTCTGCCTCTGAAATATTGCCCTGCCAATAGTAGTACGAAGACAGGTTGTTTGCCAAAAGCATAAGCATCTCATGACGTGCATCTTTGAGACTCAAATTTTTGAGAATTTCCTTCGCTTGAAGGGACTCATTGATAGCAGCCTCAACTCCTTGTTCACGAAAGGTCAAAAAGCTGTTGGCGTTTAAGAAAGTTGCATGTAAAAGTTTATTTCTCACTTTTCCATGATCTAAGGAACTCTTCAAGACATCAGATAATTTTTTTGCGAATTCATAATCTCTTTCTACATAGTAAACGTAATAAAATTCTCTCAACCCTAATCCAAAAGCGACCTCTGAATCCATTTTATCCATATGCGCAATAAGTTTTTTGAGGTGAGCTACTAACTCTGGACGTTTACCAAACACTTCCACACAGTCCTCGACTTTTTCGGGGAAGAGAGAAAGAAACACCTGAGCATTTAAGGTTGCCGCTTTCGAAAGTGTTTCTTTGTCTGCGCTCAGGAGCACCACATCGCGCACGTAGTCGTGGATCTTGTATGCTTTATCACCTGAGGAAGAAATCAATGCCACGTCCTGAATTTTACCAAATCCACCCATTGCTCCCCTTGTCAGTTGACTATAGGAGTTCTCAATAAGGCCGCTTTCTATCTTGGCTGTATTGAGCATGCAAAGAGCAACGAGCACGGTGTAGTCATCCTTGCTTGCTGCTTTTAATTTATCGATGGACATCTTGATGGCTGTTGATAGGAGAGGTTGCCCTTGCAGAGCCTTCTCT
>JAIUNT010000039.1 GCA_020161545.1 Pseudomonadota bacterium
CAAACGTGTATGTGCCAACAAAGGATGTGACACATCCGTACTCTAAGTACAAGTGGAACGCATATGGAAAAGGCAATCACCCCAGCCAGTTTCAAGCATAGGTAGACCCTCTTAATCGAAAAATTGTCGTGCTGCTAACGGAAGCGGCGCCGTTGGGCCTCGTCTTTGGGCTCTGGAACGCTTTGAAGGCTTTCCCCGTAAGGCGTAATAGCGATGCCGATCCCTTTTTGATTTTGATGATCAAAAAGGTACTGCTCTGTCTGGCGCATGACGTCTTCTGCGCTCAGGGCCCGCTCAGGAAACACAATGCCTGCGGCAGATAGGGTGACCTCAACGGGCCCTGCCTGGGTCGCAAGGGGTAGGTTTTTGACGGATTTGAGGAGGCGATCTGCCGTGCGCACAACGCCCCACCGGTCACAGTCCTGGAGTACCATACCAAGACAGCTGCCACTGGTACGTCCAATCATATCGTTGAAACGTATTTCATGACGCAGGCGCTCTCCCGTCCCCTTAAAAATTTCCAAAAGGGTTTCATAGCCGTACTTGGCTGCAAGATATGTGAGGCAATCAAGGCTGATGACAGCGTAGGCGCCGGGCAGGCCCGAATAGGAGGCTTGCTCAAGGACGGAGGCGAGGTTTTCAAAGAGCACTTCTTTGCTGGGAAAGCCCGTGAGGGTGTCGTACCCGCCCAGCGGCTGTTGGTGCTGCGCGTGGGTGTCCACGTCTTCGTCCATGAAGCGCACGTTGCCCTGGAGGGTCTTAGGTTCATCTCCCTCAAAACTGATCTGCCCCTCTTCACGCACGAGGGTTCTTTGAAAGCTTGGCAGGCTTAGGGCGTACTGGCACACATAGGCGTGATCCTTGGAGGTGCGCGCTTCCGCCAATGCTTTCATGCGAATATCGAGGGCGTGGGGACTCAAAAGATTGAGGTAAGCGCCCCCTGTGACAAGGGACGCTTCAGGGCTGATAAGGCGGCTGAGGTGCTCGGACCAAGAAATGCGATCACTCTGGAGATGCCACTCAAAGGCAATTTCTCCATAAATTTTCAGCAAATCAAGCGGTTGCAGCTTTCTCGCTTGCTCCATAACAGCTCTCCCATTTTTGAGTTATGGTACTATCCTACACCTTCAGTGTACCGCAGGGAAGCTTTCGAAGTTATTAACAATTTTTCCTTAGATGTTGTTTAACTTCGAAAGGAGCACCTCGTTCACCAGAGCAGGGTTGGCTTTGCCGGCCATTTGCTTCATGACCTGTCCCACAAAGAACCCAAAAAGTTTATCTTTGCCAGAACGGTAGTCCGCAACCATCTGGGGATTGGCCTCCATGATGGCCTCGATGACACCCTCAATGGCGGATGGGTCGCTGACTTGTTGCAGTCCCTTTTCTTCCACGATTTTTGAAGGCGAGCCGCCGGTTTCCCACATGATGGCAAAGACGTCCTTGGCGATTTTGCCAGAGATAACGTCCTTGGTGATGAGGCCCACAAGTTCTGCCAGAGCCTCAGGCGACACACGGGAGGCGCCGATCTCGAGGCTTTCTCGGTTGAGGGCCCCAAAGAGCTCCGTAATGGTCCAGTTAGCCAGCATCTTGCACGCGGTTGCGTCCTGGGTGCCAAGGGCTGCAAGGGCAGCCTCAAAAAAGTCCGAGATTTCGCCTTCGCTGGTCAAAACCCCCGCGTCGTATGGGGCAATGCCAAGGCTTTCCACAAAGCGGTTTTTCTTGGCATCGGGCAGCTCGGGAAGCCCTTTGGCGATGTCGTCCACAAAGGCTTGGGTCAAGACCAGGGGTGGCAGATCAGGATCGGGGAAGTAGCGATAGTCATGGGCGTCCTCTTTGGAGCGCATGGAGCGGGTCACGCCCTTGGCTGCGTCAAAAAGACGTGTTTCTTGAACAACTTGACCTCCGTCTTCCAGGATCTCACGCTGTCTTGAAATTTCATAGAGAATGGCTTGTCCCATGAAGCGTACGGAGTTCACATTCTTGATCTCGGCGCGTGTGCCTAGCTCCTGGCCTGGCTTGCGTAGGGAAATGTTGATGTCGGCGCGCATGGAGCCTTGCTCCATATTGCCGTCACACGTGCCAAGGCAGCGTAGCAGTGCACGCAGCTTCTTCACATAGGCTTGGGCCTCCTCGGCGCAGCGCATGTCAGGCCTGCTGACGATTTCCATAAGGGCAATGCCAGAGCGGTTCAGGTCAATGTGGCTTTTGGCAGGGTGCTGGTCATGGATGCTTTTGCCCGCGTCCTGCTCTAGGTGCAACCGCTCAATGCCCACACGCTTTGGGTTGCTGTTGGTGTCTTCAATATCGAGATGCCCCTCGCCCACAATGGGGTGATAAAGCTGGGAGATCTGATACCCCTGTGGCAGGTCTGCGTAAAAATAATTCTTACGGTCAAAGACAGAGAAAAGATTGATCTGGGCGCCAAGACCAAGGCCCGTGCGCACGGCTTGCTCCACACAGAACATGTTCACAACGGGCAGCATGCCGGGCAGGGCTGCGTCCACGAGGCTCACTTGGCTATTGGGCAGGGCCCCAAACTGGGTTGAGGCGCCGGAAAAGAGCTTGGACTCGGACACAACCTGGGCGTGGACTTCAAGGCCGATGACCACTTCCCAAGGACCGGCTGCGTTCATGTGGGCGGCTGAAAAGGTGTTTGCGGACATGGTTATTCTCCTTGGGGAAACACGAAATTGGCGGCGCGCTCGACGGCAAGTCCTGCGCGCAGGACCACACTGTCACCGAAGGCCGGTCCAATGATTTGAAGCCCCAGGGGCAGGCCTTCTTTGCTCAAGCCTGCGGGCACGGAGATGGCGGGAAGTCCCGCGATGTTGGCCGGCACCGTCAGCACATCGTTCATGTACATACTGATGGGATCTTTGGGCTCTTCACCGAAGGCAAAGCTGGGGGTGGGGGTTGTGGGCGCCAGAATCACATCAACGTTTTCGAAAACGCCGCGGAATTCGTCGGAAATGACGCGCCTGACCCTTTGGGCCTTGCGGTAATAGGCGTCATAAAAACCGGCGGACAGGACGTAGGTGCCCATGAGCACGCGCCGCGTGACCTCGTCGCCAAAACCTTCGGCGCGGGTGTTTTCGTACATTTCATCAAGGGTTGCCCCTTCAACCCGCAGGCCATACCGTACGCCGTCATAGCGCGCGAGGTTGGAGGACGCCTCAGCGGGCGCGAGCACGTAGTATGCCGGCAGGGCGTATTTGGTGTGGGGAAGGGAGACCTCCACGCAGGTCGCGCCTTGCTCCACAAGCCACGCGCGTCCTTTTTCCCACAGGGCCACGATGTCGGCGCCAAGACCCTCTACTTGGTATTCATGGGGAATGCCGACGCGCAGGCCTTTGAGGGGCGCGCTCAGCTCACCCACAAAGTCGGGCACAGGGCGGTTCAAGGACGTGGCGTCCTTGGGATCATGTCCAGCGGTGATCTGCAGCATAAGGGCCGCGTCCGCGACGGTGCGTGTGAGGGGCCCCGCTTGATCAAGGGAGGAGGCAAAGGCGACCATCCCGTAGCGAGAGCAAAGGCCGTATGTGGGTTTCATGCCCACAATGCCACAAAAGGCGGCGGGCTGGCGGATGGAGCCACCGGTGTCGGATCCCGTCGCCATAAGGGCCGCGCGCGCGGCAACAGCGGCAGCTGACCCGCCCGAGGATCCCCCGGGTACAAAACGGCGCGCATCCCCAGGCAGTGTGACAGGATTAATCACAGGGCCAAAAGCGCTGGTCATGTTGGTTGATCCCATGGCGAACTCGTCCATGTTGGTCTTGCCCAGCATGACGGCGCCCGCGTCCCACAGCTTTTGGGTGACGGTGGATTCATACTTTGGTTTGTAACCCTCGAGCATTTTCGAGCATGCCGTGGTGGGGACGTCCTTGGTGCAAAAAAGATCCTTCACGGCCACAGGGATACCGTCCAGGGAAAGCGCCTCTTGCTTTTGAATGCGTGCGTCCGAGCGGTCTGCGGCGGCCAGCGCAATGTCAGGGGTTTCAAGAACGTAAGCATTGAGGGCTTTGGTCGCCTCCATGCGCGCAAGATAACTTGTGACAACCTCACGGCACGTGAAGTCTTTTTTCTCGTAACCGTTCTTGAGGTCCGTGAGGGAGAGGGTTGTAAAATCTGTCATGGGATTAGCCTACCATCTTGGGGACAACAAACATGTCCAGTTCTTTTTCAGGCGCGTTGGCAAGAATGTCATTCACCATGGAGGCAGACGTAACAACGTCTTCGCGCACGGGGCTCGTCTCTAGGTGCACACTGAACATGGGCTCAACATTTGTCGTCTCCACCTCATCCAGCATGGACACCCACTTGAGGATACCCGTCAGGCGTTCCTGTAGGATAGGCAGATCCTTGTCATCCAAATGGATACGCGCCAGGCGCGCGACCTTGGCCACGGTTTGTGCGTCCATGGGGCTTGTCTCCTTATAAAGCGTCATTCACTTAATTCCGATTAAGATAAGCGTCCCACCAGATTTTGCAAGGGGTTTGAGGGGGGTGGGATTTGACCCATGGGCTCTTGTGATCTATAACCCTTTTGTCACAAGGGCTCTGACACGAAGGAACGCGCTGATGCGGTTTAAGCTTACTCTTCTCATATCCGTGGCGTCTTTGATTTTGCCAAAGACGGCGCTGTGTGTGTCCAGTGAGGTCGTCGAAGCGTCTTTGCCCCCTGCAAAGCAAGCGCTTCTGAATCCCTTTCCCGTCCAATATCACGGGGATCTGAGCCCTTACCTCGCGCAAATTGAGGACGACAAACTGCCCGCCGTGAAGCTGCTTTTGGAGGGAGGGAGCGCTCGCTTAGCTTGCCAGATTTTGGAGCTGGCGGCCTCTCTGACCCCTCAAAAACTTGGCTTTGTGGCCCAGATTAAAATGGCGGGGCAGTGGCGGGTCGATGCGCTTAGTGAGGTGAAGGACATGACCCTTGAAAAAATGCCTCTGGTGGCGCGGCTCCTTGAAGGGGCAATGGACGCCGAGGCGTATGGGATTTTGAGAAATGCAAACACGCTGTCCTGCGGTCAGCTTCAATTTGTTTTGAATGAGGATTTTGAACCAGCGCACCGCGCGGGTGCTCTAAGGGTAGCCGACAGGTTGACGCCAAACAATGTTGAGACCCTTAAAAAGCTCATAAACGGGGCGGATGTAGACGCGGCCGAGGATATTGCCCAGTCTTGTGTAGCGCACACCCTTGAAGAGGTTGCCTTTGTGGCCAAGGCAAACTTTGAGCCTTGTGCGAGGGCCGCGGCCCTAAAGGTGGTGAAGGATCTGACAGAGGATAAAGTTGCTCCCCTCAAAGGGCTGTTGAAGGATGTGAAAAGTCATTGGTACAAAGGAATTGTCGCGGCAGCAGCGCCACTGTCTGTTGATGAAATGGCCTTTGTGAAGAGTTCAAAATTTGAGGACGCGCTGGTTGCGGCCGCCCTAGAGGTCGCCCCCCACCTCACAGATGAGAAAGTGGCCCTTATCAAATGTCTTATTGAGGGCTGGAATTTCCATGAAGCCACCTTTTTGATCAAAGCTGCGGGGACCCTTTCTCCAGAGCGTATTCGGTTTGTGATGGCCAAGGATTTTCCCTGCGAACACCTTGAGGGGGCTTTGAAAGCCGCGCCATTCTTGGACGACGCCAAGATCACCCCTTTTAAAGCGCTTTTAGAAGGGGCCCAATACAACGTAGCGACACAGATTGCTCAGGTGGGGGCCCCTCTTTCCCCCGCGCAAATGACCTTCATGGACAAGGCTGGTTTTGAGGTCCAACACAGGGCGGCGGCCCTTGGGGTGGCGGGGGAGCTGACCCAAGACAAGGTTGTCCCCCTTAAAAAGCTTCTTGATGGGGCGCGTGCGCCTTTGGCCAAGAAGATTTGTAAAGCCGCCGCCCCCCTTGAGGCGGGCGTTTTGACCCTGGTGGCCGACGGTGACTTTGACCCCTGTCACAGGGCCTATATCTTGTCGGCAGCAGCAGTACTCACGGCCGATAAACTTGCACCCCTGAAAAGGCTTCTGGAGGGGGCAAGTGGGAAGAGCACCATCACCTCCATCACAAAGGCCGTGAATGGGCGTTCGCCCGAAGAGCTGAAACGTGTGGAAGACGCGGGCTTTGAAGTGCGCTACAGACCCCTTGCCCTCACCCTATCCCCACATCTGACGACTGAAAAAGTCACGCTTCTCAAGGAGCTCTTTGAGGGTGCTGAGTCATCTAACACTGTGGAAGCGATCTTGAAGGCGGGTGCCGAACGCTCGCCAGATCAGCTTACCTTTGTAAAGGAGGCGGATTTTGATGTGGAGCACCGCGCGGCGGTGCTGGGCGCCGTGCATCAATTGACCCCAGAACATGTTGAGCCTCTTAAAGTGCTTTTGAAGGGGGCAGATTTTGTGGACGCGCGTAAAATCGTGGGTGCGGCAGCTTCTCTTACGCCCTCTCAGATGGATATTGTCGCCAAGGGTGATTTCAAAGTTGCCCACAGGTTTGCGGTCCTTGAGAACGCTTCCGCCATGACCGAGGAACGCGTGGGTCCTCTCAAAAAGCTCCTGGAGGGCGCCGATGATTTCATGGGCCAGGATATCTGTAGGGTGACCACGGAATGCACCGTGGAGGAAATGACGTTTATTGCAGAGGCGGAATTTGCCCCGAGCCTGCGCGCCTATGCGCTCCTCTTTGTCCAGCATCTGACCCAAGAAAAGATTCCCCCCCTTAAGAAGCTTCTTCAAAACCTTGAGCTTGACGAAGCGTTTTCCTTAATTCAGGTGGCTGCCCCCTTGGCCCCCGAGAGACTCACCTTTGTGAGGAAAGCGAAGTTTCCCCCCAGTCACCGTGTGGCGGCCCTGCAAGTGGCGCCTTTTTTGCATGACGCGCATGTGCGTGTTCTGAAATCCTTCCTGGAGCGAGGCGATCTGAGTGACTATCAGCGGAACTTTATCATTGCCATGACGGCCTTGGCCCAGCCCCATTATTTCACCTACCTTGATGCGTTCATGAAAGATATGCCCCGCAAGGTGGTGGGCGCCCTGGTCTTTGCCTGCGCGGGCCACGGGGAGGACGTTTTGAAGAGGGTCCTTAATAGTCCCCCCAAAAGGCGCGCTAAATTTTTGAACTATCTTCCGCGCACCGACGGATGGCTTTTTGACCATGCGGGGAAGTCCCAGGCCGTTGATGACCAAGTCATTATCCCAGAAGTTGCCAAGCGTCTTGGGGCGCGTCCCCACGAGATGCTCGCCCTTTTTGAAGAGCGCTTGGGCGGCGCTGACCGGGAGGAACTCGCACGCCTATGCGATTTTATTTTGCGCGCAAAAGAGGGTTTTAGGGACTTTAACTTTGTACGCCTGGGGTGGAGCGAAGATCATCCCATCGTTCAAAACGCCATTGCCAAACAAATTGTCTTGGCCCAGGACATCACAGATCCCAAGAATCCTTGGTATATCTGGCGACAGATGCTGAGTAAGCGCGCGGGTGTGGTGGATTTTGACGCTGTGACACCTGATCCCAAGGTTGTGGCGGGCAAGCGTATGTCCATAAAACCTGCCGCCATTGCTCGCTTTGCCAGCGGCTTTGCCATTGAGGAGACCAGCGTACCTGACCTTGAGGCCAATATATTAGAGCTTCTTGTGAACCGCCTTGCGGGGCGTATCACCCCTCAGATGGCCCTTGAAATTGAGGGCATGCAGAGCCCGCCCATCTCCTTTCATGTGCTGAAGGTGCGCACCCTTGGGACGCAAGGACATTCATTTCTGACAAGTCTCATGCGCGCGAAAAAGACGGATTTCTACGGCGCGAAACTCAGGTGTTTACTATCCCACCTCATGACCTTTGATGACACGGTCAAAGCGCCCCATGCGCTTTCCCCTCGTGAAGCACGTCTTGTGCATCTTCTGACAAACTTGCGCGAGTGCGACACAGGCCAGGCAGGTGATCTGGAGGAGCTCTACAACGCTCTGCCTGAGGAGGCAAAATATACAACAAGATCAGACATCTTTGACTGGGAGAATATCACGCTCAGCCAGCGTTTAGGCTACGGCTTCCTCATGCGCACCGCCGCGGAAGGGGTGCGGGAGGTTTTGGGTCAGGACAACACCCTCATGCGCCGCATATGTGGCGTACCCGCAAATGGGGTTTGTCCAGACGGAAAACCCCTTAAAATTGAGCAACTTGTTCATCAGGCGAAGTATCTTATGAACTTTATTGGCCGTGATCTTGGGGTGCCTCACATGGACTCCTTTCCCCACGACGCAGGGCTTTATTATCAGCAGATGCTGAGCTTTGACAAGGCACCTCTCATCAAGATGTATTACGCCTACGCTTGGGAAGAGGGCCGTATGCTGTCCTTTTTCCGCCACAAAATTAACGAGGCTTTGAAGTCGCCCGCCACAGATGGCCTTTTCAAGGGGCTCGATAGCCTGCGCCCCGAAAGGATGGCGAGCGCCCAGATGTGGGACGTAAATCTGGACGGTGGAACAACTATTACGGACCAAGGCCTTGTGACCCTTCTTGTGCACGCGGGCATTTTGCAAGAAAGCACAAACGCCCTGCCCTGGGGGCGCTAAATCACACTTATAAAAACAAAGCATTTTTATTTGACATTTTTGCCTAAGGTGTTACTTTTTGACGGTTTTTTATTTGAAAAAATGATGAAGCGCACGTCTTATGTATTTATATCTGTGGCGATTTTTGCCTGTTTTCATAATGTGCAAGCTTCTCCGCTCGGCGAAGTGCCCATGGAGATTGATGAGGAAAGAAAGCCTCAACTCAAGCGCCTCTTGGAAGGCGTGACGGATGAGGGTGATGTCACAAAAATCCTGCAAATAGGATCGCGCGCGCATTCAAAGAAGCTAAGTTGTGTAGCTCTATTTAGACCACAATACCGGGCGGCAGCCATTAAACATCACAATTGCATAAGAGAGACGGCCGCGCCCCATTTAAGTGCGTTGCTGGAGGGGGTGAATGACCCCAAGGAAATGGACGAGATCCTGGACAGTGGGGTGTCGTTGCCCTCCAACCGCCTTAAGTTTGTGAAGGCCATGGAGGTGGTGCCATCCCTGCGGGTGGCGGCTCTGGGTGCCATCAAGGACACGCCCCATGAGAACATCACACGATCAAGAGCCCTCTTCCTTAAAGCTCTGTTTGAAGGCATGGACAAGTGTGAAGAGCCTTTGAAGACCATGAAGGCTTTGATGCGCCTTTCCCCTGAAAAACGCACCCTCATTGAAGAGACAGACTTTGAGCCACGCCATAGGCTGGTAGTGTTTGCGCTGGGCGCCAACCTGACGCCGGACAGTGCGCCGCGCCTGAAGACCCTTCTGGTGGGTGTTGATGACTCTGTGGATTCGTTTGGCTTTACCCATGCAGGGCAAATCGTGAGACGTGGCGTTTCATTGTCCGTGGAGCAGTTGGACCATGTCCTTAGGGAAGATTTTGCCCCCAATCATAGGTACGCCGCTCTATGGAACGAGGAAAATCTCACTCAAGAAAATATCCCCATTTTGAAAAACCTTTTGACGGGTGTTGATGGCTTCATGGAGGCTTGGTCTGTTATGCACTATGGCGCGGGTCTTCCCCTTGAAAGGCTTCTCTTTGTCCAAAAAGCGGCCTTTTTGCCCAATCATCGGGCCTCTGCCCTAAGGTACTCCAGTACACTGGAAAAGGAGATGATTGCGCCCCTCAAAGATCTTCTTGTGGGCATCACAGAGGCAGACGGGGGCGTGATCGGAAACGGGGCCCTCTTACCAATCACGACACTATGCGCTGTGCGAGACGCGGGTTTTCAACCCCGTCACCGTGCTTGGATTCTTGAGTTTCTAGCAGAGAATAGGAACGAGCCTTTTGTTAAGGAGCGCGCACCCTACATTGATACCCTCCTCACAGGTATGACGGATCTATCAGATGTCGACCCCCTCGTACGCATCGGCCTCAGCCTATCCCCCGAATACCTGGATTTTGCTCTTGCAACTGACTATGATCCCAACGATCGTGCTTATGTTGTGCAAGTACTCAGTGGGGTCGCACAACACCTAACCACCGAGAAACTGTTACCTATCAAAGATCTTATGGAGGGCGTCAAAGATTGCTGTGACGTGGGACACATCATCAGGTGCGCTGCACCGTTGCCACTCGAAAAACTGCATATTGTGGCCAAGGCTGGGTTTGCAGCCGAACACCGGATGGAGATCCTTGATTTGCTCAAGGAGGTGAGCCCAGCAAAGATGGCACCTTGAGGCGATTTTCCAAAAGGAAAATATCAGCAACTATTTGAAACAAGGGGCGTGCGCGCTTATAGCACACCTGAGTGAAAAGTGTCTCTTTGATTTGTCAGAGGCTCTTAAGGATGTTTCTGATGAAGAAGGGTGTGCTTTGTTAGACGCTTATATGGCTCACTTGCAAAAATTTGGTGGGGCATAGGGTCTCCTCGCACTCAATGATATAGGATTTATGAAAAAAATGATGAAACGCACGTCTTTTTTATTTGTGTCAGTGACCATGCTGACATGTGCTGGTCTTGTTCAGGCCTTTCACGGTGCCCAGGATGACCCCATGGTGACAAGACCCGGGGCCCCTAGGGGGGGCGTTCTTAACGTCGTCACACCCCAAACGCGCTCCGTTTTTGAGCGCGCCATGCCGGGTCTTGAGCAGCGCGCTGGTCTTCATATGATCTTTCGCCGGGCCGGCTCCCAAGAAGGTGAGCCCCAGGATTTTGAGGCGCAGCAGCGCGCCATGGTGAACGAGGCCGCCATGTATCTCACCACACACCTGACCCAGGACCGGGCGTCCTACGCAGCGTTTCTCCTAGAAGGGGTTGAGAGTGACGGTGACGCCTATGATATCGTCCGCCTTGCGACGTCTGTGCCCATGGAAAAACTACGCCTTGTGAATGGGGCGGGCTTCTTGCCCCAGCACCGGGCTAAGGCGCTTGAGGTTGCGCCCAGCCTCACCCAAGAGAAGGTGCGCCCCCTCCACACCCTTCTTGAGGGCGTCACCGACATTGGGGACGCGCTGGGTATTATCGGCAACGGCGGCCCCTTACCGTATGCTACGCTGCGCGCCGTGGCGGGTGCAGTCTTTGGGGTCCATAACCGCGCGCGCGTGCTGAAGGCGGTTGCGGGGCAAGAGGACGTGACCTTTACCGCGGACCGTGTGGTTGCCATGGAAGCCCTTCTTGAGAATGTAAGGGATTTTTGGGTCATTGATGAGCTCATAAGATCTGGTCTCACCATGTCTGTAGACCATCTGAAATTCGTCCGTGAAACAGGGTGCAGGCCCGACGACCGCATCCATGTTATGGGCGCAATCCAAGTAGTCGCCCATCATCTGACGCCTGAGAAAATACCGTTTATTAAAGCCCGTCTTACGGGTGTTACAAGATATCTCGATATCATGGAGACCATCGACGCCGCCGCGCCCTTGCCCCTGGAGCAGCTGCGTCTGGGTGGTCAGTAGTCATTGCAAGGGCGGCTTTACTGCGTACTTAGTCCCGTATCCTGGAACTCTTTGGTGTTCACAAGGGCGAGGTAACCTTCAAAGGCGCCCTGCATGACTTCCTCGTCGGTGCGTACTAGACGTGCACGTCCCTCGGGGGCGGGGCGTGGATTCGTATGCTCTTCCCAGATCCCTGCAAGGAACTTTAGGAAAAAAGGGTTCTGGAGCTCACGCTCAAAGGCGGGATTTATTTGTGCGTACTTTTCCCACGGTGTGAGATCACAGGCGCCCAGTAGCGAGGCCGTAGTTGCTTCATCATTGCGATCAAAAGCACTTTCAAGGAGGGCTATCTCTTCCGGGGTCAACACACGGCTCATGTGGAGGGGTGTATACTCTTTTTCTTCTTCTGGTGCACTGGGCGCTGTGGTCGAGGAAATACTGGGTTGGTGTGAGGTGGTGTGGTCATAAACGGGTAAATCAGCGCGTGATGGGCCGCTAAAGCTTGCAAGCGCCTCTTGTTGTTCCCGTATAAATGGCCAAATGCGTGCCAACTCATCGTCGCTCAGATCATGAAATCCCCGGCTTTGTGGTGAGCTTGCGCTTGCCATGGGTGCCGCGAGAAGGCTGAAGGTTAAGAAGGATAACGCCAGGGATGTGAAGTAAGTGCGCATGAAGGCCTCTTTATGGTGTGCGTATTTTTCTTGTCCCATTGTGACAAAAAAGCGAAGACCGAACAAGGAAAAGTCGCGTGCTCTGTTGGCGAGGCATTCGCTTTTCTCTTTTAATATCATAAAGTAATAACTCTTTTTGTGGGGCTGGTTTCTTGTATTTCAAAACCGCGCAAAAAGGTGTCCTTTAAGCATCCTCAGCGAAAAATCTGACGCGCACTACTCACGCGTCGTCTTCCACGTCGCTTAGAAAAGCGAGAGGGAGGCGCCTTGAGAAGGGCTCCCTGCTCCCAAGGTGAACGCCGCACCAAGGACAGTAGTTGATTGGGATGAAAGCGCTGCCTCCATCACGAATAGGCAGGCCATATAATTTTGATTTTTTCATATAAACGATGGTGTAATCGGGACAGTCCCAAGGATCTGGATGCATATGGCACGTGAAGGTAACGGCGTCGGCGATGTGAACGCAGGGAAAATCTGAAACTCTATAACCCCTTCTTTCCACATATTGACCCATTGCCCATTCCTGACATTCATTGCAATCACTTGCGTGTTCATTCCACGCATCAAATTCATCGGTTTGGTCTTCAAGCTCAATAGGGAAGTCTGTGTACTTGGGAAAAAGCTGGCGGTATGCGGCGCAGTCCATATAGAGGCCTTGTTGTGATTATCCTGTGACGTGCATTGCTACAGTGTCTTTGTAAGTGTGTCAAATAAAAGGTGCGAGGAGCCCAGGGGGGCGCCGAAAGAAACCTTTTGCGTATGCGGTGTCTTCCAGCGCCTTCAGCGTAGGGTGGTTATTTCTTTTCTTCAGGGGCTGTAAGCTTGCCGCCCATTTTTTCACACTCGCCCTTCTTAACGTAGACCCAGGCCTCGGGCTCGTTATCCTTTGCGGCAGTGCCTGCACAGGAATTTCCCTTAAATGAGCAATCATTTTTTCCAGCTTTGGCGATGCCGTAACACTTTTCGCGTGCTGTATCTGAGGCTTCTGCTTGGGTTGCGGCAAGGGCCAGGATTGCGCTTGCACACAAGAGTGACTTATTCATTTTTTTCTCCCTTTTTTGTTTTTATATGACCGATCGGTCAGTATGAGTGTAAGGAGCAAAGAGCGGTCTTGTCAATCAGGCGGCGCTCGCAATGACCATTTGCGCCAGCTCTTTTCCTTCCTGGGCGGCGGTGGGCAGTTGCGCTGATTGCCACGAGCAAAAAGTACCCATGATAATGGTGAGGATACGGCGGGCCACTTGCTCGGGGGATCGGAGGGCGGCATCGCGTGCAAAGCCTTCCAAATGTTCCCGTACAAAATGGAAATGGTCTGCGCAAATTTTTCGGATAGGGTGGGTATGTTCGCTGAATTCTGCCGCTGCATTGATAAAGGGGCACCCAAAACAGGCCTCGTCCTCAAAAAAATGGGCAAAAGTATCAAACAAAGACACAAGCTTTTCTTGGGCGCTTAGGTGAGCTGATTGCCAGCACGCAAAACAGCGCGCTTTAAACTCTTTGCTGAGAAAGCGCAAGGATTCAGCCATCAGCTCATCCTTGTTTTGAAAGTGATGGTAGAGCGTCGCCTTTGTCACGCCCGCAGCCCTTGCAACACGCTCAACACCCGTTGCATGGAATCCGTGCTCGTAAAACACAAAGGCGGCCCTGGATAAGATTAACGCGCGGGTGGAAGAAGATTTCGTTGTCATGGGTGAGTGGGTGCCCCTTTCGTTATTCTCTTGGGAATAATGCCTTTATTTAGGCACATCCTAACCCACGTGGGTGGGTCGGATCAATGGCAAGGTGTGGAATGGGTTTGCAAGTCTGTTCAAACGTAAGGAGCGCCCCTATGCACGGAGCGCCCTTTGTGTGAGAGTGATGAAGTATGGATCCCTAACCCGCTGCTGGTGCATTTGGCTTTACAGGAATATTGGTCAAGAACTTCAGTGCCTGATCATTGGCAGCTTTATTGTCGCCTGGTTTGATTGCGACAACCTCCCCTTGTTGCGCTGGAGAGGGGTTCTTAATTTTAGGCACTGTTTGCCCGTGGAGGGGGAACAGCTTGACATCTTTTTCCGGGGTTGCGTCAGGTGTTTTAGCAGGAACGGGGCAAGAAGCTTCCGTTAAAGTCACAAAATACCGAAGGGGAGACGGTCCTTTATTGCCGCGTAGAGTATAGAGATCTTTTTCCTTTATTTTCTTGTTGTTTGGCTGTGCTTTATATATGAGTGTGTTGCCGTCGCGCCCGCTTAAAACAAACTTCATATTTTTAAGTTGTATGGAGGTTCTTTGCTCAAGGGCGTCGTCTTCAAGGCAGTTTTTTGGATCAGCGGGTACTTCAGGTGAGATGCCTGTTGCCCTGATGTTGCTGCAAAATTTGTGCTCCACGCGGTAGCAGCTCCCTTCCAGCTCCTGTGTTCCCGATACGCCCAGTTCGAGGACGTCTTGGGCAGAGAGCTTGCTCAAATCCGGCGCCGCAGCGGCGAAGGAGGGTGCGTTACACGTGAGGGATAAGCCTACAGTCAAGAGTAATAGCTGCTTCATCTTTGGACCTTTTGCTTGATTAAACTATCATTACTTTTAACAGAATATGATTAAAAATAAGTAAAATCCTGCGGATGACGAAAACGGCTCTTTTTGATGATCTGCATCTAAACGTAAAGTAAAAAATAGTAAAAAATTATCAGTTTATTAGTTTTTTTGTTATAACATTGATTATGTCATGTAGTATTTCTGACATGAAGAGTGATCGATTTAAGCGGTCAAAAGAGAACATCTACAAAAGGGGGGTTTAAAATGAAAAATTCATCAAAATTAGCAACGCTGGCACTTGCTGGGCTTTTGACGGTCGGCTTGGCATCAACAACTTTTGCTGGAGGTAACGGCGCCGAGAAAAATGGTTGTAAATCAAAACAAGAAGATCCTCAAAAGAAAAAATCAAAAGGTGGCGGTGGTGGTGACACAAGCTCTTGTGGTGGCGGAGTCGCATGTGGATTTGCAGGCTTCTAGCTGGTGGTATGCACCTTGGTCGTAGGGAGGCCCTCCCTACGACTTTGGTCATCATGTATCGACAATGGTGGGCTTCACGTCGACGCACACTATAGCCGAACCATTATAATTTGATAATGCGTCACTCGCCGCTCGTGTATACTTATACACGTCGCTTTCCTCGTATCCTGTTATCACATTAAACTGTTCTAGCTATATAACCCCTTATCGGGGGCATCCTTCCCTTAATGGCGGAGCAGAAATATAAACCAAATCAAGTGCTTTACAGTCTTCTCCCAGAACCTCTTTATTTGCTCTTATGTGTTGATGTCAAATGAACACCTCTAAATAATTTCTTATTGATTGAGATAAGCGGGGTGAGATTTTATGATGGGTGTGGTATGTTATCTTATTGACATTGCTTGATTTTTGAGGTGTATTTTATGGCGCAGCCTGGTT
>JAIUNT010000040.1 GCA_020161545.1 Pseudomonadota bacterium
ATTCTATCCCATAAAGAACACCCCGGGGCTCGCGTCCCGGGGTGTTTGTTTGGACCATTTTATGTGCCTTAGCCCTTCTTGGCGTCAGCGCCGTCCACGTCTTCGTACTCGGCATCGAGGATGTCGCCCTCAACGGGCTTGTCCTGCCCCTCAGGCGCGCTCGCACCTGCCGCAGCAGCCTCATCCTGGGTCGCCTTATAGATGGCTTCACCCATTTTCATGGAGACTTGCATCAAGGCCTGGGTCTTGGCTTGAATGCCCTCCAGATCCTCGCCGGTGAGCGCGTCCTTAAGATCCTTCAAAGCGGCCTCGATGGCTTCCTTGTCCGCAGGCGCAACTTTATCACCGTGCTCCGACAAGCTCTTTTCAGTGCTGTGGGCAAGGCTTTCACCGTGGTTCTTGGCGTCAACCAGCGCCCGGCGCTTCTTATCCTCTTCCGCGTGGGCTTCGGCGTCCTTCACCATCTGGTCG
The DNA here is from genome assembly GCA_020161545.1 of Pseudomonadota bacterium. Taxonomy (GTDB): domain Bacteria; phylum Pseudomonadota; class Alphaproteobacteria; order Caedimonadales; family UBA1908; genus JACESU01. The sequence goes on from JAIUNT010000040.1 coordinate 472, forward strand.
ATGTCCTTGTCGGACAGGCCGCCCGATGCCTGGATCTGGATCTGCTGCTCTTTACCAGTTGCCTTATCCTTGGCAGACACATTGACGATACCGTTGGCGTCGATGTCAAAGGTCACCTCAATTTGGGGCATACCGCGCGGTGCAGGGGGAATGCCCATAAGATCAAACTGACCCAGCATCTTGTTGTCTGCCGCCATCTCACGTTCACCTTGGAAGACGCGGATGGTAACAGCGGACTGGTTGTCGTCGGCGGTCGAGAACACCTGGCTCTTCTTGGTGGGGATCGTGGTGTTGCGGTCAATAAGACGTGTGAACACGCCTCCCAAAGTCTCAATACCCAAAGACAGTGGCGTCACGTCAAGGAGCAAAACGTCCTTCACGTCACCGCGCAGAACGCCGCCCTGGATCGCAGCACCAATGGCCACAACCTCGTCGGGGTTTACACCGCGGTGGGGCTCACGTCCGAAGAACTTTTGAACCTCTTCAATAACCTTGGGCATACGTGTCATACCACCGACCAAGATCACTTCTTGGATGTCGCTGGCCGTCAGTCCCGCATCCTTAAGCGCCTTGCGGCATGGCTCAATGGTGCGCTTGATAAGATCTTCCACCAATGCCTCGAGCTTGGCGCGGGTCAACTTAATATTCAAGTGCTTAGGGCCAGATGCGTCCGCCGTAATAAAGGGCAGGTTTACGTCTGTTTGGGTAGCGCTGGAAAGCTCAATCTTGGCTTTCTCGGCGGCCTCTTTCAAACGCTGAAGAGCCAGGCGATCTTGGCGCAGGTCAACGCCTTGCTCACGCTTAAACTCATCGGCCAAATAATCGATGATTTTCATATCAAAGTCTTCACCGCCCAGGAACGTGTCGCCGTTTGTGGACTTCACTTCAAAAACGCCGTCACCGATTTCAAGAACGGACACGTCAAAGGTACCACCACCCAGGTCATAAACGGCGATCACGCCGGAGTTCTTTTTCTCTAGACCATAGGCAAGGGCCGCAGCCGTTGGCTCGTTGATGATGCGCAAGACCTCAAGACCCGCGATTTTACCCGCGTCCTTTGTGGCCTGACGCTGGGCGTCGTTAAAGTAAGCAGGCACCGTGATGACCGCTTGGGTCACTTTCTCGCCCAGATAATTCTCAGCTGTCTCTTTCATCTTTTGTAGAATGAACGCGCTGACTTGGCTGGGACTATAGTCCTCGCCGTGTGCATTCACCCACGCGTCCCCGGCCTTGGAGGGAACAATTTTATAAGGCACCAGCTCCATGTCCTTCTTGGTCAAAGGATCATCGAAGCGGCGACCAATGAGGCGCTTAATGGCAAAGAGTGTGTTTTCGGGGTTGGTCACAGCTTGGCGCTTGGCCGCTTGACCCACAAGTTTTTCGCCGCCCGATGTAAAGGCGACCATGGAAGGCGTTGTACGCACACCTTCAGCGTTTTCAATAACCTTTGCCTGCGCCCCTTCCATAACGGCAACGCAAGAGTTGGTTGTACCCAGGTCAATACCAATGACTTTACTCATGAAGATTCTCCTTAAGATATTAGCAAGTTCTCACCGCCTCATACGCGAGCGCTGGCGAGTTCTCCCAAAAGACTGCGACTGGCACAGCCGTAAGATGAGGACCTTTCCTCGCCTTACATGGGCATTTTAGCATATTTTCCCCAATTTTCAAGCAGAACAAGACAAATAGGCACGCCTCCTCTCGTCCCCTCTTCAAACGGGCGCCCAAGGGTGGTATGGTGTCAAACGTATAGTCCAATCCCCTCAAGCGATCACGAGCATGCTAGACAAAACCTTTGACCCCGCTTCCTTTGAAAAAGACCTTTATGCTGCCTGGGAATCCTCAGGCGCCTTTGCCCCACGCCAAGACGAGCAAGGCAGAGATCCATATGTGCTCATGATGCCCCCACCTAATGTCACAGGCACCCTGCACATGGGACACGCCCTCACTTATACGCTGCCCGATATTCTCGTGCGCATGGCGCGCATGCAAGGACGCGAAGTCTTGTGGCAGCCCGGCATGGACCACGCAGGCATTGCAACCCAGCTTGTGGTGGAAAAGCAGCTGGCAGCTGTGGGCGAAAACCGCCGGGATCTGGGGCGCGAGGAATTTTTAAAGCGCGTCTGGGCCTGGAAGGAAGAGTCCGGCGGCATCATCGCCAATCAACAGCGCCGCCTCGGCATCTCACCCCACTGGGCCAGAGAACGCTTTACCCTGGATGAAGGGCTCAACAAATCCGTCCGCGCGGCCTTTGTGACCCTTTACCACCGAGGCCTTCTCCACCGCGCCAAACGCCTTGTGAACTGGGATCCTAAGCTTCTCACAGCTGTGTCCGATCTAGAGGTCCAAAACACAGAAACAAAAGGCAAATACTGGTACATTCGCTACGCCATTGACGGGCAAAAGGACACCTTTATTACCGTTGCCACCTCGCGCCCAGAGACCCTTTTTGGCGACCAGGCCATTGCAGTTCACCCCTCTGACGAACGCTATTTTGCTCTCCATGGCAGATACGCCATCCTCCCCCTGACTGGCCGGCGCATTCCCATTGTGACTGACGAGTACTGTGATCCCGAAAAGGGAACGGGCGCCGTCAAAATCACGCCTGCCCACGACTTTAACGACTTTGAGGTGGGCAAACGCCACAACCTTGAGCCCCTCAATATCTTCGACATCCATGCGTGCTTAAACGAGAATGTGCCCAAGTTTTACAAGGGCCTTGACCGCTTTGAGGCACGCAAGAAAGTCCTTGAGGATCTGGAAGCGGACGGGCTTTTGGAGAGCACCCAAGAGGTCACCCTCATGGTACCCATCTGCGAGCGCACGGGCGAGATTGTTGAGCCGTACCTGACGGACCAGTGGTTTGTGGATACAACACGCGTGGCCAAGCGTGCCTTGGAAGCCGTACGCAACAAGGAAGTAGAGATTGTCCCTGAGCAGTGGAAGGCGACGTACTATCACTGGCTTGAGAATATCCAGCCCTGGTGTGTGTCCCGTCAGTTATGGTGGGGACACCGTATCCCTGCGTGGTACGGCCCCGATGGACGCGTCTTTGTGGCCCATGACGAGGCTGAAGCCAAGGCGTACGCCTTCACACACTACGGCGAAGAGGTTACCCTGACCCAAGACGAAGACGTCCTTGATACCTGGTTCTCCTCGGCGCTGTGGCCCTTCTCAACCCTTGGGTGGCCAGAAAAGACTACGACCCTGCGTCGTTATTACCCCACAAGTGTCCTTGTGACGGGCGTTGACATCCTCTTTTTCTGGGTCGCGCGCATGATGATGATGGGCTACTGCTTCATGGACGAACCGCCCTTTCGCACCATTTATCTCCACGCCCTTGTGCGTGATGAAAAGGGTCAAAAGATGTCCAAGTCTAAGGGCAACATCATCAACCCCCTCGACCTCATTGAGTCCGTGGGCGCAGACGCCCTGCGCTTTACCTTGGCGAGTCTTTCTGCACCGGGACGCAACATCAACTTCTCCAACAGTGTTGTGGAAGGCTACCGCAACTTTGCCACTAAAATCTGGAACGCGGCGCGCTTTTGCGATCATTATGAGTGCGCCTATGACCCTGATTTCAAAGCGCAAACATTAAATACGCCTCTCAACAAGTGGATCGTGGGAGAGCTTGCCAGCGCCCAAGCAAATCTTGAGGACGCCCTAAGTCGCTACCGCTTTGACGAGGCCTGTAGCCTTGTTTACCAATTCGTCTGGGGACGTTTTTGTGACTGGTACCTGGAGCTCGCCAAGCCACTTCTGTCTCAAGAAAGCGACGCGCAAGCAGAGACAAAGGCCACAGCCGCCTGGGTCCTTGGACAAATCTGTCATCTCTTGCACCCCTTCATGCCGTTCATCACAGAAAAGATCTGGATGCACCAGGTGGCAGAGGACGCTCCTTCCCTCATCACCTCCCCCTGGCCAGAGCTAGGCAAGCTTCAGGATCTGGCCAAGGACAGCCTCTTCCCGTGGCTCATTGATCTGATTACAGCAACCCGCTCCATGCGTCAGGAGGTCGGTGTGCCAGCTGGTGCGTCTGTGATCCTTGGTTTTTCTGCACTGTCTGAGGCACAAAAGGAATTCCTTACCTCCCAAAGGGATCTTGTCCTGCGCATGACACGTGCCAGCGACTTCACCCTTGACGTGGCGGGGGACACGCGCTTTGACAAGGGCGTGATCACAAGCCTCGTTCACGACGTGACCCTCCACATTCCCGTGGCTGGCCTCATTGATCTGGCTAGCGAACGCGCACGTCTTGAGAAGGTCCTGGCCCAGGCTGAAAAGGACATGAAGCCTCTCACAGCCAAGCTTGAGAACAGAGCCTTCATGGATAAAGCGCCCGCCGACATTGTGGCCGGTATCCAAGCGCGCCTTGAGGAAGCTCAAGGTCAAATGGACCACGCGCGCCAAGCCATCGCGCGCCTCGACACGCTCGGGTAAATAAGATAGGGCGCGGTCAGCTTACTCAGGTATAAGCCGGGCGCGCCTTCTCCTGAAACCTAAGGCTGTGCGACGTCAAAAGAGAGAAAATGCATCTCTCATATCTTTAAAGATATTCCGAAAAAAAGACTGAAATCTGAAGTTTTTCACAATCTGCTTTTGATACAAAACAACTTGCTTGCACCACAAAAGGCAAGTCTAACATTCTTGGCAAACACGACACGGAACATTTTCGGGATATTATTGACTTCCAGAAACGACCTTTGCTATAGAAGATGAAAAATTCTTAACAGGGAATAAAACTGGATAAATTATGTCCAATAAAAAGTATTCGCATATTTATACACTATGGACCGACATCAAAAACAGATGCTCAAATACACTTAAGAAGCGCCCCTTTACAAAAAAACGTTATTTTTATGAGTTGAAACTCGTTTTTTCATCAGCTGCTGCACGTTGGGCACGGACCTTCTTAGGCATCGTACTTGCTTTATTTGTAGGCGCCATGCTTACGTCACTTGTCCATCATCGGATTCATTTTGATGGGCAAAAAAGCAAGGACGCTTTACGGGTGCAGCATGCTTATGAGCACATTGTGGAAGAGGTAAAAGAACACCTCACCTTTGTTGCAAGGCTTTCGCACACAAACACTATTCATATGGAGAAGGAGACCCTGCAAAGTGCGCCCCTTTCCTTTGCGCAAAATCGCCTTACGTATTTGCCGAATGAGCACAAGTCTGGGCTTTCCACTGATGCCAATGACATTTGCTTTTATAAGGCCCTCGCGCGCGCCCATGGTACGCTTGTGCTTAAAATCCCCTTGGAGCAGATGGCAAGGAAGCTAGGCTTGAAAGCTCTTTCTGTTCAAAAAAGTGAGGGTATTCTCAAAACAGAGGCTGGCCACCTTTACTATCCTTATCAAAGTGGCTCCTTCTGGGAGAGCTTTGTGGAAGAGAGGATACCACCCCTTCTTGTCTTTCTTGCGTGCGCATATGGATTCATGCTGATCATCTTTTGTGTGGCGGGCTTCACCCGTGCGCGGGCCCGCTTTGAGGTCGCCGATGAACTGGATAAACTTCAGCAAAACATCACCCATGCCGATGGCCTGATCCATTCCATGGGGGACGACATGCACGCACTTAACAAGACCCTCACAAGCACGCAAAAGGCGCAGAAGCTTCTTTCATCCTTAAGCCACAAGCGTGCGCATCGACAGGCGCAGGCCTGGGGCAGCGCACAGTCTCTTGCAACACTTGTGAGGCACGCGTCTAATCAAGATGTGTGTCTGTCTCAAATCGACGCACTCATACAAGAGCTGCACCATGTGCTTGTGAATGGCCAAGAGAGCACGGTGCAGCAAGATGTCACACCCATTGATGTCCCCCAAACTCTGGCACGCGTTTTTGCCATACTAGAGCCGTTTATGGACCGCGCCCGTGTCACATGCATCAGTCACCTGAAGAAACAAGATTTTCCCATTGAGGCGGACCCATATCTGTTTGAGCTGTGTTTACTCATTCTATGTAAAGACCTGGTCTCTTACGCCCTTGAGGGGGCACGTGTGGTTGTTTCGTCGTGTGAAGGAGCGCTCTGCCTAACCCTTGAGGGGAATTTTGTAAACGTGGGCACAACCTTTGGCCGAGATACAGTAGACCTTGGCTTCATGGGTTTTCCTCGAGACCACATTCCACAACTTGTAAGCTCTCTAGGCACGACGTTGTACCAAACAAAATCAGGCTTCGCCCTCTCCATTTATGATGCCCCCCATCAAGAAAGTGCCCCCCATGACAATGTTATCCCTCTTTTTGCGTAGCCTTTTTGTGGCGTCGCTGCTTGTGGGTTGCCATGCTTATGCGCGCCCTTCTCCTGAGCTGTGGAACGTGCCTGTTTCCCACGCACCGTTTTGGGGTAGAAAAGCGCAAATTATTGAGCTAGAACAAAAATTAACAAAAGGACCCGTGGTGGTCACGGGACTGTCTGGTATGGGAAAGTCGCGTCTGGCCTTTACCTATGCTAAAAAACAAGCGCACAAATACCGTATCGTGTGGGTTTTTGATGCGTCACAGGGAATGGACAATCAAATGATTAATTTTGCAAACAAACTCTATGCGTCTGGAAATAAGGGGAAAAAGGGGACATTTTCAAACAAAGAAGATGCCACACACTACGTCAAAACACTTCTGCGCACATGTACCTTTTCCTGGCTTTTGATCTTTGATGGTGTGGCAAGCTTTGCTAGCGCCACGCAATACTTAGCAGATCCTCTCCAGGACAACGATAAGCATATCCTTTTGACCAGCGCCTCCTCCACTGGTGCCCCACAAACCCTTGACATCACGCCTTTAAAAGACGAAGAGGCCCTTGAGCTTCTTACGGCAGGATTGCCTACCGAGAAAGAAGACGACCTCAAGGCCTTGGCCCAAAGCCTAGAAAATCACGCCATGGCCTTAAACCAAGCTGTGTCCTACATTAAGCTTACACCGGGCTTGGACGCCCAAGGATACATTCATCTGTTTCATGGTAATAAGCAAAAATTCTGGACGTCGGAAACACGCGCACTGGAGGACCAGGTTCTGTTACATACATCCCTCAAGATGTCTTGGGAGAAGCTCCTCGGGGAGAATCCAGATGCGGCACAAGCCTTGTGCTATTTTGCGATGCTCAACACACACCATATAGATATGCCCGTGATTGAGGGGTGGTATAACAAAACCCAAGATGGCGACACGGCTGCCTTTTCATACCTCACGGCACACTCTTTCCTGGCAGGCCACGAAGGGGGGCAGTACACCATGCACGGGTACCTGCAAGGTGTGGTTTTGAATGAGGCCAGCGAAAGCATTAAGCGCACGGCCGCCACCCACGCCGGTCAGATCTTTGCGACCTTTTTTCAAGATCAGGACGGCAATCCCCAAGAAAAAATCGAGGACTGCGTCGCAACCTTTGAAAAAACACCTAGCCTTGTGGATCACCTTAAAGCCCTCATGGCGCACATGGATCTCATGCAGCCGGATGACGCCTTTGCTGTGGGGCTTAGGCTCTTTTACTATGGGGACGCCGTGCTCATAGACTGCCCTGAGGTGGCGTCATGGGGAGACCAACTCAATACGCTCCTTTTAACCAAAAAAGTCTCCGATCCGTATCTGAAGGCCGTTTTTAAAAGATTTTATGGTGACACGCGGGTCATGACCGACGGCATTGACGCCTCCCTAGCTCAATACCGAGAGGCAATTCCTTTTTTTGAGGCGACAGATCTTAAAAAGGCACGTGTCGAATACGTGGCGTTTCTTGTGAATAACCTTGGGTATTTCCTACACTACAAAGGGGAGATTGAAGAGGCCACGCGCTGCCTTGAGCGCGCAAAGGAGCTTCAAGGTGCCCACACGGAAACTTATCCCGTGTCATCAATTGACGAATTGGAAATGACTCTCAACATCGATAAAGGTCTTTTCAAGGACGCCGTTCACGTGGCAGATAAGGAACTGGGCATGCTTGAAAATGATCCCGTTTTTATGCGTGTAACGGGACATTTTGTCAAATCACTCAAGGCGTGCGCCCTTTTAAAGCAAGCTCAGTTTGAGGAGATCGAGGGCAATCAAGAAGCAGCAAAAGGCCTCAGACAAGACGCCCTCAGTGTCGCCCAGAGTGCTTACGACCACGCGGTCAAAAGCTCTGATGGGAGCGAAAACACATCTTCCGTTGCCAGAACACTTCTCTATCTTTCCCAGGCACAAAGCACCCTGGGGGAGTATGGGAAAGCCGAAGTGTCTGCGCTTAGAGCCCTTGATATTTTTAACAAACATTATCCAACGAAGACGTCACACCCGCGTCAAGCTGTGGGTCACATCGCCCTAGGTGACGCCCTTTTGGGGCAAGGGAAGTTTGCAGAAGCAGAAGCGGCCTACCGCACGGCCCAGGACATTTTTGATGCGATCTCCACCCATAAGGTATTTGATGATATGAGTGAGGTGCTTTACAAGATGTTCATCCTTGGAAAAAAGCAAGCAGGCACACCTCAAGGGAATGTCTTGATGATCCACGCCATGGATAACCACCGCGGGATTTTTGAAAAGCTTCACCCGCGCTTTATTGCCATGACGAGAATGAGCTTAGACCTGCCTGCTTAAGGGTCCAACGCCTCCTCAACACGCGGCCTTTTCTGGACTCTCCAGAAGGGCCGCGTGTTGAGGGCTCGCTTTCCCACATCAGGGAAGCGTGTCTCAGCCTCTCAAGACATAAATGAGCGTGGCATGAGCCCGAAACTTGGCGCTCTCGCCCGTTAAAAGGTGTGCGCAAAAGCTCCTCCTCACGCGGCGCTGTCTGGATTTGCCGCCAGCTTTGACAGCAAATCTTGGAATTTCTGGACCTTGGCCAGCTGCTCTTGAAACGCTTGCTTTGTGGCCTCGGACGGTGTCTCTAGGGGTGCGAGGGTTAAAAGGTCAAAGAGCGTCCCTTGGGGTGTTTTCTCCATGCGAGCAAGAAAACTCGTGCGCAGCAAATGTAGTCCTTGCCTATCCTTCATCACGTTAAGGGTCACCGCCAGATTCAGCAGGAATTTGTTTTGATCAGAAGGCGTGGCCTCCTTATGGGCAATAAGCTGTGTCAAAAGGGTCCGCACAAGGCTCCAATTGGACATGTCCCAGGCAATATGGAGGCGGTGCTTGAGCCCTTCATAGGTCGCGTCATTTCCGAGAAGCGCCAAAGCCTCTGCCTTATGCCCCCCTTTTGCCAGATAATCCGCCTCTAGGTAGCGCACTTTTGCGTCATAGAGTGGATCCGGGGGCAGCGCCTTAAGCTGCGTGAGAGTACTTTCGAGGCCTTTCATATCTGAAATTTTCTCTTGAATTTGAGATAACTTTAAAAGAAATTGTGCTTTCTTAGGATTTTCTGAAGATTTCTGAATAAGATACTGAAGGCTGCGCTGGGCTTGCGTGTAAAAACCCAGGGTCTCGTAATCCTTGGAAAGTTGCTCAATGACCTGAACTTGGCGGGGCCCTGCTGGCAACATTTCCTTGAAACGGTCATAGAGAGCAACGGTCATAAAAAGCGGGCGCTTTTTGCGATCCATAAACGCATCACAGAAGTAATTCTCGCCCTTTTGCACAAGGGCGGCCACGCCTGGCAGGTCCTCAAATTGCTCCTTGATCATGCGGTAGAGAAAGAGTGCCTTATCTGGTTGATTTTCCTTAGCATAAAGATCAGCTAAGGTCGCGGCAATATTCATCTCAAGGGAGTTTCCACGCCACAAAAAGCGCACATCTTCCAAGTGTTGAATCTGGGTTTGGGCGTCCCATTTGTTTTTGTTTTGCGCAACAAGGGCAAAGGTGGCTTCTGCTCTAACTTGGATGCTTTTTGCCTTTTTTGCAAATTTTTCCACCATATTATCGTGCTCTGGTGTGCGCGGAGCTAAGAACAAATACAAATAATTGTAAAGATCCTTCTCAAAAGGGATGAGCCGGGATTGATCAATGAGTTTTAAAAACAAAAGTCCTGGATAGTTAATGCGATATGACGCAAGGGCCATGAGCAGGTAAACAGGGTTTGTCACGGCTTGCGGGTACTCTTTCAAATACTTAAGGCGTTCCACTGTCTTTTTGAGTCCTTCGTGATAGTGCTCCTGCATCATGTCGGCCACGCCCTGCCATAAAATTGCGTGCTCTTCCCCTTCGTCCGCTTTCTCTTGAAGAAGGGCCTGGGTCATGTCCGCTTGACCAAGCTCAACGTGGGCAATGGCGCGCAGCAAGCGCACAAGAGGATCTTTGAGGGTAGTCGGCTCTTTGATATCTAGATATTCGAGAACATTGAGAGCGTCACCTATATCCCCCTCAGCCATAAGGGAAAGCGCGAGTTCTTTGTGATCACTGATGAACTGCTTATGGTCGGCATTATCCCCCTCAAAACGACCTTCATTGTAAAGCTTGCGAATGTGCTTTTCACTTTTCGCAGCAACTTGCCACATAGTTGCGTCAACGGGCGCAGGAGGAATAGCTTTCTTGCGCGCTGTTTGTCGGTCTCCCATGGGAGAGACGCGTGGAGACAATACAACAATATCCTTTTCAGTTACTTGTGGCGCAAATGTGTCAGCTTTCTTCAAAAGCACCAGCCCCCTCAAAGACGGTAGGATATCAAAGTCCTCAAAGTTTCTGGGGTCAATTTGCCGTCTGGGCGCGGGCACAACCACTATCACGTCCTTGGTGAGAGGATCCACAAGACTCACAGGGTGCGTCTGGGATTTAAGGGGCGTCTCCAGCGCAACCTCGACCTGAGGTGGCACTTGCGTATCCAGAGAGGTCACATATTCTTTACCCGTCTCAGGATTTTCTTCAGCAATATTTTGATCCCTTCCGAAGTCTGGCTCTTCTAAGCGCAAGGTCCATGCTGTTTCACGTCTCCCATAATGAACCTTCACATCATCGGCAATGGTTAGACAAAAGCCGCATCCGTTTTCCAACGGCAAAACTTGAAAGTCATGCCAGAGTCCACTTGCTTTGTCCAAGTGCGTAAGATCGAAATTCGCTTTTTGTGAAAAAATCATAAAAACGCGCCGCCCCCTTACAAAAAGGGCCATCTCCGTCGGCACCGTCCACTCAAGGGCAATTTTTTCTTGGTTTTGGTCTTGTGTAATGGAGAACACTTTGACCGCGCTCCATATTTCCGCAAGAGACTTAGGCCCAGTTTGGGGGGCAGATGAAACAGCGCCTTGGGCGCTGTCCAAGGGCACAGATGCGTCCTTTGGCGCGACTACGGGCGTAGGCCCTGACGCAAGTGCCTTCTTGGGCGCGCCGGAAGACGCCGGTGCGGTTGCTGAAGTCTCCTTCTGCGAGAGGGCTTTCTTGGGCTCTGGCGCTGCTTTCGCGCCCCAAAGGCCACCATGGATCAGCACGCACGCTATCCCTCCAGCCTTTATAAGACGCCTCACCGCCTGCATCGGGTCTCCCGTTATTTCAATGCACTCCCGGCCTTATCTTAGCATTATCACAGACATTTCCCACAGATTTTTCAACACATATCACATGTGTTATGTGCGAATACTCTCATTACTTGACTCATTTTTTACCCCAAAAAACTCTTGGATTATAATGTGATAAGGTATATCATCGAACAACTACGTATTTTTTGTTTGAAGTTGTGACTTTTTGGCAATAAGATGAATTTGCAAAGATGTGTGTTTTTGACCCTCCTTTGCAAGGATTTGCAACGATAAATTATGCCAGCCCCCCAGGGGCCACTTATATGGAGAATAATATGGCAGCAGATAAAGGGCAAAGTCTTCAAGACGTCTTCTTGAATACGATGCGCAAGAACAAGGCCCCCCTTACGGTCTTTTTGGTTAATGGTGTAAAATTGCAAGGTATTATCACGTGGTTTGATAGCTTCTCGATTTTGCTGCGTCGTGACGCCCAATCACAACTTGTGTACAAGCACGCCATTTCAACCATTATGCCCATGGGTGCTGTACCTTTGTATGACGCTGAAACGGACCCAACGCCAGCGTCTTAATCACATACCGTGGATAACGATCACATCTCTCAAACAGATCAAAACACGGTTAACAGGCGGGTGGTGGTTATCCACCCTGCCAAAAAGTCAAAAGAGTCCACCTCCCACGGTGATGACGCTGCCCGCTTAGAGGAGGCGTGCGGCCTTGCACTGGCCATTGATTTGGAAGTTGTGCACAGGGAAGTCATCCCTGTGCGCGAGGAGCGTCCCTCAACGCTTCTGGGCAAAGGCGCAGTCGACATCCTTCAAACCATGATTGCCAACGCAGAGGCATCCTTTGTGGTGGTTGACGCGGCCCTTTCTCCCATTCAACAGCGCAATCTTGAGAAGGCCTGGAAGTGCAAGGTCATTGATCGCACGGGGCTTATCTTAGAGATCTTTGGCGCCAGGGCGCGCACGTCTGAGGGTAGCCTGCAGGTTGAGCTTGCAGCCCTCATGTACCAACGCAGCCGCTTGGTGCGTTCCTGGACCCACCTAGAGCGTCAGCGTGGCGGCCTTGGCTTCATTGGAGGCCCTGGCGAGACCCAGCTGGAAATCGATCGGCGCCTCATCACAAACCGCATTGTCAAAATTAAAAAGGAACTCGCCCAGGTCAAGCGCACCCGCGCCCTTCACCGCAAAGCCAGAAGACGTGTCCCCTACCCCATTGTCGCCCTTGTGGGATACACCAATGCTGGAAAATCGACCCTTTTTAACCGCCTGACCAAGGCGGACGTTTTTGCCAAAGACCTTCTGTTCGCAACCCTTGATCCCACCATGCGCGGCGTGCGACTGCCCTCGGGACGCGAGATTATCCTGTCCGACACCGTTGGCTTTATCTCTGATCTGCCGACCCAGCTTATTGCGGCCTTCCAGGCAACCTTAGAGGAGGTCCTTGAGGCAGATCTTATTTTGCACGTACGCGACATCTCGCATCCCCAAAGCGAGAAGCAAAACCAAGACGTTCGCCAGGTCCTAGAAGAAATGGGTCTGACCACGATCCTTGAGGAGGGCATCATGGAAGTCCTCAATAAGGCAGATCTTGTGCCCCACCTGGATGATATGCCCCGCCTGCCCTCAAACCGCGTGTATGTGAGCGCGCTGACAGGACAAGGCATGGACGATCTTCTCAAGCTCATCGACGACCGCCTGGCCCTTACTGAAAATGTTTACAGATATGCCATTGATTTTGAAGAAGGCCAAGCCATTGCGTGGCTCCACGCCCACGGCGAAGTACTTTTACAAAAAGATGAAGAGAACGCTTTGTTTTTAGATGTACGCATGAGTGCAACCAACGCCCATCGTTTCGCCAAAAAATTCCCGCATCTTATGATCAAGAGCCTGCAGCTCCTGAAAACCACATCTGATCATGCGTAAAATCACGCGCTACCTCGCCCTTGCTTGTGCAGCATGTGTACTTTGCTTGTACTCCTGGCATATCCTCACACGGCCGGCTGCCCTTAACCCCCAAGTCTTGGCTGTAGATCTTGCCCCCTTGCCGGTCAAAGGAAAAGTCATCATGGGCTTTGAGGGGACCACTCCCCAGGACAAAGGTGTCCAAAACCTCGTTATGCATCTGCGTACAGGTGTCTTGGGAGGCGTCATTTTCTTTCCACGTAACATTGTGTCGCCCACTCAAACGAAAGAACTTATTACCTTCTTTAAAAGCGTATCACCCACGCCTTTGTGGATTGCCCTTGATCAAGAAGGCGGCGTGATCCAGACCCTCCCCCCAGAAAAGGGGTTTGAAGACACACTCAGCCCCAGAAATGTTGCACGCAGCATGTCGCCAGATGAAGCCAAAATTTATTATAAGCGTCTGGCGCGTCACTTGTCAGATCTTGGCTTTAACCTTAATTTTGGTGTTGTTCTTGATCTTGATGACCCTCAAAGCGCTGTGATCGGTCGCTTGGGTCGCAGTTACGCCCAAGAGCCTGTGCGCGTAGCAGCGTACGGCGCCGCTTTTGTCGAAGCCCACAAAGCTTACGGCATCACAGCGTGCCTTAAGCATTATCCTGGACATGGCCTTGCCCTTGCCGACTCTCATTTGGGACTCGTCGACATCACCCATACGCATCAAGCTAAAGAGCGCGAGCCCTTTCGTCTTCTTATCGCGCGCAACCAGGCCCCCATGACCATGGTGGCGCACCTCAAAAATGCGTCCATGGACAAGACGTTTCCAGCCTCCCTCTCTCCCACCATCATCAAAAAGTACCTGAGACAGCAAGATGGGTTTGCGGGCCTTGTGATCAGCGATGATCTCCATATGGGCGCCATTCATGAACAATACAAGATACACGAAGCCGTGCGGCTGGCCCTTCAGGCAGGATGTGATCTTGTGATTCTTTCCAACAATCTCAGGTCCCAGCCCGAATTGCTTTTCTATCCCCTCATACGTCCTCTAAAATACTGGCTGCGCACCCTGTGAGCAGCGCGCACCTATTGTAAGACCCAGTCCTTACACCACTTTGTGGGTGTAAAAGCAATCACCTCATAGGTCGCCAGATCATGTATGAGGAATGGATCCTCCTCAAGAATCTCTTCGAGCTTTTCTTTACTTTCGCACCGCGGCACCTGGGCACCGGACATCAAAAAAACCCCTGCCCCATAAAAGCGATCCAAAAACGCCACGTGATCCTGGCGAAAGGCATCAATGGTCTCTAGGGGCGCTATATACCTTAAAATCACAACGAAAAAACCTGCACCTTGCGCCATCATATGATTTCTCCCAACCTTTTCTTCCCTGGTGAATGTGCCAGGACAGGCCGTTCTGCCTTTACCTCCTCACATTAACCGTCGTCTATAGCTAGAACAGTTTAATTTGATAACAGGATACGAGGAAAGCGGCGTGTATAGGTATACACGAGCGGCGAGTGACGCATTATCAAATGATAAAGGTTCGGCTATATGCCCCTGCGATGTCGTTGTCTGCATAAAACGCTGGCAGGCTCGCATACTATTCAAAACTCTGCCCTTCAAAAATGAGGTCGCCTGGCGCCAAACCGGACGCCGCTTTTCTTCCACTGT
>JAIUNT010000041.1 GCA_020161545.1 Pseudomonadota bacterium
CTCAAAAATCAAGCAATGTCAATAAGATAACATACCACACCCATCATAAAATCTCACCCCGCTTATCTCAATCAATAAGAAATTATTTAGAGGTGTTCAGCTTAGGTCTGTGAGGACATCATGAAAAAAATAATATTTCAGTGTCTTTTGCTTTCATTTCAGTGCCTTTTGCTTTCTTTTCAGTGTGTTTTTAGTAGTGATGATATTGTGGGGGGGCCTCCAGAGAAAAGGCAAAAGCTTGAGGCGGGCCAAGGTTGCAGGCCCAGTGAGCGCATAGACGATGAAAAAAATGATACAGATGCAACGCCCTACAAATTCTCTGATGAAGAGGGTTTTTCCTTTTCCTTTGGTGTGAGTGGCTCATTTTCCTGGAGCAATTTAGGAAAGTTCTTGGAGCAAGGGCAAAGGGACGTGCAAGAAGATCCTGCTGCCCGTAATGAACAGAATCCTCGTACGGAAGATCCTGCCGTACGCAATGAACGGACCCTTCGCACGGAAGATCCTGCTGCCCGTAATGAACAGACTCCTCGCACGGAAGATCCTGCCGTACGCAATGAACGGACCCTTCGCGCGTTGATGGAGCGTATCAAACAAGAAAAATTACAAGGGTCCCCGAATCAGCAAATACCTCTTTATTATGACTTGATTGACACCCTTAAGAACCCCTTAAGTGTGCGCGCAATTCTTGATGGATGTTCATTCCTTGTCCAACATAATTTCCGTGAACTGGACTATACACCTTTGCGCTTCCATCTATTTGCTGCCCAGGCTTGTCTGGCCCAAAAAACACCTTTGCCACCTGGGCTACTCATGGCCCTTGCAGGAGAGAATTTTTTGGGGTTTGTGAGCGGGGTCTATCTTGATCCGCGCGTTTGCTATAGCCAAGCTCTTATGGACCTGCGACAAATGGATCCTTCTCAGAAAAGTGTCTACCACATTGACGCGCTTTTAGGTCTGGGAAGCTGTGGTTTCACTGGTCGCCTAGGTTACACAGACTATAAACACACATCCTACGTCTTTATGAATGCTTACAATCTCGCCAATGACCATAAAGATCAAAGACGCATGTTTGAGGCGCTCATGGGACTTGGAAACACAAAGTTCATAGGGCATCTTGCGGATAAAGTCATTCAGCGTCCCATTGATGCCTTCATTACAGCATACGAGAAAAGCATGACCTTATCTCCCGCAGATCAGATAAGGGCTCTTTTGGCAATTTGCCGCGCTCAAATCGGGCTGGAAATCATTAGTGGGAAAAAAATGCACGCTTATGCTGTGCACCAAAAGGCGGTCAATTTGGCTGTGGAAAACCGTTTGCCTGCCATGCATGCCCAGTGCCTGGTGAGCGCAGGTTTTAAAGGGGTTGCGTCTAACAGAAATGTCCGTGCCTTTGGCGGGGAAGAATATCCCTCAGGGCAAGCATGCTTTGTGCGCGCTTATGAAATTGCAAAGGGCTGCGATGCAAGATCTGTGCAAGAAGCGGCCATTCTTGGTTTGGGAGGGGCGCGCGCATTTTATGATTTGAAGGATCTGACACCCCAGACCCTTGATCTCCTCCATTCATTTATGAAGGCATACCAAAAGGACAGCTGGGTTATGCAGTACTTGTTTGTTTGGGGGAAGGCGCTGAATTACCTCACGCGTCATGATTTGAGCACTTACTTGCACTCTGTCATGGCCGACCGTAACGTCTTTCTGGTTCAGGAAGACTTCGAGGATGATGAGGCTTTCCTTAGTGCGCACCAGAGAAGAAATTACGCATACTTGCAGCGAGCCTCTGGCTTTATGCAAGGTATTGTGTCCCAGGTACAAGGACAAGCTTCTTAAAATGACGTCGGCCCCTTGTCTTTAATTATGACTGGGGCGTGCGGGTCTTCTTGGGGCGTGAGTAGATGCCCTGTGGGTTGACTAAGGTCGCCACCACACCGCGTAGTGTGCGCACCTCCTGGGAGGAAAAGGGCATGCGGGAGAACATGTTATGGAGGGTGCGTGTCATGACGCCCTTCCTGTTTTTTTCACGGAAATACCCGGCTTTCTCCAGCTCGCCCGTCAGGTGTTCAAAGAATC
Organism: Pseudomonadota bacterium; assembly: GCA_020161545.1. Classification (GTDB taxonomy): domain Bacteria; phylum Pseudomonadota; class Alphaproteobacteria; order Caedimonadales; family UBA1908; genus JACESU01. The sequence continues at coordinate 2,068 of JAIUNT010000041.1, forward strand.
CCTCGTACTCGGCAAGGGTCGCCGGGGGTTCGTCATAGGCCTGGAGAGCTGCTTTTGCAGGTGACGCTTGAAAGCACTCGTAGGCCAAAAGAATCACCGCCTGGGCCAAATTGAGGGAGCTAAAATCCCGGGATAAAGGCACGCTCACAATAGCTTTGCACAGGGCGATATCCTCGTTCTCCAGACCGCACCTTTCCGAACCGAAGACAAAGCCCACGCGCTCACCCCTTGGTGTGTGAATGGACTCGAGGCGCGTGGCCACTTCCTTGGGGGAGTAAACATCCTTAATTAACTCGCGGGGTCTGGCGGTCGTGGCGTAAAGATGGGTCAGGTCATGGGCGGCGCTGGGTAGAGTTTCAAAGACCCTGGCATTTTCCAGGACACGCTCAGCGCCGGCGCTCAGGCGCCTTGCCGTATCATTATTATGCTCGGTTTTGGGGCGCACAAGGCGTAAGTCTGTCAGATCAAAATTGAGCATGGCGCGGGCGACTTTACCGATGTTTTGATCAAGTTGGGTCTCGACAAGGATAATTACGGGTTTCATGGGGGAAAATGCGACAGAAAGTGTATGAGGCAAAATCTAGCACGCAGGCACAAAAATGCAAGGGTCTTCGATAAGATGTAGTAGAGCCTAATTAATAGTGTATGTCTGTACCTAAAACGATTGTAAAAGTCATTTTATATTAGAATTATATTGACAATTTTATTGTTCTGTGTTCTTTCATTATTTGATTTACTGGTGGTATCACAATGAAATACGTCATAATTGCTCTTGGTCTCATAATGCCTTTGCAGTCAAGTTTTGCTTCAAGCGGCTTGGAAAACGACCTTAAGGAGGGCAAACGACAGCCATCGTGCGCTGGGAGCCCACAGGTGTAACCCAGCGCGAAGCGGGCTTGTCTTCATGGGCATGAGCCTGTGCCTTCTTTCGTTTGTGAAAATCCCCTGATTGAGAACGCCACTCTTGGTGTCATGGAAAGCATGGGGACGCCTTCATCATCTACGCAAGATCCTCGCGCCGATGATCAGGCACTGCCAAATCCTTTGGAGCAATTGCGCGCCATGGGGAGGCAGACAAGGAGCCTTGCAAGCGCACGCAAGCATGCGCAGGCATCAAAGATGTGTGATGATATGCACCAGCTTTTAAAGGCAAACGCTTCACCAGAATGCAAGTTAGAGTTTGCCTTTACATGCTGTTGCGTTTTTCTGGAGGGGCCCTTTGCGAATAAGGAAAAGGGGGCGTCAGCCTTTTATCAGCGCGCTGTGGTTCATTCAAAAACCTTAGGTCTGCCCGTTCCACCGGAACTATCCTATGTCATGGGCAAACACCATATAAGCGGCCATGTGGCAGGGCGCCGTTTAACATCTCAAGACCATTTGGTGGAGGCTCTCAAGGGGTTTCGTACCTCAGGAGACCAAGAACGGCAATTCGAGACCCTTCTCCTTTTGGGGGAGCAGGATTTCATGGGCCGCATCGATCACTCATTTTACATGTCGCCGTCAGACCTTGCTAAGGACGCGTTTTTCATCGCGTGGACCTTAAATGACCGTAAGGCCCAAGGGCGTGCGCTTATTCAACTTGGGGAAAAGGGATTTTTTGGACCGCTGGGGCCCCGTGTGTTTAAAGCGCCCTTTGCCCTTTGTCATGACGCCTATATTCTCAGCAAGGATTTTGAGCCAGCTGATCAGCTGCGCGCGCTATTGGCCATGACAAGAACCTTTGATCAACGGGCGACCGTGGATGGCAAAGTGCTTAATCTTCTTAACCTGTATAAGTATGCCATCACCCTGTCCAGACAACACCAAGCCCTCCTGATGGAAGGGCAGCTTTTTTTCGAAGCGGCAACCAACACAAAAGTGTTGGGGAATGTGCCGTTACGCCTTTTTGGGGTGACCTATCCCACGCGGCGCCACTTGTTTGGGCGTGCTTTTGAAGTGGGGAGTGAGCTCAAAAATAGAAATTTATCTGAGCGTGCGCTTCTGGGTCTGATGGAACAGCCTCATAACACGAGGGATATACGTCTGGCTGGTGTGAGCCCACATGCGCTTGAGATGTTATGCGAGTTTGCCAAAGGTGATTACGGGTGGACCTTGAAGTACCTCCTTCCTGCCTCACGGCAGTTGAATTTCATGGGACCTGGGGAATGGTCCGTATTTTTGAACGACGTCATGCATGATAAGCGTATCACTTACTTCAGAGCTTACCATGGTGGCCCTTTGCAGGAAAATGAGTTCCGCACAGATGAAGAACTAGCCGCGGCAAATACCGTGCGTGAAAGAGATAGGCAGCTACGTGCCTTTGCCTTCATGAATACCCACGTCTTTGACAGGGTCACCCTTTTTGGGCAACTCATTCACTTTGCCTTCTTGTAAGAAAAGTACTTTTTTTCGAGGTGTTAACGCATCATTAGTTTGTTTGTCCTATAGTCAATACATAAGGCCATCTTTGGGGAGAACGGGCATGGGACGCATAGGACATACAAAAAAAATTCTTTTTGCAGGTGTTGTTGTTATGGGGCTGGCCGGCGCGCAAAATGCCCATGCATTTCTGGGTATAAGCCTTGCTCCAAGCTCAGAAGCCATTGCAACAAAGCTCCTGAGCACCATGCAGAAGCTTGGCGGCAAAAACTTCTGCCAAAAAGGCAATACGGTTGCGCCGTTTACCATTCGTTCCTTTGAAGGAATTCTTGGAAAAAGTAAGTATTTCGCCGCCATGGGTGAGCTTATCTGTCAGCCTAAGAATGTGCCTGATTTTAATGGCTCGCACTTTCACGCCAATGCCGTTAAAACCCTAGGCACCTCGGACCTGACCCAGATCCGTACCATCTTCGTAGATGAAATACGCAAGGCCAAGGCCGATACCCTGAAGGTTGGATGCGCGGTAGCTAAGGCAGGTCTTTTAAGTTCCGGGGCAGGCGCAGGTGCGCTCCCTGCAGTGAACACGGCGTGCGGCGCGCTGATGAAGACGGTGACTGTGCCAGCAGCATAAAATATAGCAGGACACGTGCGGGGTCCAGCAAGGGCCCAGCACGTGTGTCACCCTTAACTGCTCGTTTACACACACGTCAGAACTTGCTACAGTGCAGCAGAAATTTACGAAAGTGTTTTGAATGTTTGGCGCCCAACAAAAATAAGGTGGCCCCATGAAGCTGATCGCTGGCAATAGCAACAAACCCCTGGCTCTGGCCGTTTCAAAGGCTTTGGGTGTTCCCCTCACAGAGGCTGTGATTACAACGTACTCTGACAAAGAAATCTTTGTTGAAATTCAAGAGAATATGCGCGGCGAGGATGTTTTTATTATGCAATCAACGTCCTATCCAGCCAACGATCACCTGATGGAGCTTTTGCTGACCATTGACGCGCTGCGGCGTAGTTCCGCCCGGCGTATTACGGCTGTGATTCCCTATTACGGATATGCGCGCCAGGACCGCAAGTTTGCCCCCCGCACACCCATTGCCGCCAAGCTTGTGGCCAATCTTTTGACCCAGGCCGGTGCCCACCGGGTTTTGACCTTTGATCTACACGCCACCCAAATCCAGGGCTTTTTTGATATTCCCGTGGATAACCTGTTTGCCTCCCCCGTGTTTTGCGAAGACATAGCTAGGCATTTTCCTAAGTGCCTTATGGTGTCACCGGATATGGGGGGTGTGGTGCGTACCCGCGCCATGGCCAAGCGCCTGGGCGCAGAAATCGCCATCATCGACAAGCGGCGTGAGCGCGCAGGAGTTGCGGAAGTGATGCATATTGTTGGCAACGTGGCAGGGCGTCACTGTGTGCTCCTTGATGACATTGTGGACTCGGGTGGTACCTTGTGTAAGGCCGCCAAGGCGTTAATGGATGAGGGAGCGCTGTCTGTGAGTGCCTACGCCATTCACGGCGTTTTGTCTGGAAGCGCCGTTGAAAGTATTATGGCGTCCGCCCTTGAGACCCTGGTCATCACCGACAGTATAGAGGCGCGCGAAGACATATTGGCGTGTCCAAAAATTAGGCACGTGTCCATTGCACCCCTTTTGGCCGAAGCTATTGACCGCGTCAGCGAAGAACGCTCGGTGTCTTGCCTGTTTGCGGAAGAGGCGGTGGTCCTTAAGCGTGTTTAGGGGGGAATGATGCTAGTCAGAGACCTAAGGCGACGCGCCAAACTCCTTCTGGGGCCAAGCCTTGCGCTATGTCTTATCCTGTACTTTGCGTACCATTTGATCGAAGGCAAGCGTGGCATTCGCGCGTGGCGAGAGCTCGAGGTTGGCGTTGAGGAAACTCGAGCCCAGCTTGAGAAGCTTCAAGGGGAAAACGACGCCCTTGAGCGTGATGTGATGCTTCTGAAGACAGACGTGTGCCCCCACCTCTTGGAGGAGGAGGCAAGGCGCCTCGGGTACGCCAAACAAAATGAAGTTATGGTGGTTGAATAGGAAGGATTTACGTGATGGATAAAAGATGGGCCTTGGGACTTATACTTCTTGCCATTGTTGCCATGGGGCTTGCCCTTGCCATGCACAAAGGCCTTTTAAACGCAGAGCTTCCCGTCCAGTTCAATCCAACGCCTGCTGGCCCCGACAGTGGCACTTGCCCTGCCGATGAGTTGCGCGCCCAAAAACACACGACTAACGTCACCTAAGAGCACGCATCCGGGTCGCAGCTACGTGGAACATGGGGTAGGGGAATGTACTCGCTGTCCCCGCTCACGCCCGCAAAACGACCTTCTTGCCAGTCAATGGCCGCTTGGGCAAGACACGCCTTGTCGCTGGAGACAAAATTCCACCACATGAACCGTTCGCCCTGGGTTGCCTCACCTCCAAGGACCATAAAGCGCGCAGGCGTGCGTGAGGTGAGGCGCACCTCTTCACCTTCAGGCAAAAGCGCCATATGGGTGGGGGTGAGCGTCTGTCCATTGATGGCAAGATCCCCCTCTAGCAGATAAATCCCCATTTCTTCCCCAAGGGAGGGCAAGACAAACGCGGCATCCGCCTCCATATGAACATCCATGTAAATAGATTTACTATGTGTGAAGGCAGGGGAGGCGCGCCCAAACGCTTCTCCTAGAATAAGCCGGGCATGTACGCCCTCTTCTTGAATAAGGGGGAGTGCGCCTTGCGCATGGTGCGTGAAGGTCGGCCCTGTTTGTTCGCGCGCTGTGGGTAAAACCAGCCACGCTTGGATGCCAAAAAGACGGCTGTCACGGGCGCGGTCTTCAAAGGGCGTGCGCTCGCTGTGCACAATGCCGCGTCCTGCGCACATAATATTCACGTCCCCGGGTGTGATAATTTGGTCTGACCCTAGCGAATCTTTGTGGGTGACGCGCCCATCGAAAAGATAGGTAATGGTCTCAAGACCGATGTGGGGATGAGGGCGCACGTCGAGGCCTTGGTCTTTGAGAAACTCACCAGGACCCATTTGGTCCCAAAAGATAAAGGGCCCGACGGTGTAGCGTTTGGGGTTTGAGGTTGGCAGCACACGAAGAACTTTGAAGTTTCCAAGATCGCTGACTTTTGGTAGGAGAATATCCATGACGCTGCTCCCGTTGATGTGGCGTGTGTTTTGTCTTCTAACACTCTATCATGGACCTTGTGCCCAAAGGGTTAACGCGCCAGCTCACATTTTTGAAGAAAGAGAGGTTCCCCGATGTACGACGCGCTACACACGCACTTGATGGAGGCGGCCCGCACCGCCGATCCAAAAACCGTCTCACGCTTTTTTAAAACGGCCCCTGGCACCTACGGCGCCCATGATCGGTTTTTGGGGCTTCCCATTCCTTTCTTGCGCAAAGCCATCAAGGCTTTTGATGGGATGACCACCCACGACGTCGCCCGCCTTTTGGAAAGCCCCTATAACGAGGTGCGCCTTTGTGCGCTCCTTAGCCTTGTGGAGATGTATAAACGCGGGGACGAGGCCGAGAAGCAAACCCTCCACACCTTTTATAAAGACCACATGGGGCGCGTCAATAACTGGAACCTTGTGGACGGCTCGGCGCCCATGCTCATGGGGGATCCGCTCCTTAAGGGAGGCGAGGAGCTTCTTGTTGCTTACGCCAACGATCAAGACCTTTGGTTGCGGCGCATTGGCGTTGTGGCAACCTGGCGCTTTATTCAGATGGAGCGCTTTGATATGACGCAGCGTTTGTGTGAGATGCTCCTGGATGACGGCGAGGACCTCATGCACAAGGCATGTGGTTGGATGCTGCGCGAGATGGGTAAGAAGGATGAAGCAACACTCCTTGCGTTCCTTGACCGCTTGACCCCGCGCATGCCCCGCACCATGCTGCGCTACGCCCTAGAGCGTCTAGAGCCATCGGTGCGGGCGAAGTATATGAAGCACTTTTAAAGGAGGCACATGGGGGCCCTAGTGGTGAAGGTCTCTTGGTATGTTTGCTCCTAAGGCGCCTGAGCTGGGTTATAGTGAATTTGTTTCAATTTTCTCCATAAAAGCATTAGCCATGTTAAGAGCTATTTTTGGATCAAAATTGATATGAAGATTTACAAACTGTTTGCGCGCCAACAACAGGGAGTTCAGATGCAAGCTGCATTGGTAAAAGTAGTGCTCATGGGAGCCTGCATCAGTCAGATCAGTGTAGAAAAAGGGTGTTGATTCTTTGGTGAAAGAGATAAGTTTTGCGAGTTCTACAACGCCCATGTCTCCGATTAATGCCCACGCGTCAATTTTTCCCGATTTAAATGGCTCTGGTTCTTGAAAGTTAGAGGCAATAACGGTACGCATGAAAACAACATCATATGCAGCATTCAATGCTGCTTTCCTGAATTTGTCCTTTTTCTGGAAATCCGCTTCCTTCAAGAAGTTATCTACGATTTTTTTGTAATTATGATAGTTCTTTTCGTCATCCAAGAAAACGTATTGACCTATTTGGCATATTAATGAATCTATATAGTGAAGATTTGAATGCAATAAATATATGTATTTTATAAATTTATCCAAAGGTTCTGATTTTCTATATTTTTCCTGGATATAAAGTAGCGCCATTATAGATGCGCACGCATTGATGAGGTAGTATCTTTGATTTTCATCCAAGGGTTGATACGGCGTACTATTGTATGCATCTGCGAAACCAGGTAAGTATATTTCGCAAAATTTATCAAAGGCTTTTATGTTTGCATCCTTTCGAGCGGTGCCGGTTTCGTCGAAGGCAAAGCCTGGCGAGAGATACACATTCGTGAGCCCGCCTAAAATGTCAATTATCTCTCTAATAATCAGGTGGATGCGATCGTTTAGTGTAGGTTCTGCCAGCATAAATTTTCGAATGGCTGAAACGATATTTGTATCTAAAAAAATTGTTGTTTCAATGCCATTTTTAGAATTACTTACACAGAGCTCTTTGGTACACAAATTTCTTTCATCTTGAATGTTGAAATTCGCCCCACGATTTAATCGAAATAAACAAATTTGATTGCTCATGAAGGAACTCCTGTTTTTATAAATTATTTGGTTCTGTTGTATTTTTAAGAAGAACATACAAGGTTATTTATTCTTGTAAACAGTTTTGATAAAATATTTGTGGCGCGGATGATAGTGCCTACTCTAAGTTCTAACAGTCGAACTATAGTGCCAATTTAAGCATCAATCTTTTGTATTTTGTCCCCCCTTTGGTATCATGGAAGAAAAAAGGGGGGTGTTCGTGTGCACGCAGTTTTTGTTGGTATAGTGCTCAGTTGCTTGTGGGGGGTGGCGCCTCTTTACGCTGCGTCCGACATGGAAAAGAGCGCCGCGCGTCTTGTGAAAGAGAAAAAAGGGCAATCCCTCGGGCAGGATTGGTACGCCCTTTTGACCCTGTCCCAGGACTATCCCAAATCCCTTTCCACAAGCTATACCCAAGCCTTGCAACAGATTGCTGATTTTGAGCGTCTGAAGGCCCATACGGCCGCCAAGGTTGCGCCTTCTCCTGAATACAAAAAAGCCAAAGGACGGCGAGACTTTGCCGCAAAGCAGCTGCGCTTTTTTCGTCGATCCCTCAATGACTGGGTGGGGCGTGTGCGCACGAAAATCACCTATGGCCTTTATACGGACCACCGGCGGGAGTTTTACCGGGATTTGCTCAAGGCGTTTGACCTCTATGTCTTGAAGGAAAAGGATACTAAAGCCCTCGTGAATGTCCATTTTTATGTGGAGACCATGACGCCACCTTCCAACGAGGGAGCCTCCTTTGAGGAAAGGTTCCTAAAGCCAAAATACGCCGCCGAGTATCAGGCGCGCAAGGTCAAGTTCTATGAGGATTTTCTGGCCCTTCTTCATAAGGCACGCGCACCCCTTTTGGCGGACGCGGCCGCCAACAAAGAGGGCCTCGCCTCCCTTGAGGCGGATATCGCCAAAACCAAAGCAAAAATTGCCAAGTGGCAAGCCAAAACGGCCGCCCCCGCCACCCGTGCGCAGTTTACCCTTGACCAGGTCATGGGGATCGAGGCTGTGAAAGAAATGGGTTATACGGGAAAAGGTGTCTTGCTGGGGGTTTTGGAGCCACCGCCCTTTTATGAGACAACGGCTGAGCGTAAGGCCGGTGTTCATCAGGATATCAAGAAGCGCCTTCACGCAGCCTCCAGTGCGCCGGCTGCCCTCCATGGCTCCCACGTGGCTGGCATTGTTGTGTCGCGGGCTAAAACCATTTTTGACCGGGCAGGGGTCGCGCCTAAGGCAACCCTTCTTTATAAGGAGGTGCCTTCCGATGACAGGGGTGTCATCTATTATCAAGGCCCCAAAGGACTTGTGACCAAGGAACCGGCAGGCACAACCCGTACCCTTGTGACAAGCGTCCCCAGTGCTGCCTGGGACACTCTTTTTGCGGGCCGCATTGAGGACATGATGACGGCTGGTGTGCGTCTCATTAATACATCCATGGTGTACAGTGTGGGGCCTAAAACACGCGCGTCTCTGGCGAAATTTGCAAGCCAGGGGGGCGTCATTGTGAAGGCGTCTGGCAATGCAGGGGTGCGTATGGCCCTGCCTATCACCTTGCGCGCCCGCCAGCTGGACTGGGTGCAGGAATACCAATTGGGTGTGGATCTGGGGCTTATCAAAGCGGTGTTTAAGGACGCAAAGAACTTAGCACCAGCCTATATCTTTGTGGGCAATATGCGCTCTGCAAAGGACTTTGATGATACCAGCAACAGGGCAGGGGTGCTGGCGCCGCGCTACGTGTGCGCGTGGGGCACCAATGTTCCCTCCACCGTGCGCGACAAGGACCGGCGCGCACAAACGGGCACCTCCATGGCCGCGCCCATGGTGCTGGGGGCGTTGGGGCTTCTCCTGGAGGCCTTTCCCTCCTGCAGCCCTCAAACCCTTGCTCAAAATATCCTCGACACAGCGGTCAGCATTGGGCCTGAGCGCAATTTTGGCCATGGACGACTTGATTTGACCGCCGCCTTTGAAATGAGCGCCAAATCCTGCGGTTTGCCCTCGCCGGCATTGTCTTTGCAGGGCACGAAGAGGTAGGCGCATATTTTTGGCCCTCTATAAAAGAAGTGATTGCTCATTGACTGCGCGTAAAATTCTCCCTAAGAAAGGCGTGACAATAAAAAAGGAGGCTTCTGCCATGCGTGTGTCTGTTTGCAAGTTTTTCGCGTTTTCTGCTTTGTGTTTGGTACAGCCAGTTCTGGCGAGCACCGGCGTGTCAGAATCAGAGGAAGGTGTCTATGAAACCAGCTGGCAGGTGGGGCAAGTGCCAGATGCCGTTGCATCTTATGACCAAGGGGCGCCGGCTTTTCTGCCTCATGTAAGGTATCACGCCCTGCTTGATCAGCCCGTTGAAACGCTTTTAGCCACTGCGCCCAAACATATGCAGGTTGACCCCCGTCGTCATTTATTTTTGCGGGGATGGGAGCAAGGATATGTGCCTGCGACACCCGAGAACTATGCCTTTAACTGCGCCATGTGGCGGGTCATGCATGAGGTCCTGTTGTCGGGAGAGGTGCCGTTTTGTGAAAGCACACGCTTTACAAGGCTTGCGCCCTTAAACGTGGCCCTCCAGGGGGTTGGAAGAACCTTTCCCCAGGAAGCAACCTGGCACGCCCTTGATCTGGTGCGTCAGTATACGGCCTACGTAGGCGTTGCTAAGCGCCAAGAGCACCTGACCCTTCGCGAAGAGGATATGGCGCAAGTGTTTACGGGGCGGACGTGGGAGCTGGCCCAAGATCCCGCACGCACGCGGGAGCGAGAGCTCATCGCAGTCCTTATGTACGCCCTCAAGATGCCCACGTGTGAGGCCTATATGCCCGTGTGGGATGGCCTAGAGGACATGCCGATTCTCCACCGCTGGCAAAAAGGCCAAAGGGTGGACATTTTTAAGCCTGGCTTCATAAAAGAGGCGCTTTTCCCCGATGACGCTGTGGTGCGCTATTTTCAATCCCTGTGTGCGCCCATGGACTGCGAAAAAATCCAAAATCTTTTGACGCTCCTGCGGGAATCCAGCTGCTTTGACAGTACAAAAAAAGCCTTTGTTGTGGCGGCCCTTGAAAGTGCGCTGCTTGATCTGCGAGGGGACCAGGCAACTCTCCAAGAGTTGGCGCAGGTTATTCAGGCCTACAACGTGCTCGCGCCTACTCTCGCGCCATCTTCAAAGGAATTACCACTTAATGCGCACCAGGACTTGGACTTTCTTGTGGGGCAGTATTGCCTCTACACACTCTCTCTTCATGAGCACTATTTGCTGCGTCTGTGGCAGGAACAACCGAGCGCCTATGCAGGCCCCTTTCTTATCACAGCCGCCCAGCATTATGTCAGCGCGGTACCGGGTGCCCTTATGGCGTCTGCTTCCCTTTTGCCTCAAGACGCTTTTGTGATGCGCGCTGACTTTCATCTTGAGGGCTTTCGAAAAGGGGCGCCGCGTCCTTACCACGTGCAACAGTTTAGAGTCCTCAAAGATCTATACGCCAAGATTGAGCGCCTTTCCCCAGACGAAGCTGTGCGCATCAAAGCACAAGAAATCCAGGCGCAGCTAGAGGCAGAACTGAAGAGCGTCATGGGCAGGAGGAGGGCAGCACTCTTAAGGTCTCGGCTGTAAGAGGCATGCCCTCCAGCTTTAACTGGAAAACCCTTGCAGGACTTTTGTAAATTGGCCAAGGACGTCTGACTCTCCTAGGGCGAGGGCAAACTGGTTTGGCTCAAAGATAGATTTTGGAAAGTCCTTAAGATCGACGGCGTCTACCTTGGCAAGGGTCATGTGGGGAGTATAGAGGTCCCCCACGGGGTTCAGTGGCGTCAGGCCGTGGGATGCCAAAAGGTTCACAACAGCTTGTTGCAATATGAGGAGCTCATGGCTGCGCTTTACCAAGAGGGAGGCCCCCCAGAGGTTTGTATTTGGCTTGTTGGAAAACCTTAAGTCGGCCAATTGCACCCTTGGGGAAGTATGAACGCCTTGAATCCCGCCCATCAGTGCAGGAAGGACCGATTCAAGTGCGTGGAACTGACACACCGTGATGTGAGGCAGGCTGTGCTCCCCAAGAAGATAGCCAACCGCATGGTGCTTAAAATACCTTTGCGCAACATCAATATACGCGTCAGCGCGCTGGGTGGGCAGGAGGGCAAAGTTATATCTTTTGATGTCTTGTGCCACCATAGGGCTCCCATAAAGAGTAGGCGCCGCGCGCCGTCACACGGCTGCCAAGATCTCTTCGATTGCCCTGTTTTTAAAGGTGGCGTGCTTGTGAAGGCCAGCGGCCACGATGGCAGGGGCCAGCTCTTTCATGGCCTCTAAAGCTGCGTCTTTTTGGGCCTGAGATCCGTGGGGGGCTTCAAAAAGATCAATGTTCTTCAAAAATGCTGCGATGGATCCTTTGCGTACCTTGAGACCATTGAGCTCTGTATAATTTTCGCCATCGGCCAAAATATCATCTGGTTTAACGCCACACTCCATTAAAAGACTCCTGTATTGTATAAGGTTAGCTCGCCCACAGGGGATGGCTGATGTGCTTCAAGAGTAAATGGTCTGATGGGTACCTTGCAATCTATTTTTAAGAAAGTCACATTTCTATGTTCGATTTATTTTTATTGGAAGTGTGACGCATTTTTATTATTTGGTCTTGTCATTTTGTTAATAGATATTATATATAATAGTGAGGGCATACCCTACTTACTGGAGGAATAAAAATGAAAAATATCCAAAAGACACATGACGTCACAACAGGTCGCTCCCTTACATTGAACGCGCGCCGCTTGTCTCTTGCCAAGAACATGCGTGGGTTTATGCAGGCGGGCAAGGGTCTTGTGTGGCCTCTCAATGGTCGACTGCTCGCGTTTTTGGGCGCGTTTTTTGTCGTGTCCTTTGTGCTGGAGGCTTTGGGGGGCACGCTTGCTCAAAGTAGCCTATACATGTCCCTGAATGCGATGCCAATTGTGTGGTCCCAGATGGCAGAGGTTGCAGGTCTACACCTTCTCACCATACTTTCTTTTGTGCCACTTATGGTTTACGCGGCACAAAAGGTTGTGCGCGCGAAAGAGCTAACGTATCTGGGCACATTGAAAGAGTCTGCCCTTTGGAAGACCTTTGGCGCCATTATCTTGGTTGACGCTCTCTTTGTTGCCTTTGTGTCGGCATTAGGGCGTGGGCCACACTGGACTGAGATTGGGATTTTCATCTTGTTTATGGGCACACTCACGACTCTGGTGCGCACAGCGGCAGGCGAGTCCTTTCATGTGAAGCAGGAGCTTGCGCGATACTGGGTTGGCCTTGGAAGCGCCCTTCTTTATGGGTTGATCTTTTCCCTTGTTGCGATCTTCTTCGTGGTCCTCGTGACAGCACCCGTCCTGGAGAACATGAGGAGCCACATTGAGTCCCTCAATGTGTTTGGCGCCCTCGGCTGGCCTCTTTTGAAGGCGGCCATGAACGTGGTTATGGCATATGCTGGCCTTTTCAGTGTAGGTGCCATGGGCGCTGTGCATGTGCAGATGCGCAAAGATGAAGAGGGGGCACAGCAATAAACAAGGGTGGTTTGTTTCTTATTGCGCACACCACCCTTTGAGAGAGTGATCGTGTTAACCGACGGGTTTAGGCGTGCTTGCGTGACGCATATGTAAGCTCAAGTACGCCTGAACTCACTTTGTGAACCACTCTTTGTAAATGCTTTTGCCCGTGCGTTTTACAGATGTTCCGCTATATCACGCGAGAAGGTTGCAATCCCTTGTGGCTTTGGGTATAAGAAGCATAGGTTTTACTGACATGATGAGATTTAAAATGAAAAAAGGCATTCATCCTAATTACCACACCATCAATGTTGTGATGACAGATGGTACAAGTTATCAAACACGCTCAACCTACGGCAAAGAGGGTGACACGCTGCGTCTTGATGTGGATCCAAGCTCTCA
>JAIUNT010000042.1 GCA_020161545.1 Pseudomonadota bacterium
AGCTGCCCTTGCCAGCGCTGGGCCCCCAGGACCTGGTTGTGGAGGTCAAGGCGGTCTCGGTCAATCCCGTGGACTATAAGCTGCGCGCTTCCATGGCACCTGAGGAGGGCCAAGCCAAGGTGCTCGGGTACGACGCGGCGGGCGTGGTTGTGGAGGTGGGCGACCAGGTGACGCTCTTTAGTCCTGGGGACGAGGTTTTCTATGCGGGAGATTGGCGCCGTCCCGGCTCCAACAGTCAGTTCCATGCCATTGACGCGCGCCTCGTGGGGCGCAAGCCTCGCTCTCTCACCTGGGCCGAAAGCGCTGCCATGCCGCTGACGTCTCTGACCGCGTGGGAGCTTTTGTTTGACCGTTTGCGCGTGCCTTATGGGGTGAAGTCCCATGGCGAGACACTCCTCATCATTAACGGGGCAGGGGGTGTAGGCTCTATTTTGATCCAGCTGGCCAAAAGGCTCACGGGTCTGAGGGTTGTGGCCACAGCCTCACGCCCCCAAAGCGCCGCTTGGGCCAGGGAAATGGGGGCGGACCATGTCATTGATCATCACAAAGGGTTAAAGCAAGGGCTTGCCGAAATTGGTCTTGATCAAGTGGCCTACATTGCGGGTTTAACGGCGACGGGAAAGCATCTTGCAGGTATTGTCGACTGCATCGCGCCCCAAGGATCCTTTGTGCTCATTGATGATCCTGAGGTATTGGATATCGTGCCCTTTAAGCGCAAGTCCGTGACTGTGAGTTGGGAGTTTATGTTCACGCGCTCCCTTTATCAAACACCCGATATGATCAGGCAGCATCACATTTTAAATGAGGTTTCAGCACTTTTAGACGCTGGGCTTTTGCGCACAACCCTGACACAGACGTTTTCGCCCATTAACGCCCAAACTCTCAAGGTTGCCCACGCCCTTGTGGAAAGTGGCACGGGAATCGGTAAGATTGTTATCAGCAACGCACCTGAGTAATTTTCTAAAACCCCGACTTACATGCGCCCCATGAAATCAATGAGGGGATCGTGTAAGACATACCCCATGGTCATGGTGAGGACCAAAAGGGCACCCGTCAGGGTTGGTGGAGACGGCAAAGGCAAATCAAACCACCGACACGCAGCCCCGATGATTGCGCCCAGGGCAAGGCCGCATAAAAGCATCAAGGTAAACGCTCGTTTGCTGTCTCATCATCCAGGCGCGTCACACGCGTGATGAGAAGATCTATGCTCACATACCCAAGGGTCATGGATAGGACAAGAAGCGCTCCTTCCAAAACCGGCGGGCAAGGAGAGGAAATACCCAGCATGCGACTGATGAAGCCGACGCTGAAGCAAATAAAAAACCCTAAGATCACCTTTCTATTCATGTATGACCTCCTTTTTTTGTGTTTCTATACCACCCAGTTCTGTATTGTTCATTTATTGTGCTGATGAGGCCTTAATGATTTATTAAAAAGAGCGCTCTCGTGTCCTTTTCTTGATTTTATAGTCAGAATGTCTTAGAAAGCATCATGAGATTTTCTGTGTGGATTTTACGATGATGAAAAAAATTGCGCCCCTTTTGTTGACGGCATCAATGCTCGGCGGCTGTTTGAACTTTTGGAAAGAGGAAAAAGATCCCCTTCCAGGCATGCGCCATGTGGTGTTTCTAAACCAAGACGCCCTGCGCCCTGATCCATCCATTGCAAGCACAAACCTGACCTTGCCAGCGCCAGAGCCGCGCGCCATATGGCCCATGGCGAGCGCTGCGGCTGACCATGCACCCAGTCCTGTGAAGCTTGGGGGGACGCTGCAAGAAGCGTGGCGTGGTGATATTGGTGTGAGCTCACACGGGAAGCTCCTAAGTGGTCCGGTCGTTGCCCAGGACACCGTTTTTGCGGTGGATACAAATGGGGATGTGAGCGCGTTCTCCTTAGAGACTGGGGCGCTTCTATGGCGCGTGGAAACCGTTGACGCGTCCCACGAGTACCAACCCTTTGGGGGCGGTCTTTGCTGGGATGAAGGCAAAATTTTTGTGACAACACCTTCTGCTGAGGTTGTGTGCATGGACGCTAAGGACGGCACTGTCTTGTGGCGCAAGGCCCTCACGGCACCTTCACGCTGCGCACCGACCCCCTATAAGGGCGCGGTTTATGTGCTGACCACCAATAACCAGCTGACGGCTCTGAGTGCCAAGGACGGCGCCCCCCTTTGGACCCATGTGGGGATGATGGAGAGCGCCGGCCTTTTGGGCGGGGCGAGTCCCGCCGTGCAAGGCAACACCCTCGTTGTGGCCTATACGTCCGGTGAGGTTTATGGACTGACGGCTGATACAGGCCACGCCCTGTGGGTTGAAAGCCTCAATAGCCCAGGCGCTGTGGACTCCTTATCCTCCCTGGCGCACATCAAGGCGCGTCCCGTCATTTCCGACGGCATGGCCTTTGTGATGAGTCACGCAGGCCGCATGAGTGCCATTGATTTGCGCACAGGTCACTTCGTGTGGACGCGTCCCTTGGGCGGCGTGCACACGCCGGCTGTGTGGGGTGAGGCACTCTTTTTTGTGACCAGCGATAACCACTTGGTGTGCTGTGATAAAAGATCTGGAGGTGTGCGGTGGTCTAAGGCGCTTCCTGAGCGCGAGAATTATGAAGATGACGGTGAGGCTCTTTTCTGGGCAGGCCCCATCTTGGTGGACGGTGAGCTTGTCCTGACAGGCTCCAGCGGAAAAATTATTTTTTGCTCTCCAAAGGACGGCGCCATTACACGTGTTTTGAACGGATCAGATACCTTTTTCTTGTCCCCCATTGCGGTTTCAAATGCCCTTATTGCCCTGGGTGACAGTGGAAACCTTGTGACATTTAAACAGGGTTAAGTGGAGAGAAATTGTGTCTTATAAGCGTGTGGCCATCTTAGGCCGCCCTAATGTTGGAAAATCCACCCTGTTTAACAGGTTATGTGGCAAGCGAATGGCCATTGTTGAAAACGTGCCAGGCGTGACACGGGACTGGCGTGAAGGAAAGGCTAAGCTCTTTGATTTGCGCTTTACGGCCGTAGATACAGCTGGCCTTGAGGGCTTTGAATCCGATGATTTGAAGGCGCAGATTCTGGCGCAAACCGCCAGAGTCCTTGAGGACGCCGATGTGGTGCTTTTCGTTCTGGACGCAAGGGAAGGCATTCTGGCCACGGACCGGATTCTGGTGGACTATGTGCGCCGGGCAAAAAAGCCAACCCTTGTCCTTGTGAACAAGTGCGAGCGTGATGAGAACGCTTTTTACGAGGCCGCAAGTCTAGGGCTTGGGGACACAGACCCCATCGCCATCTCAGCCCTCCAGGGCATTGGCCTGGATGATCTGCGTGCCCATTTGGCAGAGCTTTTGGGCCCTCAGTCCGTCCAAAAGAATAACCAAGACGAAGATTTTGAAGCTGAAGGCGAGGAAACACCACCCCTTCAAATGACCCTCATCGGGCGCCCCAATGCGGGTAAATCTACCCTCATTAATCGTCTCTTGGGTCAGGACCGTTTGCTTGTGGGCTCCCAGCCAGGCATTACCCGTGACGCCATTCGCCTGGATTGGGAATATGGCGGGCGTCCTTTAAAACTTATTGATACGGCCGGTGTGCGCCGGCGCGCCAAGGTCAGCGATCCCCTGGAGCAGCTCAGCGTGCGTGATACGCTTCAAGCTGTGCGCTACGCCCATGTGGTGGTCTTGGTGGTGGACGCGCGCCAGGCCCTTGATCGCCAGGACGTGCTTTTGGCCCAAAAGGTCATTGAAGAAGGCCGGTGCCTTGTGATCGCCGTCAATAAATGGGACTTGGCGGACCGTGTATCCTTTGATGAGATCAAAGATGTGCTTCTCACAAGCCTTTCCGAGGTGAAGGGCGTGCCAGTGATTCCGCTCTCGGCCAAAACGGGGCATAATCTTGATAAGCTGATGGCGGCCATCTTTAAGATGTACGATCTGTGGAACGCGCGTATTTCCACGGCGGATCTCAACCGGTGGCTTGAGCACGCCACAACCCGCCATCCCCTTCCATTGTCGGGTGTGGGCCGCGTGCGTATCAAGTACGCAACTCAAATTAAGACGCGCCCGCCCACCTTTGCGCTTTTCGTCAGTAAGCCCGCGGATCTGCCCGATTCCTATATGCGCTACCTACAAACATCCTTGCGGGAAGACTTTGATTTGCCCGGTGTGCCCCTGCGTCTGTGGGTGCGAAAGGGTAAGAACCCCTACGTCAAGGATGAAAACCCAAAGCCGGTGCGCAAAAAGTCATACGAAAAGTAGGCACGTTCCATACCCCCAGATGGGTTCGGGGCTTAGTTCGTGCTGAGGGTTGACGCGCGCCTGGGAGAGATCAATGGAGCAAAGGGCGTTTTGTTTTATAGTCTGTTGCCTGGTAAGTCTCCCAATTTGGTCCTGTGATCAGGAGACTACGGCCCTTAAGCGCGCCCATTCATTTCATGAAATGCCCGGTGAAGAGGAGCCCGTAAGCAAACAGCCAAAACACGGCGCTTTGAACGGCGTGACCGCCAAGGCGTTTGATTCTATTGATCAAGGCTCCTGCGACGCTTTGGCGCTGTGCTACATACGTCTTGCTTTCTTGGTGCCCGCTCCTTTCGCCGTGTCTTATCTTGAAGAGGCCATAAATTGCACCCAGGATCCCCGCCTTCGGCTCACGTGCTATTTGAAGCTAGGAGATCTTGGGTGCAGGGTGCCCGTTCAAAGTGAGTATCTTGGGCCATAACCGAGTCCTTTTTACAAAAAACAGCCTTTAATATTTTGAGCTATCTTTCAAATCTTAAAAATTGACAGGACGGCCTTGGTGCTTTAAAGCTTCCATATTCTTATGACCAGGTATCAAAATGGAAAAAATTGTTGCGCGTGTGTTGATGCTCCTGACTTTGTGCAATGGGGTGTTGGCGAGCGAAGAGCAAGAAAGAGAGCCACCCACAAAGCGCCAGCGCAGCGTCGGCCAAAGCGTGTCACTAGGGGTACCAGAGAAAGAGAGTCTTGCCCTGAGTTATTTTTCCCAGGCCATGAAAGAAAACGGGAACCACGCCTTGATTTGGCTTAAGGAAGCCGTGATGCATTCAAAAAATCCCAGGCTTTTGGCCATTGCCTATGTCAAGTTGGGCAACTTGGGCTTTGAGGATATGATGGATGGGCAGTACGTTGACCGGCGCGTGTGTTACGAGCGGGCGCTGGCGTGCGCGCGTCAGGCTGGCACGCGCAAAGAAAGCATTTTTGCGTGCGTTGGATGCGGGAGTGAGGCCATGCGCGCGAGTCCCGGTCAAAGCCGCTGGGCTGCGGCGTACTTTTTAGAGGCCTTGCATCTGTGTGATCCGCAAGACACGGTGCTGCGCGCACGCATTTATGTGTGGCTGGGACTTACGGGCGAAAAGGTGTACGTTTTGGGGCCTAAAAACGACGAGGATCTCCCAATACATATTCCCCACATGCCCGAGGCATGCTTTCGGGAGGCCTTTATGTGTTTGATGAATCCAAGGGGCGTAATGTGTGACAGTGCGCAAGAGATGTATACGACAGCGTGTTATGGGCTTTCAAAACTCAATTTAAGAAGGTGCCGGCCTGAGGATGCACAGTGGTGGCATGAACATGCACAAAGGGCAGAGCTGTTACAATCATCTGGCATCATGGCGGCACGCCCATTAGGTCAAAGAGCTGCGGCCTCTGGGGCCATGCCCGCAGACGGGCCTTTGCAAGAAGCCTCCTGTGCTTCCCTATCAAGAGCGTCGCATGTGCATGATGACACCTTTGAGCAGTTTGTCTCGCTCTCGTCCTCCATCGAAGAGGCTATGGGCGTCCTAGAAAAAGTCGCTTACACGGATGAAATGCCCCTGATTTCTATGCCAGAAGCCCCTGAAGCTCCATGTTTAGAGCTTCCACCACTCCCCTTAAGGGTGCAGCTAGAGGCCCTTTTGGCAGAGCCTCCTGTGCTATGCGAAGGCAAGAATGAACTTTTTCAGCCGCTTCCTGGGGGCCAAGTAAGCTGACAAATGTGACTTTGCTCCCGTCATTGCCGGTGTCTTTGCCAATGGCGGACGTATGCCCCAAAAGATCCTTGAGATCATCAAGAATTTGAAAGGCAAGGCCCACTTCGTGGCCAAAAATGAGAAGAGGATGACGGGATACGCCTCCCTTGAGGATGAGCGCGCTTTCAATGCAGGCCTCAATGAGCGCCCCTGTCTTCAAGCGCTGCATACGAGAGATCTCATCAAGATTGGGTGAGGGTGAGGGGTGAAGGTCCATGTACTGCCCGGCCATCATGCCCTGAGCGCCTGAGGCGCGCGCCAGACACTGTATCAGTTGGACGCGTTGGGGCGCTGAAACCTCGAGGTTTGCAATGACCTCGAAGGCGAGGGTCAGAAGCGCGTTGCCCGCAAGAAGAGCGGTGTTTTCTCCAAAGCGCACATGGATTGTGGGGGCGCCGCGACGAAGCTCGGCGTCGTCCATGCATGGCAGGTCATCATGGACCAAGGAGTAGCAATGGATCAGCTCAATGGCTGCGGCAACGGCAATGCTAGCCCCTTCTTGGACGTCAAGGATGCGACAGGCCTGTCTATGAAAAAAAGGACGAAGACGCTTGCCTCCCCCCATGACGGATGCCTCCATGGCACGACCAAGGGCCCCAGGCCCGACATTTTTCTTGAGAAGCTCCTCAAGGAAAGAGACAACCTCGGTCTTTGTTTCGCCCAGGGCTTCCTCAAACGACAAGGCGTGGAGAGATTCTTTAGTCGTTGTTTGCATCGGTCTGGGTACTTAGCATGGGCTGGGTTGTGATACTTGCATCAGCGGCGGCAAGGACGGCCTCAACTTTGAGGCGCGCTTGGGACAAAAGGGCCTCGCAGCGCTCCTTGAGACTTGCGCCTCTGGCGTAGGAGTCAATGGCATCTTCCAGGGGCAGGCGTCCCTCTTCAAGGCGCCGCACAACGCTCTCAAGCTCCTTGAGGGCGTCCTCAAAGGAAAGAGTGGTCACATCGGGGAGATCTTGGGCATGCTCTGTCATGGGGTGCGCTTTTTGTTTGTTTGAGTTGTACTTACGTTGGTAGCAAACAATACTCTTCCTCGCAAGGGTGCACGCGCACTACATACTGATGCGCGGCAGCTCATTAAGTGCCTGGAGTGACTTTTCCCAGATGCTTTTGAAACTCTGAAGGGCAATGTCCATCTCGGTCACAATCTCAGACAGGGTTTGTTCGTCCACCTGACCCAGTGCTGCAAGTTGTGCTGCGTCCTCAGTCTTATGAGACAGTTGCACGAGATTTTTTGTGGGATCCTTGAGGAGAACGTCTGCAAAGGACAGCGCTGATGTGCCGGTGTCTTCGGCCTTGCCTTTATCAAGTGAGCCAACACCTTTGTAGAGATTTGTGATGCTGCCTGTGGTCAGTTCTGACATTTCTTGAGACTCCTATCTTGTGCCCATCATGGAGATCATTTTGTGGCGCATGTCCGTTGCGGTTTCAAAAACTTTGAGAGCGATTTCGCTGCTGTGTTTGGTGCGTTGCATGTTCATGAGCTCAATCATGGGATCCACATCAGGCTTTGCAACATACCCTTGGGTGTCTGCCTGGGGATGAGAGGGGTCGTAGGTCGACACCACACGGTTGTCGTCTTTTTTGATCCGTTTGACTTTGACGGAACTTGCTCCGCTGGGTAGCTTCTTGGATTCAACGGTGATGGATTTTGGCGCATAGTTGGCTGAATCCGCATTGGCGAGATTTTCCGCAGCCACGCGGGAGAGGGCTTCGTTGACACGCAAGTTATCTGAGGCAATTTTTTGGGTGTCTGCAAGGCTACCGCCCCAGGCACAATGAGTGAAAGCGAAAAAAAGTGTGGCAAGGAAAAATGTCATTTGGCCACCGTGAGAATATTCTTATACATGCCAATGAGCTTTTTGTGGAGCGTTGTCATTTGGTGGGCCCTTGTGGATGAATCATTGATGTGCATCATCTCTTCCTGAGGGGAGATGTTGTTTTTGGAAATGGATTCCTCGTCCTGGGATGATGTTGTCACCTGCACGGTGCGTCCGTGATCTTGGGTGCCGGTCATGTGGGTTGCGCTTGTGCGAGACAGGCCGCTTTTTCCCAAGATATGTTGAAAGGAGAAAGGGGAGAGGCGTTTTTGCTTTTCGCCAGGCAGCTGGGCGCGTGCCAGGTTGTCCGTTGCAACCTTGATGTTTTCCTGGTCCCACTTGAGGCGCGCGCTCATGGCCGCAAACGCCTTTGTTTTGCCAATGGACATGACACCCTCTTAATAAAGACATTCTTCCACGGGTGTTATAGCTCAAGAAAGTTAAAGAAAAGTTAAGAACAGTGTGCGGGAGTAAACGCCAACATGGCTGGTGCCTTGAGGCATATGCTTGTGGAGAGGTCGTGCAAACCGAGGGGAGGTTTTTTGATACTTCGAGGGGCTGTTTTCTTTTTAAGTTTATACAAAAAGACGGGATCCACATATAAGGGCAAAGAACTTAGTGTCATTGACCTAAAGGGGAACCACTCGCTGCCGGTGGTGCGGGGAAGCGTTGTTTCAAAAATTGTTTCGCGGATCCAGTGGGCGAAATA
The DNA here is from genome assembly GCA_020161545.1 of Pseudomonadota bacterium. GTDB lineage: Bacteria > Pseudomonadota > Alphaproteobacteria > Caedimonadales > UBA1908 > JACESU01. The sequence continues at coordinate 8,541 of JAIUNT010000042.1, forward strand.
GGGGACGGAGCTGTAGAGTGATGTATGCAAACCGCCCTCTGCGAGGCTATAGGCATGAAAGGCAATACCCAGAACATAGGGTGTGCCTTCGTGAAAGACCACAAGGGGGCCTCCCGAGTCACCCGGACATGTCGTTCCTTGATGGGAAATGATCTGATCAGATATGGTTGGCGCGCCAGGTTTGGCAAGGCCTAAGCGCGGCGGTGTAAGTACGTCTCTGGTGAGCAAAGTTTGATAGGTGCCGTCTGGGGCAATTAGCCCCCTGTCTTGGGCAAAGGTGGAAATAATGTTCCAGAAACCACATCCTTCGTCACACAAGTCCCTTGTGACATCCACAAAAAATGGGGCAACGGTATGGTAGGGCTTGCCGTCAAGGGTGAGTTTTTTCAGATTTGAACCGTGTTTTCCATACCCTATAATATGTCCTTCTCCGCGCCATATTTGCCATGTTTTGTCATACTTGAGTGCGGGCAAATAGGGATTAAACAGCGCCACAGGCTCGGGAAGAGAGGCTGTCGTTTCTATTTTTAACAGCGCGATATCAGAGCTGATATCCCAATTTTGGGCCGCCGTTCTGTGCCCAAATGTGGGGCTGAACACATCCGTGCAGACAAGGGGCGGCTCGCCGTAAAATCCCACTGTAATGTCTGAGGCGTCGGTGCCCTCCACGAGATGTTTCACGGTCAAAACCCAAGCGACACCTTCATTCTTTTCCACAAGTACGCCAGAAGCGCTGTGGGTCGAGGTCCTAACGGAGCATGTGTAGGGAAAGTCTTGTGCGCGCGCAAAGGAGTCTTTTTCTGTATCATCAGGGCCGATCAGAACGGCTCCAGCTTGTGAGGCAAGGGTGAGCAACATCCCCATTGCTAGAAAAGAGAATTTTCTGGTGATTTCTTTGTTTTTAAGAATGTTGTTCATCAAGAGCAATCCTCAAAACGACCCTTATATCTATGGGGTGATATAGTACACATAAAATGTAATGTGTGCATTGCGCTTCAAATGTCAAGGTTAGGGGGCAGTACATTTTAAAATCATTCCGTATAAATCTGGTGCGCCGCGTCTTTATGGCAATATTCCAGTTGCTTGCGCGCCAGATGCAACGAGAGCTCCAAACCTGCCGAGTGTGTGTCCGTCAAAATGCGCTCAAGGAGCTCCTCACCCCCCGGCGTGCATAGCTTTCCAGAGACAACTCCGCGCGCATACGTATCGGCTTCGGCCTGTTCAAGTCCAAGCAGGTGCGCTGCCCAAAGGCCAAATAAACGGTTGCGCCGCGCCAGTACCTTGTATTCAAGGAACTGTTCGTGTTGAAATTTCATCTCAAGAGCGCGTTCGCGGCTGACGAGATCGTCCATGTAGCTTCCCTGTTTCTTATTGATGTGTGTTTTTTGTTGCTCTTCACCCTTAGAGTGTGCCATAGGAAACATGACTCGTCCAATGCCTAATATTGTCAGAAAGGATGTGCCCGTGGCCATAAGACGTGATGACCTATACGCCATGTTGGCAAGTGCATTTCCGGGTGCGCGCATAGATATTGAAGACACACGTGGGGATGGTGATCACTATCAGGTCCGCATTATTTCTTCAGTTTTTGAAGGTATGACCCGCGTCGCCCAGCACAAGGCAGTCTTTCATGCCTTGGGAGACCTCATGGCCGACCGCCTCCATGCCCTTTCCTTAAAAACCCTCGTACCTGCAAAGGAGTAGCCCTAGATGACTGACGCGCCCGCACTTTTTGAAGAGATCGATGTTTTGCTTGCGCAAAATCCTGTTCTGCTTTTCATGAAAGGCACACCTGAGATGCCCCTTTGCGGGTTTTCGGGGTTTGTGTGTCAGGTGCTGGAGCGTTTAAGTGTTCCCTTTGCGGGCGTCAATATTTTAGAGCGCCAAGATCTGCGCCAAGCCATTAAAGACTACACAAACTGGCCCACCATCCCTCAGCTGTACATTAAGGGCGAGTTTATTGGCGGCGCTGACATTGTGCGCGATATGTACCAAAGCGGCGAGCTAGAAGAGTACTTTCGTGCCCAGGGCATCCTCGCCTGATTCTGCCGTAAAAAAGCACACGCTGTGACCTGAATACTTCAGGTGCGTTTTTATATGACGTGACTTCTTGCGCGAAGAGCTTCCCTCTCCTATGATATAACATACAAAATTATAAGCATAATGGGGGGCAAATGGCGGAAGAGGCACACGGCGCAGAGGAAGGCGCGCCCGCTGAAGGGGAAAAGAAATCCAAATTACCTTTGATTTTAGCCATGGTCTTGGGGCCCATTGTGCTCACAGGAATTGTCTTTGCGGCGCTTTATTTCACAGGTCTTGGGGCGAAGATTTTTTCCAAGGGTGACCATAAGCCCGCTGCCGCTGAAGCGCACGCGCCCACGGAAGTCTCCTATTTAGAGATTAAAGAGCTTCTCATTAACCTGACAAAAAGCACCAAAAAATCCCGGGCCACACCATTTTTAAGGCTGTCCTTGAAGCTCGAGCTGCCGAACGCAGAGGCGCTGAAAACGGCTGAGCTTTTGCGTCCGCGTCTTATTGACGCTTTTCAGGTTTATCTGCGCCAGTTGCGTACGGAGGATCTAGAAGGCGGGGCGGGTCTTCAAAGGCTGCGGGAGGAACTCCTCAAGCAAGCTAACTCTGTTTTGGCGCCGCTGAAGGTATCGAACATTCTGTTTGACCAGATGCTTGTGCAATAGGGGGACATGTGAACGAGGATCAAGGTAAGAGCGAAGAAGAACTCATGGCCGAGTGGGAGGCCATGGCCGCTGAGGGCGAAGAGGGTGCCCCAGAAAGCGCCTCTGTGGCGGCCGCTCCCCAAAGGGAGGAGCGCATCCTGAACCAGGATGAGATAGACAGTCTTCTGGGATTCGACCAAGCTGCCAGCAAGACCCTGAGCGGGTGGAAGGTCCTTGTGGACTCTCACCAGATTTCCTACGAGCGCTTGCCTATGTTGGAGGTGGTCTTTGATCGCCTTGTGCGCCTGATGTCAACGAGTCTGCGTAACTTTACGTCTGAGAACGTTGAAGTTTCCCTGAAAAACATGTCAGCAACGCGTTTTGGTGAATATCTGGACCGTATCCCATTGCCGACCCTCATTGGTGTCTTTCGCTCAAACAAGTGGGGGACATGGGGGCTTCTCACCATGGAGACGGCCCTGATTTACAGCTTTGTGGACTCTCTTTTAGGGGGGCGAAAAACTTCAGGCGGTCTTAAAATTGAAGGGCGTCCTTTCACAACCATTGAGCAGCGCCTTCTGGAGCGTCTGTTCTCCGTCGTGCTTGAGGACTTTACAACGTCCTTTGCCCCCGTTGATGACGTGACGTTCTCCTTTGAGCGCATGGAGACAAACCCACGTTTTGCCACCATCGTGCGTCCCGTGAACGCGGCCATTGTGGCGCGCGTCAATGTGGAGGTTGACACGTGTGCGGGTTACATTGAGTTTCTCATTCCCTATTCTTCCCTTGAGCCCGTGCGTGATCAGCTGCTCCAAATGTTTATGGGTGATAAAACGGGGCAAGACGACATTTGGGAGAATCACTTCAGCCAAGAGGTGTGGCAATCCAACGTGACCTTGGAGGCCGTTCTTGACCGGGTTTGTGTATCTCTCGGGGATGTTCTTAACTGGGAGAAAGGCTCCTTTGTGGATTTGCGAGCAAAGCCAGAGTCGCCTGTTTACATCTTTTCAGGGGACAAACTGGTGCTTAAGGGGCGCACGGGTCAACGTAACCGAAACATCGCCTTGCAAGTGGACGAGAATTTCATAGAGCACCACGGGGAGCCCTCATCATGATAACCTTTAATATTATCCTTGATTTCATTGTGATAGGCTTTTTGATCGCGACTATCGCCTATGCCATCTCTTTGAATAAGAAACTGTCGAGCCTCTATCAAAGCCGTGGGGAGCTTCAAACCTTTCTTGAGAACTTCACGCGGTCGCTGTCAAAGGCTGAGGCCAGCATGGACGGGCTGAAGATCGCTGGCGAGCGCACCTTTTCCCAACTTCAAGATAAACTCACCCAGGGTGGGACCCTTGCCTCAGATTTAAGCTTTTTAGTGGAGCGTGGAGAGGCGGCAACCCAAAAGCTTGAGGCCCTCGTGACCCAGGCAAAAGCCATGCAAACGGAGGCAGCGGCAGCGAGCAATGCCGCAAAGAAAGCGAAGAAAGGTAAAAACGCACCTGAGGAGCCTAGCGCTGATGAAGAGCCAGAGCTTGTGCGTAACCTAAGGAATGTGCGATGAATAATCCCTTTCTCATGACGGCCACGCGCCGCTACACAAACACCAAGGAACTCCTGAAACGTTTTTTCTTCCTGCGGGTGCGTTTGTTGCCCATTGTGATTTTTTGTGCAACGCTCCTTTTGACCATGAAGGTCAGCTCCCTATGGCACCATCTGTCCCAGGGTCAGTCGCCTTTAGAGGTGCGCTCGGTTTACGCTGAGGAACCTGCCGCAGCGCCTGCCCCAGCTGCCCCAGCGGCCCAAGCGAGCCAAACGGGGGCGCCCCAAAAGCCACCCGTGAATGCACCAAAGGCAAGCGTGAACGCAGCCGATATTGACCCCATGACCCTCACGCCAGAGGCGCTCAGCACGCTTTTGCAGATCGATCAGCAAAAGGAACAGGCGCCCAAGAAGGCGGGCGGCGGCCTCCACGACCAAGCCATTCAAGACGTCATCAATAGTGAGATTCAAGAGCGTTCAAAATCCCTTTCCCAGACGCGCAAGTCCCTGGAAGAGATCTTAAGTTCCGTTAACCAAAAGGAAAGCGACAACCTCAAGCGCGTGGTGCAGATGGTTGAGAGCATGAAGCCCAAGGAGGCGGCCCAACGCATTGAGGCCATGGACTTCAACTCCCTTGTGGCCATCATGGAGAAGGTCAAACCCCAAAAGGCGGCGCTTATCTTAACGAATATGGAGCCCGTGAAGGCGGGGTATCTCATGACAGAGCTCAGTAAGCGTCGCATTATTTTGCAAGAAGGGGGCGCCGGGGCAGCCGGCACAGCGCCTCCCGTGCCCGCGATACCTAAGGACGCACAAGGGCAAAAGGTGCCTGCAGTGCCCTCTCCCGCGTCTAGCGATTCAAAACCTGCACCAACGCCGGCCGCGCCCGATGTAAAACAATCGGCTGCGCCTGCTGCCTAAAAAGAAACGGTTTCTTAAGAAAAAAGAAGGATAATGGAAAGATCAATCCACTTCATATGAAACACAGGAGGCTCCCATGGACTATTTCGACGCGCTGCGCCAATTTCTTGCCGATACCTACGCTTTGACCGTCAAGGCTCAGGTATATCATTGGCACATTAAAGGTAATACGTTTATGCAAGATCACGCTTTTCTGGGTGATTTTTATGAAAATCTTCAAGAGGCTGTTGATGAGACTGCCGAAAGACTGCGTATGCAGGACCAAAGCGCCCACATCACCCTAGGTGGGCTAGATAAAATGAGGCGCCTGAGCGATCCTTTGTTGTCTGCGGACGCCCAAGTGATGTTTACGGACCTTGCCAAGGATCAGCGCACCCTCATCACTGTGATCAAGGGGCTCATCACCCAAGCGAGTAAAGAAGGGGATGAAGGAACAGCGGACTTTCTTGTGGGACGTTTGCGCTACCACGAGAAAAGCCTTTGGTTTATGGACGCGAAGCTTGGATAGGGGGCGATTATGACACTTGAGAGCACAAGTCTGGACCTTCTTTTTCGCAAGGCGCGCACATACCATGGGTGGCAAGACAGGCAGGTGTCTGCCGAGCAGCTCGAAGAGATCTACGCCCTAACAAAAATGGGCCCCACCAGCACCAACTGCTGTCCCGCGCGCTATACCTTTGTGATGAGCCGTGATGCAAAGGAGCGTCTCAAAGAGGCGCTCATGGCCGCAAACGTTCCCCAGACCATGGCGGCGCCCGTCACAGTGATCATGGGCTATGACGAGGAATTTTGGAGAGATCTTGACGATTTGTCCCCCCAGAACAAGGCGCGCACGTGGTTCGAGGGAGAAGACAGGCGCGACTTTGCTCTCCAGACAGCCAAGCTCAACGCGACCCTCCAGCATGGTTACTTTATTATGGCAGCCAGAGCCTGTGGTCTCGATTGTGGCCCTATGGCGGGCTTTGACGCGGCGCGTGTGGACGCCCTCTTTTTTGAGGGCACCACGTGGCGCTCCCAAATCTTGTGTAATATTGGTGTGGGGGATCCCTCAAACTTATACCCACGCGCGCCGCGACTGTCCCTCGAGAAGGCCTGTCAGTTTATATAGCGCGCCCGTCGGGGTTCTTGCATTTCTTTGTCTCCCCTGCCACACTAAAAGGCCATGAGTGAAGCAAGGATTTTGGACCATGACCCACGTACGCATTTTTCCCTACAGCAAGACCGCCATGCAATCGGGGCGTGCGGGTCAGGGACAGTGGACTATGACGATTGTCTCGTGGGAGGCGTCCTACCAAGACGCGCTCATGGGGTGGCAGGCAAGTGCGGCCCCCTTTTGTACTAAAAATCTGACTTTTGCAAGCCTTGAGGAGGCTGTTGCCTTTGCAAAGGCAAAGAATTGGACCTATGACGTGGAGGCGCCCAAAGGCGACCATGTCCATTCCAAGCAGTACGGATCACACTTTCGGGCAGATAAGCCCCTTTACTAGGGAAGCGTTTCCATGTCTATGGAAACACTTAAGCAAAATATCACCTCGCTTCACGGTCCAAAGGTGCCGCGTGGATAGCGTCCCTGGATCCAACCGTGGGGGAGCTCACCAAGCTCTGGCGACTCTCACAGATTTCTCCCG